>JAPOVF010000151.1:0-7873 GCA_026708285.1 Acidobacteriota bacterium
CCGCTGATGCACGCGGAGAACTGGATCCCCGAACTCGTCGAGATCGCCGGCGGCAGGGTCATGCTCGGCGAGGCGGGAAGGCACTCGGGCTACTTCGAGTTCGAGCGGATGGTCGAGGCCGATCCCGACGTGATCGCGGTCATGCCGTGCGGCTTCGACATCGCGCGCACCGTGGCGGAGATGCCGCCCCTGATGGCTCAGCCGGGCTGGGCCGAACTCTCAGCGGTGCGAAGCGGTCGCGTCTTCCTGACCGACGGCAACCAGTACTTCAACCGGCCGGGTCCCAGGGTCGTGGAGTCAGCGGAGATCCTGACCGAACTGCTGCACCCGGAGGTCTTCGACTTCGGCCACCGCGGGTCCGGCTGGACGGAGTGGGTTGGCCTCTAGAAGATATGTAGACGGGGTCGGTCTTTGGTGCGTCCTGACGTACGCGGCCCTCGCGCTGCTGGCGCGTCAACCGGGTGAACCCGAACTCGGCCGGTTCTTCCTCCTCGTCGCCTGTGCCGGACTCCCGGTCTTCGGTCTCTTCGTCCGCTTCCTGAGGACCGGGGAACCGTTCCCGGTTCGCCGCCTGCTGTTCTGGGCGATCGCCTTTCGCCTCGTGGGGCTCGTTGGCGGTCCGTTCTACGAGGACGACTTCTACCGGTATCTATGGGACGGCTACCGCTTCGCCGTTGCGGGTACGCCCTACGGCGCGGCGCCGGAGGAGTTCTTCGTCGATCCGGCGGTGCCGGTGCTGTTCCAGGGCGTGCTTCACGGCGTCAACTACCCGGAGCTGCCGACGATCTACGCGCCGGTCACGCAGTTCGTGTTCCTCGTCGCGTACTGGATCAAGCCGGCGAGCGTCGCCGTGCTGCAGGCGATTCTGATCGCTGTCGATCTGGCTGTCGTTTTCCTGCTGCTCCGACTGGCGCCGGCGCGGAATGTCCTCCTCTATGCGTGGTGCCCGCTGGTCGTCAAGGAGATCGCCTTCACCGCCCACCCGGACGGCGTCGGTGTTTGTTTGCTGCTGGCTGGCATCGTGCTCGCGCGCGAGCGCCGGTTCTGGACGGCCGCCGCTCTTCTCGGGCTGGCCGTTGCGACGAAGACCTTCGCCCTGGTGCTGGCGCCCCTGGTTCTGGTCCGGGCGCGGCCGAAGCACTGGGCGCTGTTTGTCGGCACGGTGGCGGCGGCGTACCTGCCCTTTGTTGTCACCGGCGGCACCGATCTCGTCTCGCTCCTGACCTTCGCGCGCGACTGGGAGTTCAACTCGGCGATCTTCGGACTGCTCAAGACGGTGGTTGCGCCGTCCGGCGCGCGGCTGGTCGTCGGACTGCTGTTCGCTGTCTTCTGGGCCGCCTGCTTCATCCGGTACGCCCGCGGCGTCGAGCGCGGAATCCCCCGCGGTGACTGGCTGTTTGGAGTTCTGCTCGTGCTGTCGCCGGTGATCAATCCCTGGTACCTGCTCTGGCTCCTGCCCTTCGCGGTAGTCTTTCCGAGCGTTTGGGGGTGGACGGCATCCGTAGCGATCCTGCTCAGCTACATCACCGGGCTCAATCTGCCCGACTACACGTTGCAACCATACGAACAGCCGCTCTGGGTCCGTGGACTGGAGTTCGGCTTGATCAGCCTGGCGCTGGCCGCCGACATCGCGCTGCGCCGGCGGGGCGAGATACGAAGGGAAGAGCCATGACGAATCGCTACCTGACAGTCCTTGCGGCGGTGATGGCGGTGGCCCTGGCCTGTGGCGCTCCGGAGTCGAAGGAGATCGCGGGGTGGGACGTCAGTGACGAAACGAGTGGCGAGACGCTCGATCACCGTCCCTGGCAGGAGATCCTCGACGCCTACGTCGGCACCGACGACATGGGAGTCAACCTGTTCGACTACGCGACGATCTCGGCCAGTGCCGCCGACACCGCGAAGCTGGGCGACTACCTCGACTACCTGCAGGGGCTCGATCCGAGCGTCTACTCACGGGCCGAGCAGATGGCGTACTGGATCAACCTCTACAACGCGCTCACGGTCCAGGTCGTGCTTTCGGAGTACCCGGTGGATTCCATCAAGGAGATTCACGAAGGCGTCATTCCGAACACCGGCCCGTGGCAGGACCCGCACGCGCAGGTGAATGGCCGGGACCTGAGCCTGGACGACATCGAGCACGGCATCCTTCGTCCGCTCTGGCGCGACAAGCGGATCCACTACGCTGTGAACTGCGCCGCGTACGGTTGCCCGCATCTGCTGGCCACGGCGTTCACGGCGGCCAACACGGAGGAGCTGCTCGAGCAGGGTGCGCACGACTACGTGAACAACCCCCGCGGCGTCGACTTCGTGGACGAGGACTTCATCGTCATCTCGAGCATCTACGACTGGTACACCGAGGACTTCGGCAACACCGAGGAGTCAGTCGTCGCGCACCTCATCGAGTACGCGGACGAAGAACTCGCCGCGCGTCTCGAGGGGTTCGCGGGTTCGATCGACTACGAGTACGACTGGAGCCTGAACGCGCCTTAGGGGGCGGGCGCTGGAGTCAGAAGCCGCCGCCGCCGAAGGTGAAGCCGACGCTGAGGCCGATGACTTCGGAGTTCGGGGTGTTGCGGCCGTCGATGACGTCACCATAGGTCAACGCCAGGCTCGCGCTGCCCGTGAGGCCGATGTTCACCGTGCCGTACAGGAGGTTGATGTCTTCCTGAAGTTCCGGGAAGCGGGCCGGGGAGAATGGCGAAACGCCGATGTCCAGCCCCGAACCGCCGTCGGTCATCCGGTAGCCGACGCTCAAGCCGACTCGTTCTCCGACCAGAACGCCGGCCGAGAGATTCAGGATGATGTCCTCCGGAATGTCGTCGGTGCGGTAGCGGTAGCCGACCTCGGCTGACAGGACGCCCCGCTCACCGACGTAATTGCCGATCAGCAGCGAAACCTCGGCGCCGTTGCCGCCGTCGCCCAGGGAGTTGATGTAGCCGGTGTCGTAGTCACCCGCGAGGATGACGCCGAACCGCAGCGCCATGCTGGGGCCCGAAGTCACGACCTCGTCCCGGAAGCGCCAGGTCAAGCCGGCTCTCGCGTCCTGGAGCCCGCTCAGGTCGTCCTTGTCCGGGTGCTTGGGGCCGCCCCCGGGGTACTGGCTGTCCGACGTGCCGATCTGGAAGTCGAGGGCGAGAGCGTCGGAGATGCCGTACGTCCCGTTGATCCAGACCGTGTCGAGGCCGAGCGTTCCGGGGAGCTGGATCGTCGTCGAGTCGGCGCCCTCCATGCTTCGCCAGCGCTCGGAGCGCTCGTAGTCGGTCGCCTCCTGGGAGACGTAGGAGAACGTGACCGTGCCCGATCCGGGCGCGGGCAGCCAGGGAGAGCCTTCGGCGAACACCGGAGCGGTGGTCGCGGCCAGGAGCAGTGACGCGGCCGCAAGTGCAGGGAACCTGTTCTTCATTCCTGTTCGGTCCTCTCGTTCCGGGCTACAGCTTGTAGCGGCGGGTCAGGTAGAAATGAACGAGTTCCTGCTCGTCCGGTGCTTCCGCGCACGCGGATTCGCCGGCCCCGGGGCAGAGCACGTTGATGTGCTCGTCGTCGTCGGTCTCCGGCTTCTCGGCCTCGTCGCGAGCCTCCAGGCTGTTCTTCAGGCTCAGGGCGCGGTCCCGGTCGAGGTCACGCTTCTGCAGGGGACAGGAGGGACACACGAGCTTCTGGAAGGTGAGCGCCTTGCCCATCGTGTAGGCGTCGCGAGGGTTGATGCCCTTGCCGGCGGCGATCGTGCCGGATGCGTACGCCGAAGCGTGCAGCAGGGCGCCGGTCAGCACGAGCGTGAGCGCGCTGATGGTGCGTTTCATCAGGTGGATCCTCCCTTGATTTTCTGCGCTGCTCGCGGGGCGTGCGCAGCCGGCGAGCGTGTCGGGGCAGGGTAGCACGGGCACGGTGCCGCTCCAGCGCCCCGCCCTGTGCGACAATCGCCGCCGCCTGAGGAGGAACGACAACGAAACGCGGAGGATGCAGGCATGATCCAGACGGGCGAGTGCAGGGGATTCGAGGTGTCCACGGAGGATCCGGGGATCCTGGTCATCACGTTCAACCGGCCGGACCGTCTCAACGGCATGGACGCGCCGATGAAGCGGGACCTGCTGGAAACTCTCACCCAGGCCGCGATGCAGGACTCAGTGCGGGTCGTGCTGTTTGTCGGCAGCGGCAGGGCGTTCTCGGCCGGCGACGACATCAGCGGCCAGGACAAGGGCCGGCGCGGCGAGGCGCTGGTGCCCGACATTCATCGGGGCCACGACAACGTCCTCGGCACGATCAACGGCCTGCGCAAGATTTCCCAGCCCATCAACACGGCGATCCGCGGCATGGACAAGCTGACGATCGCGGCGATGAACGGCGTCGCGGTCCAGACCGGCTTCTCGCTCGCGCTGAGCTGCGACTTCCGCATCGCCTCGAGCGCGGCGCGCATGGGCAGCGGCACGCTCCGCTTCGGGCTCCTTCCGGACGAGGGCGGCCACTACCTGCTGCTGCAGATGATGGGGCTGCCGAAGACGATGGACTTCCTGATGCGCAGCAGGCTCGTCCCGGCGGCGGAGGCGCTGGAACTCGGGCTCGTGCACGAAGTCGTGGAGCCCGATGAGCTGATGCCGCGGGCCATGGACCTGGCGCGTGAGCTGGCGAACGGGCCGCAGGTGGCGATGCGGCTGCTCAAGCGCAGCCTCTACAACGCCGCCGACCAGACTTGGGAGCAGTCGCTCGAGGACATCGCGGCCCGGACGCCGATGGGCGACCATCACCCGGACTCCCGCGAGGGCGTGGCGGCGTTCCGCGAGAAGCGGAAGCCGTCCTTCAACGCCTGGCTGGAGGAGTGACCGACCGACCGGACGGTAGGTGCTAGTCTCATGGTTCCGAAGAGCCGAACACGCAGCAACCATCCAAGCCAGGGAGCCTTTCCATGACTGACGCCGTCATCGTTTCCACCGCCCGCACGCCGATCGGCAAGGCCTATCGGGGCGCCTTCAACAACCTCGAGTCGCCGACCATGGGCGCGGCGGCGATCGAAGCGGCGATCGAACGCGCCGGCGTCGAGAAGGGCGAGGTCGACGACGTCGTCATGGGTTGCGCCATGCAGCAGGGCACCCAGGGCTTCAACGTTGCCCGCCAGTGCGCGATCCGGGCTGGTCTGCCGGTCGAGGTATCGGGCATGACGATGGACCGGCAGTGCTCCTCCGGCCTGATGTCGATCGCCACCGCCGCCAAGCAGGTCGTCGTCGACGGGGCGCCGGTCGTGGTCGCCGGCGGCATCGACTCGATCAGCCTGGTGCAGAACGACAAGATGAACGGTTTCCGCGCGCCCGATCCGTGGATCCGGGACAACAAGCCGGATCTCCACATGCCGATGATCGACACCGCCGAGGTGGTGGCGAAGCGCTACGACGTCACCCGCGAGCAGCAGGACGAGTACGGCCTGCAGAGCCAGCAGCGGACCGCGGCCGGGCAGGAAGCGGGCGCCTTCGACGACGAGATCATCACGATGAACGCGACGAAGATGATCCTCGACAAGGCGACCGGCGACATCAGTTTCGGCGAGGTCGAGCTCAGCCAGGACGAGGGCAACCGGCCCGGCACGACGATCGAGGGTCTCTCCGGGCTCAAGCCGGTACGGGAGAACGGCACGATCACCGCCGGCAACGCGAGCCAGCTTTCCGACGGCGCGTCGGCCTGCGTGGTCATGGACTCGAAGCTGGTCGAGCAGCGCGGCCTTGAGCCGCTGGGCATCTACAGGGGCATGGCGGTCGCCGGCTGCGAGCCGGACGAGATGGGCATCGGTCCCGTCTTCGCCGTCCCCAAGCTGCTCGAGCGCCAGGGCCTGACGGTGGACGACATCGACCTCTGGGAGCTGAACGAGGCGTTCGCCGTCCAGGTCATCTACTGTCGCGACCGGCTGGGCATCCCCAACGAGAAGCTGAACGTGAACGGCGGCGCGATCTCGATCGGCCACCCCTACGGCATGAGCGGCGCCCGCATGGTCGGCCACGCGCTGATCGAAGGCAAGCGCCGGGGCGCGAAGAACGTCGTCGTCACGATGTGCATCGGCGGCGGCATGGGCGCCGCGGGACTGTTCGAGGTGGCGTGACGCCAGGAGGCGGCTGGCGAAGAGGATTCGGGGGGCGGCGCCGTTTCGTCGTCGCCGCTCTGGCCGCCCTGGTCGCGGTTTCCGCTCCGGCCGCCGCGCAGACCGAGTTCCACTTCCAGTTCGGCGAACTTCTGAACCCGTTCTCGGCGCAGGAGGAAGAGAGCTTCGTCCTCACCCTGCAGCAGGCGACGCAGTGGAAATACGGCGACAGCTTCTTCTTCATCGACTATCTCGACGACAAGGGTCGCGACGGCTTCAACGAGCGGGACTTCTACGGCGAGTGGTACCCGACGCTGAGCCTCGGCAAGATGACCGGGAAGACGGTCGGCGGCGGCCCGCTCGTCGACGTCGGCTTCATCGCCGGCCTGAACGCCGCGGGCGACGCGAAGGTGGTCAAGTACCTGCCCGGGCTGCGCCTGGCCTGGAAGGCGCCCGGATTCATCTTCCTGAACACGGACCTGATGCTGTACCTCGACGACAGCAGCGGCGTCGGTGCCGGCGGTGCGCCGAAGACCGACGACAGCTATGCCTTCGACGTGAACGGACTCTTCCTTTTCTCCCTCGGTGAACAGAGCTTCCAGATCACGGGCCATCTAGAGTACATCTGGGGCACGACGAACGAGTTCGGCGTAGAGTCCGGCGGCACGATCCTCGCCCAGCCGCAGTTCCGCTGGGACGCGGGAAAGGCGTTCGGCGGCGACGCCGGCAAGCTGTTCGCGGGCATCGAGTACCAGTACTGGAGCAACAAGCTCGGCACGGAGGAAGACGAGAGCGCCGTGCAGTTGCTGCTGGCCTGGCAGTTGTAGGCGCCGCGGCTACGTCGGCTCCCAGGTGAAGACGTCGGTCGTCCGGTCGAGGTCGAAGAACGACCCGGCCAGGGCCGGCATGCCGCGCTCGGCGATCGATTCCGGGGTCCAGCCGTCGCTGTTGTGGACGGAGCGGACAGGTCGCGGCTGGCTCATCAGGAAGATCTCGTTCTTGCGCACGGCGAAGATCTGGCCGCTCACGTCCTTCGCCCCGTCGCTCAGCAGGTAGACGGCGAGCGGCGCGACCAGCGCCGGCGTCATCTCCTTCATCTTCGCGACGCGCGCGGCCTGTGCCGGATCGGCGGTCGGGATCGTGCCGATCAGCCGCGACCAGGCGAAGGGCGCGATGCAGTTCGAGCGCACTTCGAAGCGCTGCATGTCGAGCGCGAGGGACTTGGAGAGCCCGACGATGCCGAGCTTGGCGGCGGCGTAGTTCGCCTGGCCGAAGTTGCCGATCAGCCCCGACGTCGAGGTCATGTGGACGAAGGCGCCGCCGATCTGCTTGCGGTAGTGGGGCGCGGCGGCCCGAGCCATGTTGAAGCTGCCCTTGAGATGGACGGCGACGACGGCGTCCCAGTCGCTCTCCTCCATCTTGTGGAAGATGACGTCGCGGAGGATGCCGGCGTTGTTGACGACGCCGTCGATCTGGCCGAACTCGTCGAGCGCCTGCTCGACCATGCGGTTTGCGCCGTCGAAGTCGGCGACGCTCTCGTAGTTCGCCGCGGCGCGTCCTCCGGCTGCCCGGATCTCGTCGACGACGCTCTGCGCGGGCGTCTGGTCGGCGCCGTCGCCGCGTTCGGAACCGCCGAGGTCGTTGACGACGACGGAGGCGCCGTGGGAAGCGGCGAGCAGGGCGATGTCGCGGCCGATGCCGCGGCCGGCGCCGGTGACGACGATCACCTTCTCATGCAACATGCGGGTGTTCACTTCAGGGGCCTCCAGTCTCAGGCCGCGGCGATGGCGGCGATCATTCGGCAACCGTCGA
>JAPOVF010000151.1:8625-11900 GCA_026708285.1 Acidobacteriota bacterium
TCGACCATCGTCACCAGGGCGCCGATCGAGGTCCGGTTGTCGCCGCCGAGCGCCGTGTCCCCTTCCGCCTCGATCCGTCCGTTCCGGCGCACCGGCACCGCGCCGCGGCAGAGCGGCACCGTGTCCATGTGACCCATGAACAGCCGTCGCGGCCCGGGGCTGGTGCCGGGTAGGTCGACGATCAGGTTGCCGACCTCGTAGTCGCCGGGGATCCGCTCGTTCGCGTCGTCGTGGCCGATCCATGACGGCTCGCAGCCCGCGGCGACGAGCTTCTCCCGGACCGCGGCCGCGACCTTTCCCTCGCGACCGCTCAGGCCCTCGATGGCCAGCAGGTCCATCAGATGGTCGAGGGCGCGGGTTTCGTCGATCCGGGGTGGGGTCATGGGCGGTCTCTGGGTGGTTGGGGGTAAGCGGAAGTTGGCGATCCTACTGTCTTCACGCGGTCCCTTACACTCGCGCCATGCCGAGAACATCCCGCTTTCTTCCCCTGCTGCTCGCAGTCCTGGCCGCATGCGCTCAGGGAGCCCCGGAATCGGCCCCTTCAGCCCGGCCCCCGAACTTCGTCGTCTTCTTCGCCGACGACCTTGGCTGGGGCGATCTGGGAAGCTACGGCGCGCCGGTGATCCGGACGCCGCACCTGGACCGGATGGCGGCCGAAGGCCAGCGGTGGACGAACTTCTACGTCACGGCTTCGGTCTGCTCGCCGAGCCGGGCGGGACTGCTCACCGGCCGGCTCGGCGTGCGAAGTGGCCTCTACGGGGATCAGGCGCGGGTCCTGTTCCCAGACTACGTGGGCGGGATCCAGGACGAAGAGATCACGATCGCCGAGGCGCTCCGCGACCTGGGCTACGCCACGGGCATGTTCGGCAAGTGGCACCTGGGCGATGGTCCGGAGTACGTGCCCACCCGACACGGATTCAACTACTGGTTCGGCATTCCCTACTCGAACGACATGATGTCGACGCTGCCGGGGAGAGAAGAGCGTCGCGCCGCCTTCCTGGATCCGAAGATCGAGTACTGGGACGTGCCGTTGATCCGCTCGGAGCGCGACGAGGCCGGCGAGATCGTCACGGAGACGCTGGAGCAGCCAGCGGACCAGACGACGATCACGAAGCGCTACGCGGAGGAGGCGGTGGACTTCATTCGCGCCCACCGCGACGAGCCCTTCTTCGTCTACGTGCCGCACAGCATGCCCCACGTGCCGCTGTTCAGGGCGCCGGAGTTTGAAGGCCATAGCCGCGCCGGGCTCTACGGCGACGTGATCGAGGAGATCGACTGGAGCGTCGGCAGGATCCTCGACACGCTCGAGGAGGAGGGGATCGCCGGGAACACGCTGGTCTTCTTCAGCAGCGACAACGGTCCATGGACCGCCTTTCGCACCCAGGGGGGATTGGCCGGCCCGCTGCGCGAAGGCAAGGGGATGACCTGGGAGGGCGGCATGCGGGTGCCGGGGCTCTTCTGGTGGCCCGGGACGATCGTGCCCGAAGCGATCACGAACGAGATGGGGTCGACGAGCGACCTGTTCGCAACCTTCCTCGGCCTGGCTGGCGGCGCCATCCCGGACGACAGGCCGATGGACAGCCTCGATCTCGCCCCGGTGCTTCGCGGTGACGGGGAGGGGCCGCGCGAGGAAGTGCCGTTCTACCGCGGCAGCGAGCTCTACGCCTACCGCGTGGGCAAGTACAAGGCGCACTTCATCACCGAGGGCGAGTACGGTCTGGCAGGCGAGCGGACGGAACACGACCCGCCGCTGCTCTACGACCTGGCGCTCGATCCGGGCGAGCAATGGGACATCGCGGCGGACCGGCCGGGTGTTCTGGCGGACGTCACATCACGCGCCTTGCAGCACCGGGCCGGCGTCGCCGTGGCGCCGTCGGAGTTCGATCTCCGCACCGGCCGGTGACTACTCACGGGCCGTCTGGACTTCTTCCTTCGTCTTCCGTCGTCTGCTTCAGACCTGTCGCGAGTCTCCTTAGCCGTTCGACGCGCCGCTGCCAGAGCAGGGCTTCGCGCGCAACTTCCCTGGCGGCCCGGATGCTCCTGATCCACCAGCCGAAGATCGCACCGACGAGGGCCGCGGCCACGACCCAGATCCAGATCTCCAGTAGGACGTAGAGCATCGGCGTCGGTTCAGGGTCGGTGCAGGGCTCGGAACTCGATGCGGGGAGTCGAAGGACCGATGCCGTCCGTCGCGTCGTCGTCATCGGCGACAGGTTGACGGCCACTGCCGTAGCCGACCGCCAGCAGCCGGTCCGGACGAATACTGGCCGAGAGGACGTCGCGCACGGCCCTTGCCTGCTCGAGACTGAGCGCCCGGTTGGCTGCTGGATCGCCGTCAGTGTCGGCGTGGACGAGGATCTCAACCCGGATGTCGGAGATGTTGGCCAGCGTGGCGCCGATCTCGTCGACGATGGTCCTGCCTTCCTCGGTGAGCGTCGACGTGCCGGCCTCGAATTGAATCAGCCCGCGTTCCAGTACGCGCTTGATGCGGTTCTCCGCTTCGTGGTTCGTAGCCACCGGTGAAATCCTCATCCGATCGGCGATCTGCCAGCCGGCATTGGCCGCAGTCTGGATCGATGCGATCTCGTCCTTCAGGTGGTCCCGCAGACCCTCGCTGGAAGTGTGACCGGTCAGCGTCAGTATTCCATCCTCAAGACGCAGTCCTGGAGCGCCGTCGAGTCGGCGCAGAAGCTGGATCAACCTGGGTAGCGCCCCTAGCCAGGGCGGTTCAGTTACAGAGTCATCGACCTCGGTTTCATCGATCACGTTTCCCTGACCGACGATCGCGGCGGCAGCGTCGAACAGCTCCTGCCGGCTTTCGGGCGTCGGCATCTTGCCCCTGAGCAACCAGATATCTCCTTCGGGCGCGAGCTCGAAGGAAGGGCCCATGGCCATCTCGAGCCGGTTTTCCACACGGCGCACGCCCGGTGCCGCGGCCGCTCGCCGCGCCGCCTCCATTCCGATCTCGACGAAGGCGACGGTGCCGGAGAGCGTCACATCGCGGCCGTTCGTTTGCACACTGAGGTTTCGGACGCCGACATCGGCCAGCGCCGCCGCCGTCCGAGCCTGGATTTCGGCCTGGATGCCTGGCCCCTCGAGGGCGAATCCGGCCAGTCCCAGGGTCAGGACCGACGCGGTGCCCACCAGGATGACGCTCGGTTCTCTCATCGTCGCGTAGAGACGCTATTGGGAGGTGTGGTCGGCGACGATGAACCACCGATCGCCGTGCTGCTCCAGCAGCAGGGTGAACAGTCCGGTCGGTTCGTCGGATTCCC
>JAPOVF010000304.1 GCA_026708285.1 Acidobacteriota bacterium
GGACGGTGCCGCGGATGATCCCGGTCGTCGCCTCGGACTGGGCGGTTGCGGGGACGGCAGATGCGATAGTCGCGGCCGCGAGGCAGACAACAACGGCGAACCCCCTGCAGCGCACGGGCGGCACTCTACACGCTGCGATAGGAGCTGCGCGGCTCTGCGAGGGCGCGCGTTGTGCCGTGGGACCCGGCTCGTTCTCCGTAGCCAGCCCCCCCCTGTTTTGGGGGTGCTAGCGGCTGATTGATCCGTGTAAGCTGACCAAGATCGTTAGATGAAGCGCAGAGGAAAAGAAGTGGACGCCATGGACGAAGTCGTTGGCCTCCTGCAGGAAGCGGTCTTCGACGAGAGTCGATGGACGAAGCTGGCGCTTTCGATCGACAGTGCGTGCGGACTGATCGGGAGCCAGCTTTGCGTCGTAGCTGCTGACGTGGACGACACTGTCCCGGACTTCCGTTTCAATCGGGGTCTGATTCGCGGCGAGCCGCAAGAGGATCTGGAGTCGGAGTACATCGAGTACTACCACTCCCTGGACGAGCGGATACCCCGCATGAGGGGAATGCGCCCTGGCAGGCTCTACCACAACACGGACCTCCTGACCGAGAGTGAACAGAAGAGCTCGCCCGTGTACGCGGGCTTCATCCCGCGGCATACCAGTAACGATCAGTTCAACATTCGTATGCCGGGACATGGCGGCACCAGTATGTTCTGGGTCGTCGCCCGAGAGATGGATCGGGGCGGTTGGTCGTTCGAGAACCTGAAGCGCATCGAATTACTGGTCCCTCATGTGGCGCACTTCGTACGCGTCCGGCAGGCGCTGGCCGCCGCGGACGCGCGCGGTGATGCCTTGGCGGCCCTGCTGGACCGGACGGGCTTGGGTGTGCTCCATCTCGACCGCCATGGCCGGGTGCTGGAAGCGAACGAACGGGCGCGGCGCGTCCTCGCGGAATGCGACTGCCTCACGCAGCGGAAGAACCAGCTCAGAGCCTGCGCGCGGCACGAGGACGCCCGGTTGGGTCGGCTGCTGACGGCCTGTTTCGACCGGGGTGTCGGCGGTTCGATGGCTCTCTGGCGTCCCGGCGATGCAAGAGCCGACTCCTTGATTCTGCACGTATGCCCGGTGCCCCTGGACTGGACCAGCTTCGACACCCGTGGCGTCGCCGTTCAGATCCTGTTGGTGGAACCGGGAAGGACGCCCGAAATGGACGGCCGTCAACTTGCCGACCTCTACGACTTGACTCCGGCCGAGAGTGGTCTCGCGCTCTTGCTCGCCCGCGGTCGGAGCGTCCGGGAAGTCGCGGTGTCCACGGGTCGCAAGGAGGCCACCGTGAGGTGGCACGTCAAGAACCTGCACTCGAAGCTCGGCGTCCATCGCCAGGCGGACCTGGTGCGCCTCGTGCTGTCAACGGCGGCGCCGGCGGAGTAGCAGGCCGGCCCGCCAACGTCGGACCGGCCTGCGGGTTCCAGCGGAGTCGCCGATCAGAAAGGGCCTGTGTCGATTTCGCCGCAGAGGCTGCCGGCCTCGTTGCGGTAGACCTTCGACTCGCCTGTCATCGTATCGGTCAACGTGAGTTCGTACTCGACATCCGACAGGCCGCCGTAGAGCAACCAGAACTTGCCGTTGATTGCGCGGCCGTCCAGCACCTTGACTGCCAGTTCGATGTTCTCCCGGTTGAAGAACCAGAAGAAACCCGTGTTGGCCGTCGTCAGGGACGGCAGCACGTTCGCGACTTGCATCGTCTCCGCTTCGGGAGCGTTCGGATCGATGAAGCGAACGTCGACCGAGAAGCGGTTCTGCACGAGGCACAGGCGATCGTTCGTTGGCTCGCACTCGCCGGCCTCGCTGGTGAACTCATGCACGCCGGTCAAGTCGGGCGGCATTGCCGCCAGGTGCAACGAATCCCGGTCGGCGAGCCCGGCGGACGGTTCGCTCGCCTGCGACGGTCCGAGGTGGGCCACGAGGTCTCCCGGGAACGCTCTCACGTCGCTCTGACCGCAGATCTCCTTCGGTGGGTTGTGGTACGTGCGCTGGAGGCCACCCGCCGCCGTGTCGCGGAGGGTCAGCCAGTACTCCACGTCCGAGAGTGCGCCGAAGTACATCCAGAAGTAGCCGTTGAGCGGACTTCCGTCCAGTACTTTCGCGACCAGTTCGATGTTGTCCGGATCGAAGAACCAGAACAGCCCCGATTCGTCTGAAACATCCACCGTCGCCGCCGCGCCCGGACCGAAGTCGCCGGCCAGGTCCGGATTGCTCCAATCCGCCCGCAGCTCGAAACGGCCGTCGCGGAGGCACAGGTACTGGCCGCCAGGCCGGCATGGACCCGTGTACGAACCAGTCGTGACGCTGAACTCCTCCGAGTACGCTGGTGCCGACTGGGCCGAGACGGATCTGTCGGCAGAGGGGCTTGACGCCTCGAACCTCAGGCGGAACGTGTACGGCGTCTCCGGCGCCAGACCGCGGACGACGTGCTCCCCGCCTGAGGGCTCCACCACACTCATGGTGGTCCAGTCCATGCCCGGGCTCCGGGCTTCGATTACCAGCCGGCCGCGGTTCGGGTCGGACCACGGGCCGCGCCAGTTCACTCTTGCAGCGTCGTCGCCCGTCGACACGGCTCTTGCGTCCGCAAGGGGCGGGATCACACTCGCCAGGAACGCAAGCGTGGTGCTCTCAGGATCCTCCAGGTCGCTGTCCGTTACCGTGTAGTCGTACGCCGTCAAGGTCGCCGGCGCCAGAGGTGTCCCAGCAACCAGGCGCGCATCAGCGTCGAACGTCATGCCAGCGGGCAGCTCCGGTGACAGGCTGTAGGTCAGCTTGCCGTCGCCGTCAGCCTCTGGCAAGAGCAGGCGCACGTGCTCGTTGACGATCCACTCCTGGCTGGCGATCGCGGTGCTGAAGGCCGGCGCCGTGTCGGGCGCGTCGACCAGCCGGCTCGCGTCCGGATTCAGCGCCGCATGTGACAGATCCGCCGCGGTGCCGGGAGAGCCAGCCAGCGTGAGTGAGCCTCCGTTCAGGCTCAGGGCGTTCACCGGAATGCTGATCCCGTCGGCGTCCAGCTCGCCCGGCTGGAGAACGTACTCGAACGAGAGGCTGAAGAAGTTGCGCTTTGAGATGTTGGCCTCGGTAGTCGTCTCCTCCGTCGTGCTCCCCGTGTAAGCGGCGTGCCGCGTGTGGGCTCCCACGCTCAGGGCCAGCCGCGGCTCGCCGCTCACGGCCAGGACCTTGTCGAAGGCGACGCGGACACTGATCACCTCGCCGGCCCGGTAGGTGTCCGCCCTGTCGGGTGCGTTCGCGAACGACACGCTCGTCACCACTGGCGCCAGGACGATGCCCCCGTCCACCTGGAAGTCGGCGTCATCCTCGACCGCTTCGTGGCTGAGGTCGGCCTCGATCCCATCGTCCACTGCGAGGGTGATCGCTCCGCCGTTGAGGTCGAGTGCGTTCGCCGGAATGCTGACGCCATCGCGGTCCAGGTCTTCCTCCTGCACCGTGTAGCGGAAGTAGACACACGTTCCGAGATTCGCGGCGAGGGCTGCATGGAACGGGGCTTGCCTCATTCGGCCGCCGATGTCCAGCGCCATCAGGGGTGTGCCGCTTACTTCGACGGGAAGGGCGAAACAGACCTGAGAGTTGACGGTGTCGCCGAGACCGTAGGCGCCTTCTCTGACGGGTCGCCAGAAGAGGCCAGGCGAATGGGTCATCTGGACGGGCTCGCCAGTGCCGTCAACAGCGTAGTCGCTCCAGTAGTAGTTGAACCCATCGTGGGCCAGGTCCGCTGCTATGGCGGCGGAGCCGGCGGAGACAATCGAGCCGCCGTTCAGCCGGAACGAGTTCGCGGGGCCGTCGAAACCGTCCGCGTCCAGATCGTCATTCTGTACGAGGTACTCGAAGACCAGTATGTCCGTTCTCGTGGTGTATTCCGGCAGGTAGGAGGCCCGGCGCGTGTTCGACCCTACGTGCAGAACCAGTTCCGGTTCGCCCCTGACGACGACATTACGATCCAGGAACACCCAAAGTAAGATCCTCTCGCCGAAGCCGTAGGTGTCTCCTTCTAACGGAGCCGTACCGACCACGGGTCCGCGATACATCACTCGTGGCGGCGACGCTGTGACGCCGTCGACCTTGTACTCACTGACCACGGACTCGTGCGTCAGCACGGCTGCGGTGCTCGCGTCGCCGAGAATCGTGAGCGTGCCGCCGTTCAGGGTCAGGGAGTCCTCAGGAATCGTAACCCCATCGGTATCCACGTCGTCGGCCTGGACCGTGTAGCTGAAGTAGAGGATCGTGCCCCGGTTGCGGTGTGTCCGGGGAAGTCGAGCCGTTCTCAGTCGGTCGCCGATCATCAGCACCACTTCGGGTCTGGCACCCGTGACCTCCACGGGCTTGTCGAACGCGACCCGAGCGACGATCTCCTTGCCCACCAGGTAGGTGTCGCTGGAAACCGGGAAACCGTGGCCTTCGGCGGCGTAGGAAGGCCGGGAGAGAGTGATCGCCTCGATCTTCGGTGCGATCGCAATGCTCCCGTCCACCTTGTGGCCCGGGTTCGCCGCCACTGCAGCGTGGTTGAGGTTCGCAGCGACGGACGCGCCATTCAGAATGAAGGCGTTAGCCGGGATGCTGATGCCATCGTCGTCCAGATCGGTGGGCTGTACGAAGCCCTGGAAGACGAAGGAAGTGCCGGTGCTGAAGCCGGTACGCGCAACCCGCCGGGTTCTCGATCCGACCGTGACCGCGAGCCGAACACGACTGTCCAGCGAGACGGATTCGTCGAACTCCACGGCAACGCGGACCGCTTCGCCGAGTGTGTAGGTGTCGCCGCTGTCGGGACCTTCAACCAGGGAGATGCTGACGATGCTCGGCGCCAGGCTGCCGTCGACCCTGCGCGCCGGGTCGTCGTCAACGCCGCTGTGGCTTAGATCGGCGCTGACGTCGTCGCGATCGCGTAACGTAATCGAGCCTCCTTCGACGCGCAGCGCGTCGGCCGGAATGCTCACGCCGTCGGAGTCCATGTCGTCGTGTTGCACCGTGTAGCGGAAGGTCAGCTTGGCGCCGTGCGTGGCGTTCTGTGTCCAGGATGTACTCACTCTCGTGTGCTCGCCGATCTGGATTCGGACTTGAGGTTCCCCGGTGACCGTCACGCTCGTTTCGAAGTGGAGGCCGATGGAGATGCTGTCGCCGAGTCCGTAGACGTCACCGCGGGTCGGTTCGCCCTGGAAGAAGATCCCCTCCACCTGTGGCGCTTGCACGATGCTTCCGTCGACCTTCTGGTTCTGATCATCTGGGACGGCTTCGTAGGTCACGTCGGCGCGAAGGCTCCTGTCGCCCGCGGAGAAGATCGGACCGCCGCCGGCCAGAGCGTTTGCTGGGATGCTGATTCCGTCACTGTCGAGGTCTTCGGCTTCCACGACGTAAGCAAAGCTGATGTGCGTGGGGGAGTTCCACCAGAAGGAAGCATGCCGGGTGGTCGTGCCGACCTTCAGGGAGAGTAGAGGCGGGTCCTGGTAGTCGACGGCGATCGGTGAATCGAAGTAGACGTTGAAGTCGACTCTCTCCTTGTAGCTATATGCCTCGCCGTTCGACGGATGGCTGTGGATCTCCATGGAGGCTACGACGGGAGCGGTTTGAGCCGCTCCGGCCTTCCCCAGGTCTGGGTTCACGGCACGGAGGGTTGCGTGAACGTGTTCCTGCCGTTCTCCTTGCCGCGTGCCGAACAGGCCGAGATGCTCCCTCAACTCGTCGAGGAAGACGGGTTCCATCAGGAACGAGTCTCGTGGAGTCTGAAACTCCTGTGCCGCCGCTTCAGGCGCAATGGCAATTCCGCCAGTAGCGAGAACCGCAGTAATCCACATGGCCGCGCCTCGCGCCGCAAGGACCATCGCCATGCGGTGAACGGGATCTCTCGTGGTCTTTCGCACCATCAGCTTCTCCTCTTCTTCTCGCTCTTTGATTCACGAAGCCAGTTGTTGACAACACGCTCCGCGCGGGTTCGAACAGCCGTTTGAAGTTCTGCGGGAACAAGCTACGGGCGGAGCTGGGCCGCTGTCGCCCCCAAGATTGGGGGCGTGGATGCGCGACGTGTCTGTCACACTGTGCCCGCGGAGTAGAGCGACCGGCAGCGAACGCCGGAGCGAATGTCGCGGCGCTCGCGGCGGTGAGGGTACGGGGGAGTTCGCGCAATCATCGCTCCGTTGGCTCCCTGCATCGCGATGGGGTCTCGAAGGCTTTGTAACGTGGCTCCAGTACGGATCAAGGCGAGGGCATGTCGTGCGAACCGGGGTGAGTAGAGCGGGCCGAATCGAGAGCATCGTTGCCACTCTGCAAGAAGCGGCGTTCGACGAGGATCGATGGGCGGTCGCGTCGGCGCTGATCGACGATGCGGCGCGCGTCCTGGGCAGTCACCTCAGTGTGCTAAGGCGCGAGTGGCCTTCCGAGTTCCTGTTCAGCCGGATCCTGTTCCACGGCGAGCCGCTCGACGAGGTGGAGCGGATGTACGTCCAGGACTATGGGTCTCGCGATGAGCGCGGGCCCCGCCTGCGTGCCCTGCCGTACGGATGCCTGGTCCATAACACGGCGCTCTTCACCGAACGCGAGATGAAGACGTCACCCTTGTATTGCGGTTTCCTGCCCCGTGTTGGTAGCAACAATCAAGCTCTCGTGCGTCTCGAGGGCGTGCATGACACGGACATCTACTGGTGCTTGACGGCACCGACGGGCAGTGATTGGGGTTCCGAAGAGATAGCCGTCATCGAGCGTCTCTTGCCTCACGTTCGGCATTTCGTTCGGGTTCGCCAGGCGCTGACGTCGGCCGACGCCCGTGAGGCTTCGCTGACCGGGCTGCTCGATCGGTCCGGTCTCGCGGTGCTCCACCTGGACCGGACAGGTCGCGTGTTGGAGGCGAACGCGCTCGCTCGGGAGCTGCTCGTGACCCGCGACCTCATCCTGCAGCGGGATCGTCAATTACGGGCGCGAGCGCCCAACTCGGACACGCGGCTGGGCCGGCTTCTGTCGATCTGCTGCCGCAAGGGCGTCGGCGGTTCGATGACGCTCCATCCTCACAGTGGGACGGCCGATAGCGAACCGCTGTTGCTGTGTGCTTGCCCCGTAGCGCCGGACCACACGACCTTCGATTCTCGCGGCGTTTCCGTGCAGGTCCTTCTGACGAGGCTGGGCAGTACGCGGAGTGTCGATACGCGGCACCTCACCGAGCTGTACGACCTGACCCCGGCCGAAAGCCGAGTGGCCGGCTTGCTGGCCGAGGGCCGGGCGGTCCGCGAGATCGCGGCGTCCACCGGCCGCAAGGAGAGCACGGTCCGGTGGCACGTCCGGAACCTCCACTCGAAGCTGGGCGTTCATCGCCAGATGGACCTGGTGCGCCTCGTGTTGTCGGCGGCGGCCGCTGCGCCGGCCGAGTAGCAGGCGGCAAACGGCGCTTTTCCGGCGCCGTGCCGATCTTTCGGGAGGCCGCTGGATCCTCCCGATATTGGGGGCGACAGCCCACGGAGGCTACAGCTACCGTGCGGCAGTTATGGCCCCTCCCGCCGGCAGAGCCGGAGACGATCCGGCCACGAGGGACAGCGGCTCCCGTGTGGACCCGCGGATCCTGGTGGAGAAGTATGGCCTCACACCTGCCGAGGGTGAGGTGGCCGCGGCGCTGGCGGAGGGCCGTACGGTAAGCGAGATCGCAGCGACCACCGGCCGCGAGGAGAGCACGGTGCGTTGGCACGTGAAGAACCTCCACTCCAAGCTCGGCGTCCATCGCCAGGCGGACGTCGTCCGTCTCGTGCTGCTGTCGGCGACGGCCGCGTCGCAGGCGAGTTGACGGATCCCCTCTTTTTTGGGGGCGACAGAGAGTCTCGCGACGCCCAGAATGACCTGTAAGGCGGCCCCATCCAGATGCGGCCGGCGTCGCGGCAGCCGGGAGGAAGACTCGAACAATGTCAGCAAAGGTCAAGGCAGACCGTGCAGAGAAGAGTTCACGGGCTACGGCGCAGCCGACAGGCGCGGGGTTCACCTCCCAGGCGGAACGACGACCGGTCGCTCCGCGACCTCCACGGAGTTCCCGGCGTCGCCGCGCCCAGTATCGACAGGCGTTGGTGGCTTTGATGGCCCTTTGCGCGCTGCTGTCAACGGCCGTGGACGCTGCCCCGGCACAAGAACTAGTGACGCCCTTTTACCAAGGGAACGAGGGTGGGGTAGTCGGAGTCGGTTCGACCGTCACGATCGAGACGTGCCAGAGCGTGAGGTTCGATCCGTGGCCAGGGGGCATTGCTCTCCAGGACCACGGCTTGGACTGCGGAGACGACCTGAGGGTCACCGGCCTGGAGGCGGGCGCCTTCCTCTACATCCGCATCCCTGGAACGCAGACCTATGCGTCGGCCCCCTTGATGCCAGAGGACCTCTTGCAGGGATCGCGGCTTTCTCTCGGCGGCAACGCTGAATTCACTGACGGTCGAAGAGGAACTCTCGTTCACTCAAGAGCGCTAGAGACGGCCCTCATTGTCCCATGGCTGTCGTTTGACCAGCCCCTAGTCCTGGCCGAGCCTTCTGGCGGCGTACTGGACACGGCGGTCACAAGTTTCACCCCGACGACCGCGGACTTCGACCTCGACCTGTTCGTAGTCGATTCCAATGCCAGTCTCGTCCCCCTCCACGTCTCGGACATGACCGTCGATGACATCAGATGGGAAGGCAGCCAGCTGCAGTTCTCGGTTACCGGCCTCACCACTGAGTTCCAGAGCCCTGCGGGATCCTACTCGGCGACCTTCCTGTTCGACCAGAGCGGGAGCATCGCAGGCAACGATCCGCAGGACCTTCGGATTCAGGCAGCCAAGGCCTTTCTCGGGAACCTGGGTGCGGGCGACGAGGTCGCTCTGCTTGCGTTTGCCACGAGCGGCAACCTCCCCAGCCACCCCGTCACTATCTATCGGGACGCCAACGGAAGCGCCTTTACGCGGGATCCGAACGGCTTCGACGCCCATCTCACCGATCTCGCCAACCTCGAATCCGGCGGGACGCCGCTTTACGACGCGATCATCGAGGCGGTCGACTTCACGGTAGCCAACGCGAACAACTCCAATCAAGCCATCGTCGTGTTCACGGATGGGGAGGACACCGCAAGCAGCTCGTCGATCGACGACGCTGTGGCGAAGGCCGTATCTCACGGCATCTCCCTGCACACGGTCGCGCTCGCCCAAGGAGTCGATAAGGACGTGCTTGCCCGCCTTGCGAGCGAAACCGACGGATCGTTCACTCAAGCACTCGAAGCGGCTCAGTTGATCTCCTACTATGGGGCCTTGGGTCCGTACCTTTCCGGGAGCGCGCGCTACTACCGCACGAATTGGCGAGCGGTTCTGCAAGGAGGATCAGCTACGTTCGACACCGGCGACACGATAAGCGCCAACGTGGTCGTGCGCGTTGCAGGCGGCGCCCCGGTCAACCTCCCCTTTCGCCTTGAACTTAGCACCGCCACAGGTCCATCCTTGACGGACGCCGTCAGTGTCTCGATTACTACCTGCACATCCAGCAGTACGAGCAGTCCGTTCAACGTCACCGTCGCGGGCAGCGTCACGGCCAACGAGGACGTGAGCAACGTCACGGTCACCGCCTTTGTCCAGCCTGGATCACGGCAGGTGGGAAGCAGTCAGGTCTTGGGGACCATCACAACGAACCAGAGCAAGGGCTATAGCATTAGCGGGTCAGTCTCAGGATCGACACCCATGCAGTGCGAGGTGGACGTTCAGGGGAACCGCACCGCTACTTCAGCACCCTTCATTCACTCGTCGTCACGGGAACGAGAGAAGGGCAGCTTGTCTCCGTACTAGTGGACTGTAACTTGGGTTTCGGCACTGAGTCTTCGTGACGGATCAGCGTACCTACACTTCGCGGGCTTGGCTTTCTTTGTTGTACTGGCGGATGTACCTCATGAGTGATCCCGGGGCCCGCTTCACAAGGTCGCTACCCGGTCGAGCCCGACCGGGCAAGGAGGCGCAGTGCGTTTTCGGAGGTAATCAGATCGACGTCATCCTGCTTTTCCAGGAACGGACTCACGTCAGCAATTGCCTGATCCCAGTCCAACGCCTCCAGCCGTTCCACGACGGGCTCGGTCCACGAACGGGCCGTCAACTCGTCTCCCGTCCAACCGGTCTGGCGCAGCGCCGCGTTGAGCAGTGAGAGGTTGGGTGCGGGCCAGTCCGGATCGCTCAGGTACCAGATCAGGTCGTGCAGGTCCCGGCCCTTCGCGTAGCCGCGCTGGAGGACGGCATGGAGCTTCCCTGCCAGC
This sequence comes from Acidobacteriota bacterium, assembly GCA_026708285.1. Lineage (GTDB taxonomy): Bacteria > Acidobacteriota > Thermoanaerobaculia > Multivoradales > Multivoraceae > Multivorans. Next base: position 10,272 of record JAPOVF010000304.1, read on the forward strand.
AGGGAAGCGCGGTCGTGATGGAAGAGCCTGAGCGTCACGTGCCGGCGCACCAGGCTGATCTCGCAGTCCGCCCCATGCGGGGGTTTCGTGTCGACCTCGATCCTGATGGCCAGCGCCTCCGATGGGTGGGGAGAAAGGCCCAACTCGTGGAGCAGGCCGGGAAAGCGCGCCATCGCTCCATGCACGGCGCGGTGCTCGCGGATCCCCAACTCCACGTGGTAGTTCTCGGCGCCGAGGTCGGTGCGGACGGCTTTCAGGTACTTCGGCAGGGCGTAGGCCTCGCGGTTGCCTTCCAGCGCGAAGTCGAGGTCTTCGGAGTAACGGGGAAGCGAGTAGAGGAACCGCAGGCAGGTCCCGCCCTGGAACGCCAGGGCGGTCATGGCGCCGGCGCCCTGCATCGCCAGGAGAACCCGGGCCTGAAGGTACTCCCTGACCACGTTGCGGGCCCGCAACGGATCGTGCGGCCGGATCAGCGCCTCGAGGTGGTCCTTCACAGCACGTTGTCCGCGGGCGCCTCGGCGGCGAGTTCGCGGATGCGGCCGGCCGCTCGAGTCGTCTTCGGCGCGCCGAATCGCACCGCCGCCTGATCGAGGGCGTCCAGATCGAGAGCGCCGAAGTCAAGTCGAAGCTCTCGCAGGAACTCCCTGTGGTCGCCGCCGGGTTGCAGGTAGACGGAGTCGAGCAACGCCTTCTCCGGGGTCGCCACGAATGCCCGTTGATCGCCGCCCAGGTCGAGCAGTCTGTAGCCGAAGAACCGGTCCGCCTTGAGGTGGCGGAAGGAGAAGCGGCCTGAACGGAGCCGCCGGATGTGCGGGCGGCCGGGTGTCACGCTGGTGACTTCCGGTGCGTACTCGGGGATTGCATGGGCGAAGGCCAACGCCGCCGGGCCGCTGACGTAGGACCCCGGCGCCAGGCGGTTGGCGAGCATGAACGGATGCGGGACGCGACGCTGCCAGGGCGGCGCCAGCGCATACAGGCCGCGCCGCATCTGCTGGACTCTGCCGCTGCGGACCCAGCGCGACAGTTGCCGCCTGACGTTGCCGGCGTCGCGAGGTCCGGCGAGCAGCAGGCCGGTCTCGAAGACGGGCTCGTCGGCGACCGCGGCCACGAGTTCCTCGAAATTCATGGAAAGAACTTATCAACTCTGGCAATCTAAGACGATGCTGAGAGCCTCGGGCTCCGCGATTTGGTCCAACTCAGCCGGGCAGAACCTCCCGCAACCGCCGCACCACTTCAGGCTGCTTCGCGGCCAGATTCTCCGTCTCCATCGGATCGGCCTCCAGGTCCCAGAGGATGTCCTCGCTGCCGAAGCCGGTCACCAGCTTGTAGCGGCCGTCGTAGGCGAGCCGCCAGTCGTTGAGGCCCGAGAGGACGACCTCCCGGTGGCTGTCGGTTCGGCCTTCCAGGAGTGACCTCAGGGATTGGCTGTCCATGTCGGCTGGAGTGGCGAGGCCGGCGTAGTCGAGGAAGGTGGCGGCAAGGTCGAGGACGGTCGTCGGCAGGCGGCACTCGTAGCCCTCGCGGATGCCGGGGCCGGCGGCCAGCAGGGGTACGCCCG
>JAPOVF010000087.1 GCA_026708285.1 Acidobacteriota bacterium
TGGAGTCGATCACCTTCTTCGACATCTTCCCGCAGACCGCCCACCTGGAGACGGTGGTCCAGTTGCGGAGGAGTTGCTGAAGCCGGGAGAGCAGCTGGCGGGTCGGCCTCTACCGCCGCTCAACCGACTTCCTCTTGATCCGGCGCCATCGACAGGAGTGGCCATTGGGCGACCGGATGTTCGGATCTGGCCGGTTTCGATGCGAACTGGCCGGAATTGGCTACTACGTGGCCGGCTTCTCGGCGGCTCCTTGGTTAGCCTTTTGGATGTGTCGGGAGTATTGATGCTGAGTCTCTTCAGCCAGCGAAGCTGGCGTTTCCTCATCTCTAGGGATCGCTGGTCTGCGGGCGTTGGCGCTGTTGCGGTGACGCTCGCTCTTCCGGTTGCGGAGGCACTTCATGGCCAGCGACTCGAGACCGCGAGCGTGAGGCTCCGCGTGGAGACGTTGGGGGCAGTAGATGGCCGGTCTCCCGCCGAGATCCGGGTGGACTTCCTGGAGGCCGCGACGGGGACACCCCTTGTGTCCGTTTCAGCCGAAGCCGGGGACGCTGAAGCCTTTGATCTCCGTGCCGAGGTTCCCGTGCCCGCAGTCGGCCGGTTCTGGGAAGTGGCAGCTACTGCGGATGGATGGTGGGGTCCCAGTTCCCTTGTCGGTACAGATCAAGCAGAGCTCGACCTGGTTCTGGTTCCCGCCGGTCTGGTTCGCCTCGAGCTGATCCGAGCCGAGCGGGGCATCGATCCCGCCCGCGGTGTGGCCATTGCGGGCGGGATCAGCCGCGGTTCGCAGGCCAAAGGAGCGTTTCTGGATCCAGGGATCTATCGGGGCAGATGCCGGGTTGAACCAGACCCGGACGAGATCACGGCAGCCGTACTCTGTCCCTTTGCCCTGGGCCCTGTTGCGGCCCTGGAAGTCACGCTCGGGCCGTTCGTGCCATTCCGGCAGTCGGACGTGAGCGTTGGAGCCGACATGACGCCGATCATGGTCGAGCCGGTTCGAGGCGCCTCGGTCGCCGGGACGTTCCTGGATGATGCGGGAGGCGAAGCGAACCGCTTCGTGCTGCGGAGAGTGGACGCATCCCGGTTCTTCTCTCGTTCGTCCTGGGCGGACAGCCTCGGGTTCTTCGAGTTCGGAGGACTTCATCCCGGCGAGTACGAACTGGGCCGAATCGGCGCTAGCGAGACTTGGACGGTCTCGATTGAATCACTGCATGACGTAGTCGATCTTGGGGGTCTTCACTCGTCCGTGGAAACGCGGCTGGTCGTGTCCCTCGGAGAGCCGTTTAACGTGGAAGCAGCGGACCTGACTCTGGAGTTGAACTCCGTGGCCCGTTCAGAGAATGGCAACGTGTACCGGCGTGGCCTTCCGCTGAAACCGACATCTCACGCTTCCGGCGAATGGACCTGGAGCGGCATTCCGGCCGGGTCCTACGAGGTTCAGGTTGGCGACCACGCGGGCAATCGTCTGGGTGGTCAGCCGATCGAGTTTCGTGGCTACGACCGCGTATTCGTCGAGTTGGACGCGATACCCCTAGCAGGGAAGATCAGGCGGGGCGATGAGCCTCTCGAAGACGTGACGATCTGGTTCGGGGGTGTCTCGGGACAGTCACAGCAGGCCCTCGGGGACAGGGACAGCTCTATCGTGAAGAGGGTCGCGATGCGCAGCACGGAAGGCGGTTCCTTCGAAGGCTGGCTTCCCCTGAGCGGGTCCTGGTGGTACGTGGAGGTCAGCCCATCGCCGGAATGCGACCCGTGCGAAGGGGGATGGGACCGCGTCGCTTCGGATCTCGATTCCGTCACGAAGGTCGGCAGCCTCGAGATTGAAGCGGGCAGCGACGGTGTCGCCCGCGTGGAAATCGAGCTTCCGGAGGGGGGCTTCGAGGGTCAGGTCTTCCGGGCGGGCCCGGCGAACGAAGCGCCAGAACGGGTTTCGGGGGCCCGCGTCATTGTTGTGCCGCATGAGTCGAAGAGAGGCCCCGTGTGGCGGGCCAAGTCAAACGCTGAAGGTGAATACCGGGTTACAGGCGTGCCTGAAGGGGTCTACAGGATTCAGACCACGGTGACGCTCGGAGGCCGCGAGCTCCGAGCACGTTCGGTCACGGCAACGGTAGGCGAGTCCCTGACATCGGTTGATCTGCGACTGGAGGAGCAACAGCGCGTCACCGTGTCGGTTCGATCCTTTGGTGGTGTTCCGGTGGCTAGCGCCCATGTACTGGCGAGGCCGGTTGGCGCAAGTGAAGTTGTCGGCGGGGGAGTCACGAGGCTGGACGGGATCGCTGAGTTCTGGCTGCCATCCGAGAGCCGCGCGATGGACGTGGTCGTGCGCAAGCGTGGGATGGGGATGGTCGCATGGCGGTTCGACTTGAATCAGGGTCCGATTCAGGTGGAGCTTCCGGGGCTGCGGGGCAGCCTGAGGGTGCCGTTCACGAGCAGCGGATCCATCGTGTCGCCCGGTGGCGTTCAGTGGGATACGGACAGCCTTCGTGGAATCAACGGTTCATGGCATGTTCGTGTGGAAGGTGATGAGTACGTGGTGAGCGAGTTGGCTCCTGGCAGGTGGACGTACTGTCTGTCCGCTGGCAATTGCACGGCCGTCGAGGTGACGGCCTGGAGCGAGAACAGGCTGTTCCGGTAGAGACAAAGAGGAGAAGGCCGCAGCCCTCAGGTGTCCAGACGCGCCTACGCCGGCTCGACGGGCACCCTCTTTTCGAGCCACCGCTTCCGGTACTCCGACGGACTGCAGCCCACGTGGTCATGGAAGGTCCGGCGAAAGGTCCGCTCGCTGTGGAACCCCACGGAGTAACCGATCTGGCCGACGGCGTCGTTGTGCTCCTGCAGCAGGCGGCAGGCGCGTTCGACCCGGCGGTGGGCCAACCAGACGACGAACGTCGTGCCGACGTGCTGCCGGAAGTACTTCGAGAAGCCCCCTGGTGACATCGCCGCAACTTCGGCCACGGAGTCGCCGTCGAGGTCTTCAACTAGGTGCTCGTCCACGTAGCGCCGTACCCGGGCCAGCCGTTCGAAGTAGCTGAACGGGTCGGCGCCGTCCGGGAGTGTCTTCACGGCACCGGCATCACCGGTTGGGCGTTCGTCCTGGTCCACGAGTTCCATCTCCGCGAATGCGAAGTCGTAAACCTCGATCCGCCTGGTGGCGGACACCGGAACTCGACGGTGCCAACCCGGCGCCCACTCCACGAAGGTATGGAACTCGTTGTTCTCGCCCACAGGGTCAACGGCCTTCGGCAGGGCGTCCACGAAGACTTCGTCGTAGCGTTTGCCAGCGAGTTCAGCGGGAACCGCTCCCGTATCGACCGAGCACACCCAGGAGGACACCCCGGCGGCCTCGAGCTCCTTCGCATGCTCACGAGAATCGCGGCGCCAGAGGGGAAACACCGCCTCCATCCCGATCCGCCCGACTCCCAACGACTTGCGCTCACGACGTGGTTCCGACGAGAGGTTGCTGAACACGACGAACTCCAGGCCTTCCGCCCGAGCAGCGCTCAGGGCCCGTTGATAGGCGGCTTCACGTTCCCGCTGCGAAGTGGTCCAGTCGACCGGAACCAACTGCAGCGGTAGCCCCAACGCGGCCGCCTGCTGCTCCAGCATCTCGCTACGAACGCCATGAAGGAGGGCGCGACCGTTCGTCTCGCTTACCGGCGCGATGAGACCAAGCACGTCCCAGGCAGGATCCTGCTGTAACAGATACAGCGCCCATGCCGAGTCCTTGCCGCCGGTCCACCAAACCAGAGCTTGCCGCGGACGCCACCGAAAAGAGCTGCTTGGCATCGGCGCTCAGCGTAGCCATCCCCTGTGATCCTTGTGTGAGCAGACAGCACCTCTGTGTGAAAGCGAGGTGATCCCGGGGAGTTCGGCGTCAGCGTCGGAAGTCCTGCGATGCTCGAGCCACAACCCGAAAAGGGGGTATTCTGCACCGTCAAGAGCATCGGTGCGGAGATAAGTTTCCTCGGCGCAGACACCGGTGGTGAGTTCGGGAGCGGTTTGCTTCTCGCGGAGGTGGCGGTCGTTGCGACGGTGACGGACATCATCCCGGGTTTCGGCGGCCTCGCCTGGGTTGAGTCCCTCCTGGAACTCAGTGACGCACTTCCGCTCCACGGTGGATCCCCCATCCCCGGCCATGTCCTGCTGCCAGTACAGCGGGTAGTCGCGGAAGACCGGGTGTTCTGTGGCGGTTGTGGCGCCGAGTTCGATCCGGTCATCGGAACCCGGGTTGTCGTGATCGGCCCCTGGGTTCAGGGCGTGGTTCCTGTCGGCTCGGGACCGGGAGGCTCGAGCCTGTTCGCCACTGTGCAGAAAGACGGCGAATCGCTGCGCTGGTCGCACGGCAGCACAGGCCCCGACAACCTCGTCGATCTGCAAGCGCGTGTGGAAGAGGCTGTCCAGGGCAGTCTCTTCGAGCTGACAGCGCATCTGGCCCAGCTCAGCGAACGCGCGGAGGAACGGGTGCAGTTCGGGGTCGAATGGTCGCGCCGGACAAGGCGGGGATGTCGTTTGATCGCCGTCGATGAAGACAGCGGAGAACAGACCGAGATCTGCATCGGCTCCGATGCAACCGCGGCGGCTAAGGCTCGATTCGAGAAAGCGTGGCAGCAGCAGTGCTCGGACGGCGGCGAAACCCCGTTCGTCGAAGTGTTGTCGGGCAACGAGCGGACCAAAACCGACATCTGTAGCCGATGAGAAGTGCGGTCGTCTTTGTCGCTCTCATCATCGGAACCGCCTCTCTGTATAGCTCCAGGCGAGTCGCCATCGTCTGCCGGCGGCCCCGCCAGCGAACAAGACCGGCGGTCGACGGTTCCATGTCCAGATCTGACCGCTCTTGCCCGGATTTGGCCGAAACTCGCTATGAGATGGCCGGTCTTGCGGCTGATTCCTGGCTATCGTCGTATGTCAAGGATCCAGGTTCGCGGTCCAAGACTGACGATTCCTGGAGGTCCTACGATGCTCGAGCCACAACCCAAGAAAGGGGGTGCACTCAATGACGAGACGCCTACTGGCCGTGTTTGTCACGCTCGTGCCCTTCTCGCTGCCGGCGGTGGCGCAGGAGGACGAGACGGATCGCCGACCGGTCGGCATCCCGGCGATCGAGGAGGTTCAGGCTGCACTCATTCGCCTGGAGAACCGCCCGGACGAGCAACGCATTCTGCTCCAGAAGCAGACTTGGTGGGAGGCTACAGAGCTATGAGGCATGGTCTACCGCTTGTGACGAGCCTGTTTGCCCTGGTCCTGTTGGGGAGTGGGTCTCGGCGGCGCGCTCTCTTGAGGCAGAAGCTCCGGACACCTTGCACCCGCACTCGCGGAAGCTGGTCAACGAGCAGTCGGACGGGTCCTGCACGGCGTCCGGTTCGGCGGCCCGCCACGGGTTGCGTGAGGGACGGCTCGCCCCCGAGGAGTTCTGCACCGTCAAGGGCATCGGCAAGGCGGTTCGGAGCCGAATGGTCGCGTCGAACGGAGCGCGGCTTCCGGCTCATCGCGGTTGGCGAAGCAAGCGGCGTGCGGACCGAGATCTGCATCGACCCGAAAGCTCCCGCGGCGGTGAAGGCCCGGTTCGAGAGGGCCTGGTGGCAGCCGCGTGCCGACGGAGGAGCGCCACCGTTCGTTGAAGTGTTGTCGGGCAATGAGCGGACCAAGACCGACATCTGTAACCGACGAGAGGAGCGGTCGTCTTTGTCGCTCTCATTGTTGGCGTTTGGCACCGGTCGTGGGCGACTCAGAGAATCTGCTTGCGTTCGGCAACAGGCGGCCGTAGCGGCCTAGCGACACCAGGAGGAACAGAGCGTGAGGAAGACACTCGTCGCCTTTTCACTACTGACGGCAACGCTGTTGAGCGTGCGCGTAGCAGGACAGGAATCGCCGGATGAACTACCCGCTCTGGGGTGGCTCTCGGCAGTTGAAGCTCTCAACGAGGACGCAGAGCATCTAAGACCCAGGCTGCGACAAACGCTGAAGACTCAGACCGACTTGTTCCGGCAGAAGCTCAGCGCCGGCGGGGAGCCAGGACGCCAAGAAGGCCAAGTTCCCGTAAGCAAGCTGTGCACAGCCAGTATGGGTGGTGGCGCCCCCTTCTTCGCGCCCCCAGATGGCAGGAACTTTGGTAGTGCACTGCTCCTGGCGGAGGTTGCCGTCGTGGCCACGGTGAAGGACATCATTCCTGGCTTCGGCGTTTTCGACTGGCCCCATGTACTCCTGGCGTTGGACGATGCGGTTCCTCTGCACACAAGTTCGCCTCTACCGGACTATGCACTCGTGCCCGTTGAGCGAATGGTTGTGGGTGATCACGTGTTCTGCGGAGACTTCGGCTTGGGCTTCGATCCGCTCGTTGGAGCGCGTCTCGTCCTGATCGGTCCTTGGTATCGGGGCACAGTTCCTGTGGGTCCGGGACCAGGCGCCTCTAGTCTCCTCGGGGTGATGGGAGCGGATGGTCAGTCCCTGCATTGGAAATCGTCAATGGGGTCCGTACCCAAGAACCTAGCTGACCTGCAAGCACGCGTAGACGAAGCGGTGTCAGGCAACCTGTTCTCCCTAACCGAGAATCTGATTCGGCTGAAGGAAGGCTCGAAGGAGCGGCGGGAGTTCGGGCGCGGCTGGTCACGTCGAGCACGCGAGGGGTGTCGCCTGATTTCGGCTAAGAACGACGGTGCGACACTCACCCGAATCTGCATTGATCCGAAGGCCAGCGCGGAGGAAAGAGAGAGGTTTGATCGGGCGTGGACCCAACAGTGCCTTGGTGATGGCCCTCCCTTGTCCGGCCAGATACTGTCAGACGGAAGCTGGACCAGCACCACGCTTTGCGAGCGATGAGAAAGGCAGTACTCGCGCTTGCCCTCCCTCTTGGCTTGGCTGTGACGGCAGAAGCTCAGACGTGTCGACCGGGTACAAGACACCAGGAGTACGGGGGAGCGATACCGGCGGGAGGAATCTCTCTTCAAAGTCCATCCGGAATCCACAATGTCGGGAACTCAATTCGGTCTGATGCGATTCGCAGGTGGACTGACCACTGTTCGGCCAATCAACTTCCAAGTCTGTTCTCTCAGCAACGCGGAAGTGTGGACGGTCAAGTACGGGGAGTACACTGACTTTTCGGAGATTGACAGTGAAACGGTCGATGACCTAAGGACTGCAAAGGCATGTGGGTACACGCCTGTAGGTACGACCAGAGTCACCTATGGAGCGTGGTCACCCCCTGGACCCTGGTTCGTCACTATCGGGTCCGGGCGACGAATGCGGTCGGGGACGGCGCCTGGTCGAATGTGGTCGAACTGACGACGCCGCCGGCGCCGCCACCGCCGCTCTCCGTGCCGGGAATCCCCAACTTTCGGCTGTCGTCCGGCCGCTCGGTGAACACGGTGTTCCCGGCAGCAACCGGAGGGACGGCGCCTTACGTCTACAGCGTGTCGGGGCTGCCGCCGGGGATCACGTTCGTCGCGTCGACGCGCCGGGCGAGCGGGAGGCTTCCGACCGTCAGGACCGAAACGGACTACACGGTTACCTACACGGCCACGGACAGCGCAAGCGCCTCTGATTCCGTCTCGCTCGTTGCAACCGTCGTTCCGCCTCCGCCACCGCCGCCACCGCCGTCTGCACCGCAGCTCAGCGGGTCGGTGGTGCGGCAGACCCAGTCCTTGTCGTGGACCGCTCCGGCCTCTACGAGCACCATCACGCGCTATCAGATGCAGACGAGGAACTCGGCTGCTCACTCCTGGCGTTACACGAGGGCAGGTTCGCCGTCGCCGTCGTCGAACTTCAGTTCGAGCGCCAGGTCATGGAGTGTGACGACGCCTCCGGGCCTTGTCCGCCACTATCGGGTCCGGGCGACGAGTGCGAATGGGGACGGTGCGTGGTCCAACGTTGTCGAGTTGACCTCGAACTGATAGGCCGGGCTGCTTCCTTTCCTGACGGCCGGTCGAGGGGTCGCTGGCAGGCCAGCTACAGGCTGCGCCGGTAGCTGGCGCCCTGTCCGGGGGTCTCGGTCACGGTGACCTCGACGACCACTATCCGATCTCGAAGGTGCTCCCATCGGTCCCGAAGACGCTGCCAGAGGAACCGCGCAAGCGCCTCGACCGTGACGTTGGCGACGGGTAGCAGGACGACCTCGGAGGACGGGAACTCGTAGCGCCGGGCTCCCAGGACCGCTGTCGCCGTCTCGCCCTCTTCGGCGACTTCGAGATGCGGGCAACCTGCCGGCAGCAGGACCTTCTCGTCCAGAGCGGCGCACTCGGTGCGAGCATCCCGCTTCGTGGCGGCGCCCACGCGCAGCCCGGGCTCAAGGCGGCAGCCGCCCTGGAACGCTGCGCCGGCTGGGCGGCATCGCCCCGGCCCAGCTCGCCGGGTGCCAGGTCGGAGAACCGGCCACGGACAAGCAGTGGGGCTATCTCCTTCCGGCGCAGGTCCACGTCGAACAGGATGCGGACGGGTCGGTCGGCGTCGGGTTCCGCCGCCGTCGCAGCCGCGACCGACCGTCGGCGCTCGAATCGCGGCTGGCCGCGCTTCCGCGGATGCTCGACGACGCGGCGCAGGCCGGACGTTCGGTGCCGGGGCGCCTCAGCCTGGCCACCGACGGCCTGGAAGAAGACGGCCCGGTGGTCGTGGCGCCACCCCTGGCCGGGCTGGCGGGCGGCGCCGTGGAAGTCCAGGTGCTGGGACATCGCCTGACCTTACGACGCGCGCACCTTCTTCCAGGCCCACGGGGGGCTGCTCGAGGCCCTGGCCCGGACGGCCGTCGGTTCCTTCGGCGTGGAGACGGCGGTCGACCTCTACGCCGGCGTCGGTTTCTTCACGGTCGGTCTGGCCGACCGCTACGCCTGCGTCACGGCGGTCGAAGGTGTATAGCTCCAGGCGGGTTGGCTCGCCATCGTCTGACGGCGGCTTCGCTAGCCAACAGGACCGGCGGTCGACGGTTCCATGTCCGGATCTGGCCGCTCCTGCTCGCATCTGGCCGGAATTGGATGTGAGATGGCCGGTCCTCCGGCAGATTCCTGGCTAGCTTTGTATGTCAAGGAATCAGGTTCGGGGTCCACGACTGACGATTTCTGGAGGTCCTGCGATGCTCGCGCCACAACCCGAAAAGGGGGTATCAGCCAATGACGAGACGCCTGATGGCCGTGTTCATGATGCTCGTGCTCTTCTCGCTGCCGTTGGTGGCGCAGGAGGACGAAATCTATAGTCACCGCTTGGACGAGCGACGCATTCTGCTCCAGGGGGAGGCTACAGAGCTATGAGGCATGGTCTTCCGCTTGTGACGAGCCTGCTTGCCGTGGTCCTGTTGGGGCCGCCAGCAGAGGGCCAGGGACCACCGGACGAGATCCCGGAGCTGCGCTGGATCTCGGCGGCCAAGGCTCTTGACGAGGAGATCGCGGACAGCATGCATCCGGCCACGCGGAAGCTGATCGACGAGCAATCGGAGAAGTTCCGGGCGACGTTCGGTTCAGCCGCTGCACATGATCTCCGCGAGGGGCATCTCGCGCCTGAGGAGTTCTGCACCGTCAAGAGCATCGGTGCGGGGATAAGTTTCCTCGGCCCAGACACGGGTGGTGAGTTCGGGAGCGGTTTGCTTCTCGCGGAGGTGGCGGTCGTTGCGACGGTGACGGACATCATCCCGGGTTTCGGCGGCCTCGCCTGGGTTGAGTCCCTCCTGGAACTCAGTGACGCACTTCCGCTCCACGGTGGATCCCCCATCCCCGGCCATGTCCTGCTGCCAGTACAGCGGGTAGTCGCGGAAGACCGGGTGTTCTGTGGCGGTTGTGGCGCCGAGTTCGATCCGGTCATCGGAACCCGGGTTGTCGTGATCGGCCCCTGGGTTCAGGGCGTGGTTCCTGTCGGCTCGGGACCGGGAGGCTCGAGCCTGTTCGCCACTGTGCAGAAAGACGGCGAATCGCTGCGCTGGTCGCATGGCGGCACAGGTCCGGGCAACCTAGTCGATCTGCAAGAGCGTGTGGAAGAGGCCGTCCACGGCAATCTCTTCGAGTTGGCATCGGATCTGGCTCGGCTCAGCGAAGGCGCGGAGGAACGGGTGCAGTTCGGGGTTGAGTGGTCGCGCCGGACAAGGCGGGGATGTCGTCTGATCGCCGTCGATGAAGACAGCGGAGAGCAGACCGAGATCTGCATCGGCTCGAATGCAACCGCGGCGGCGAAGGCTCGATTTGAGAAAGCGTGGCAGCAGCAGTGCTCGGACGGCGGCGAACCCCCCTTCGTCGAAGTGTTGTCGGGCAACGAGCGGACCAAAACCGACATCTGTAACCGATGAGAAGTGCGATCGTCTTTGTCGCTCTTATCATCGGAACCACCCCTACCGCGGAAGCCCAGGAAGCCACAGTCGACTGTACGCCGGGATCGATGTCCGCCGACTACGGCGGCGCTCTTTCCCGCAACGGCATCTCTCTGATCAGTCCCGCAGGCGACCACTTCGTCAGCGACTCCGTGCGCAACGGCGCGATCGGCAAGTGGACGGGGGAGAACGGCTGTACGGAGAATCAGCGGCCTCCGCTATTCAACGGAGCCGTCAGCAACACGGAAACGTGGACGGTCAGGCGAGGACGTTACACGGACTTTCCGGACGTAGTCACCGATGTCGACGCCTACAGGAAGCAACGCGTCTGCGGCCTAGCGCCACGGGGCACCAGCCGGACCATCTACATTTTCGACGAGACGCGCTGCAAGAAGGAGTGGCGTCAGATCGAGATTCTGGCCCATGAATTGGGCCACGCAATGAGGCTCGGTCATACGAGTGGGGATCTGCAGTGCAAGGGCCGGCTGATGTATCGCGAGTACGACCTGAGGGATTCAACGACGGGCAAGAAGAACCCCCACGCGGACGAGTGCACGGCACTCAAGCGGGAGAAGGACCGTGACCGTGGCGGCGACCGTGGCGGCGACGGCGACGACCCCGGGGACCCCGGCGGTGACGACGAGGTCGATTGCGCGACAGAGCCCTGGCGCCCGGAGTGCCGTCAGACGTTGGTGGTATGCCGGACGGAATGCACCGAGGTAGACGGCGGTTCGGTCTGTGATGTCGTATGTACCGAGTACGCGTTTTCTCCGGGTACCAGCGGCGGCGGGTCGACGATTCAGACCGGCGTAGGCAGCCGAAGCTACACCATCAAGCTGTCTGCCGAGGCTTCCGTCAATGTGACGTTGACGGGCATGGACCGGGACGTCAACTGTCGGGTCGGGAGTTCATCGTGCACGAACTTGGTGGGAACGCTGGATGATTTCCGTCGGGCGGCTCGTTCGACACGGTGCTCCCCGCGGCAACGGGAGGTACGTCACCTTACGTCTACAGCGCGTCGGGGCTGCCGGCAGGGATCACGTTCGTTGCGTCTACGCGGCGCGCGAGCGGGACGCTGCCGACCGTCACGACCGATACGGACTACACGATCACGTACACCGCCACGGACAGTGCAAGTGCGTCTGCCTCCGTGACGTTCGTTGTCACCGTCGTCGCGCCAACGGCGCCGTCGGCGCCGACATTGAGCGGCTCGGTGGCGGGACGGACGCAGACCCTGACATGGACCGCGCCTCCGGGCGGCGGGATCACGCGCTATCAGTTGCAGACGAGGGTGTCGGCCGCCCACCGCTGGCGTTTCACGGGCGCAGGAGTGCCGTCGCCGTCGTCGAACATCGGCTCCAGCGTGAGGTCATGGAGCGTGGTCACCCCTTGGACCCTGGTTCGTCACTATCGGGTGCGGGCGACGAATGCGGTCGGGGACGGCGCCTGGTCGAATGTGGTCGAACTGACGACGCCGCCGGCGCCGCCACCGCCGTCTGCACCGCAGCTCAGCGGGTCGGTGGTGCGGCAGACCCA
>JAPOVF010000230.1 GCA_026708285.1 Acidobacteriota bacterium
AGCTTCATGGCGTGGGCCTCCTGGGCGAGGGCCGTGTCCGCGAGTTCGGTCTGCTGGCGGCTGCGCTCGACGGACTCGGAGGTCTTGCCGAGGAGTTCGATGACGGCCTCGGCGCTGTCGAGGACGAGGTAGTCGGCGGCGAGCTGTTGTTCCGCCCGCTCGCGCCTTTCGAGCCAGTTGTCGGAAGCGGTCGGCACGTCGCGGTAGGCGCGGGCGTAGCGCTGGCGGGAAACGGTGTCGGCGGCGGCCAGAGCTTGGCGTGAATGGGTCAGAAGGGAGTTGTCGGTGTCGTCCTGCATGTCGGCCATGGCGCTGAGCAGGGCGAGCGGCTCGCCGGTGAAATCACTGCTCCACGAGAGGCCGGAGGAGTCCTGGAGCAGGCTTAGGGGATGGCTGCTGAGGTCTTCGAAGCGCTCCGTCAGAGCGCCGATCCGGCCCATGGCCTGGTCCAGGTCCTGCTCGATCTGGTCCTTGAGCTCCAAGACGGTGTTTGCTGTTTCGATCGCGCTGACCGCGCTCTCGGCCGCGGTGAGCGCGTTGGTGGCGATGTTGACTAGTTGCGAGACCTCGCTGGCGACGCCTGTGAGGCTGTTGAGGATGCCGGAGGCCGGGAGGGCGGCCAGGAGGAGGAGAGGGAGGAGGACGGCGACGGTGCGGCGGAGACGGGGGTGCTTGGTCATTGGCGGGCTCCTTTCGGGGTAGGTACGAGGAGGTCTGCGGTGAACCAGACGCGCAGGCGGTGGCCGGCGCGGATGGTGATGGTGGGTAGTCGGTTGAGGAATCGGTCCATGATCTGCATGCCGGTCTGGGCGTAGCTCTGGGCGGCCCCGAGCCGGTACTGGTTCTCGACGCCGTCGTAGGGGTTGGCGCCGGCCTGGGCGAGGCCGGAGAGGAGGCCGACGCCGCCGGCGGCGAGGAAGGTGCTGAGGTAGTGGCGGTCGACCTGGTCCTTGAGGGCCCCCTCTCCGAGCTGGTTGAGGCCCTGGAAGCGGAGCGCGGCCCAGCGGCCGTCCGGGAAGACGAGCCGGTGGAAGCCCACGGCGAGGCGGCTCTGGTTCTGGTCGCGGACGGCCTGCATCGTGCCGATGAAGCGGCTGCCTCGGGGGATCAGCACGGTCTGCCGGTCGGCGCTGTAGAAGGGGACGGCGACGACGGCGGAGACGGGGCTCGGGAAGTCTCCGGAGAGTTGGGTGACGAGGACGGCCTCGACGAAGGAGCCTTCGTGGATGCGGTGAAAGCCGGGCGGGTCGTTTGGTGAGGCGACGCGTTCCGGCCGCTGGTAGTCGGGCTCGTTGTTGGAGTCGGGGAGGGGCACGTCGAGGGTGCCGCCGGAGGGTGGGACGGCCGCGCCCGGGGGCACGTCCCCCGCGGTCGACTGTTGCAGCGCGGCGGTCCCGAGAGTCTGGTAGAGGTCGGCGAGGTGCTCGTGAGGGGACGATGCGGAGTCCTGCGCCTCGCTGCCGAGCGGCTCGTCCTCGCCGCGCACGGAGTGGGCGATTGGAGGGGCTATCAGGGAGGTGTGTTGTCGCCTGATGTCCTCGAGGTGAAGTTCGAGGCGGAGTTCGGCCTCCTGGGGCGAGAAGACCTCGGGATCCCAGGGATCGGCGTTGGGCTCCTCCTCGTCCGGCGTCATCCCGGCTAGCCGTTGGAGGATGGCTTCGCCGGGAGGTGGCGAGGGCGCCAGGTTGAGGTTGGCCTGGCGAACGGTCTCGCGCTGAGCGTCGGCTTTTGCCTCGGCGAGTTCGAAGGCGGCCTGCCGCCGCTGGTTCTCGACCTCGCTGCCGAGGCGGTCGGCCATTTCGGGGTCGGCCGGGGTCTGCTCGTCCGGATCGGCCTCGCCGATCTCCTCCTCGGAGCCGGCTCCGCCGATGGTGGCGGCGACGATCACGACGACGAGGACGACGGCGAGGATCGCGACCACGCGGTTCATCAGGTTCGCCGGCAGCGCGCCCGCGGGTTTCGCGATGCGCTGCTTCCACTCTTTGAAGTCGGCCACTACTGGAGGGGTTCCGGTTCGTCGAAGGTCCAGCCGGCGCGGTGCTTGCCGATCTGGAGCCAGCCCTGGCCGACCACGCGGCGGACGACGTAGAGGCCGTCCTCGGTGAGGTCGTAGGGGATGAGGGACGGCTGGCCGTCCTTGTTCTCGTAGAGCGCGGGGGACTCCTGGGCGAGGCTGCGCAGGTAAGTGAACTGACCGTCGTGCCACATGCCCTCGACGAGGAACGGCCAGCCCTTGGCCTTGTCGTGGAGCCGGTAGGGGAAGCGGACGCGGGTGGGGTACTCGGCGCGGAAGCCGTTGACCCGGTCGTCGGCGGAGGCGTGCGCGGCCGCGATCTCCTGATCCGCGTTCCGCCGCTGTGCGGCGGCGTCCTCGGCAGCCTGCTGGGCCATCGCCTGGTAGGAGGCGACCTGATCGGCCGCCACGAAGGCGGGCCGGTGGGCCTCGCCGGCCGCCGCGGCGGCCTCGGCCTCGAAGTCGCGGTCGAGGCGCACGACGAGGTGCGGCGGCGTCTCGGAGGATTCGGAGACGAGGAAGGGGTAGATCCGGCCGGATTCACAGACCAGGGCGACGTTGGTTTGGACGCCCTCCTCGGTGGGCTTGAGGAAGGCGACGTTGGCGCTGCCGGAAAGGTGCCAGTAGTCCAGGTCGCCGACGACGAAGTCGAGGATGTTCTCGTTGGCGGGGAGGGTGATGACGGTGGTGTGGCGGACGCGGGTGGTGAGCCTCCAGACCTCGTCTTCGGCGGGGTCGATGCGCAGGATGTGGGAGTCCTGGGCGAGCAGGGGAAGCGCGCAGAGGACGGCGGCGGCCGTCGCGATGGTGGGCGGTACGTGCAAGGTGTGTTACCTCCGTTGGTTTGCCAGGACCTCAAGAGCGGAGGCGAGGCCGTGTTCGGCCACCGCTTGCGCTCGACGCTCGCCGTCGACGGGAGAGCTGGTGTAGAGCCAGTAGGACTCGGGATCGACCTCGAGCCGGACGACGCCGGCCTCCTGGGCGCGGCGCAGGTACATCTCGCGCTTGGGCAGGAGGCCCCGGATGGTCTGCATTTCCGTGTCGTTGAGCCGGAAGGTCGCCTGGACGCCGTCCGGCAGGTCGGGGTTGGCGAGGAAGAGCTTGGTGGGGAGGGATTCGAGCAACGCCTGCGCGCCGTCGGTGTCCGTGAGGTCGACGGCGCTCTGGGTGGCGAGCACGAGGGCGGCGTTGCGCTTGCGCCAGGTCTTGGCGGCCTCGGCGAGGTAGGTGAGGACGGCGCGGTCGTTGAGGTAGCGCCAGGCCTCGTCGACGACCATGAGCTTCACGCGGGCCGCCTCGGCCGGATCGTCCAGGGCGAGGCGTAGCCGTTCGAGGAGAAAGAACAGGGCGGCCTCGCAGAGGTCGTCGTGCTCGGCCGCGCCGGCAAGGTCGATCACCTGCCAGTCGGCGAGTTCCAGGGTGTCCTCGCCTCCGCCGTCGAAGAACTTGGCCCAGGCGCCCTCGCCGTGCCAGCGGCTGATGGCCGGCCACATGGTGGCGGGCAGGGTGCGCACGAGCGCGGAGAGGGTGCGGTCCTCGGCCGGGCTCCGGTAGAGGTCCTCCACGCGCTCTCTGAGTTCGGTGGTGTCCTCGCCCCGGAGCGTGTAGCCGCCGATGCGGAGCAGTCGGGCGATCCAGCCGGTGAGGAAGCTGAAGGTCCTCTCGCCGGCGGGGAGGCTGAAGGGCTTGAGCGCGATCTCGTCGCCTTCGGCGTCGGGGTTGAGCTCCAGGTAGCCGCCTCCGATGAACTCGGTGAGCCACTTGTAGGAGCCGCCCAGGTCGAGCACGAGGACGCGGGGCGCGTAGTGCTGGGCCTGGACCAGCAGGAAGTTCAGAGCGAAGGACTTCCCGGCGCCGGTCGCGCCCAGGATCAGGGTGTGGCCGACGTCGGCGCCGCCGAAGAGGTCGTAGTGGTAGGGGGTTTTCCACGGCGTCTCGAAGGTGGCCATGGCGGGCCGTGACAGGTGCTTGCACTCGGCCTGGCCGGGCGGCGGCCCGAACAGGGGCGCGAGGCAGGCGGCGACGCCGGCGGAGGAGAAGACGGTGCGGACCTGGCGCTTGCGCGGTTGCCCGGGCATGCGGCTCCACCAGGCGGGAAGTTGTCCGAAGCCCTCGCGGATGAGCTTCGCGTCGGCCGCTCCGAAGATGCGGAAGAGCTCGGCGTCCAGCGCCTCGATCCTGGCCAGGTCGTCGCCGTGAAGGGCGATGGTCAACGAGATGTCGCCGTAGGCGACGCCCTCCGTCTCGAGTTCGACGAGCGCGTGGGCGATGCGGGCGGATTCGGCGTCGGCCGCCGAATCGACCATGGCCGCGGCGGTGCCCTGGGCGTCCTGCATGTGGGCGACCATGGAGTAGCGCTTGCTGAAGTAGTGGCGCTGAACGCTCCGGATCTTCCTCCGCGAGGCGCCCAGCGGCTGGGGCCGCCATTCGAGGGAGACGGTGAGCAGGGCTTCGAGGCGGTAGAGCTCCTGCAGCAGGTTGGCCGTCGCCTGGACGGGCGGTGAGGTCAGGTTGTAGAGGATCAGGGGCTGGCCGTCCAGGCGCAGGAAGCGCCGCTCGGCCTCCAGTTCGGAGAGGGCCAGCCGCCAGTTGAGCGCGCTCGGTATGTGGTCGCCGTGCCAGGGCTGTCCGGGCCGGTTGACGAGCTCGGAAAGCACGGCGGTGGCCTCCTCCGCCGGCAGCACGCGTAGCGGAGTCACGTCGGAGGCGAGCGCAGCGGAGGCGTCGACGAGCTGGCGGAAGCGCTCGGCGGCGTCGGTGACGTGGCGTAGCAGGAAGGCGCATTCGTCCGGCTTCATGCGGCTCTTGATCCAGTCCTGGGCGGCGGCGAGGACGCCGGCGTTGCCGGATCGCGCGTTGGCCTTGAGTTCGGCGTCGTGGGACCACACGACGTAGGCGCGGAGCTCCTGGACGCGCCGCTCGAGGAAGCTGCGGCGCTTCTCCTGGGAGATGGCCGCGAGGCCGTCCAGCCCGTCGATGGCCGCGAGCCGGCCGGGCCTGCGCAGCAGGTAGAAGTAGAGCCGGGTGTGGGCGTCGAGGCTGGAGAGGAGGCGGAGCCAGCGGGCGAGGACCTCGTCCATCTGCTGCGGGGTGCGGCCGTCGACGACGGCCTGGGAGAGCTCCGCGACGGCGAGGAGTTCGCCGCCGCGGGTCAGGCAGAAGGGGTGGTCCTCGAGCCAGCCCCAGTAGGGGAGCTCCTCGGCCAGGCTGCCCGCCGCCTCGTGGTCCGTGCGCTCCGCTTCGAGGTTCATTCGCTAGAATCACGGGCGAGATGAGCGAGCCCGCGAGAGCGCCGGACTACGCAACGAAGGCGGACGTCGACGTGCTGCGCGCGGAGATGAACGCCGGCTTCGCTGAACTCCGTGGCGAGCTCCGTGGCGAGATTGCCGAGACGCGAACGGAGATCGCTGAGCTTCGGACCGAGATCGGGGCGGTGGAGGCGCGGTTGACTTGGCGGCTGCTGGGCGGCGTTGCCGCGCTGCTGGCGCTGTTCCTGACGCTGTTCCGGTTGCTGGACGTGCTGCCGGCGGCCTGACGAATGTCCGCGCCTCCGAGCAGCGCGCACGTCGAAGTGGCCCGGAACGCCGGCTTCGCCGACCGCGGCGATAAGCTGCAGGCGGAGTTCGCGGCGATGGGGGCACGAATGACGCGGCGACTGGTCGGCGTTGGCGCCGTGCTGTTGGCGAGCCAAGCGGTGTCGGTGTTTGTGCTCGTGCGGCTGCTCGGCTGAGAGGCCGTAACCGTGGAGACGGTGCATACCGTCTACAACAACCGGCGGCAGCGCGCGGCCGCTCGACTGACTGGTGCTCATTCGATCAAGTGCAGGTGCCACTTGGACTCCTTGCCGGCGTCGTAGCGCGTTCGGCTCGTGCCGGCCTTGGCGATGATGGAGAGCATGTTGGGGTCGCGCTTCCAGGCGAGGAAGCCGGCCACGTAGAGGACGGCGAAGAGCAGCGCTCCGGTGATGATCGAGTTGAGGCCGTTCCAGACCGCGCCACCAAAGGTGGCGGAGAGGAGAAACCACCGGCGCTCCACGCCCAGAATCTTCATGGGGCGCGAGAGCGCCGGGTGGCCGTACCAAGGGATTTCTCCTCGCAAGGGGACCTAGAGCCCGGCTGCGTCGACGGCGATGCCGACGGCGACGGGGACGAGGTCGGCAGCCAGGCCGCCGAGCCCTTCGTGGAGGTGAGTCAGGCCGGTCGAGAGGCCGGCCATGGAGAGAGCCGCGCTGTAGCGTCGCGGGCGCGGGTAGTGGAAGGCGGCCATCAGCGCGCTGGTGGCCAGCGCCATGAAGGCCGGGGGCGGGAAGAGGGCGACTACGTCGAGCATCTGGACCTCCTCCTCAGAACAGCCAGCCGAGGAAGTTGGCGGCGCCCATCGTCATGCCGAGGCCGAAGATGATCCCGGCCAGGAGCTTCTTGGAGCCGCCCTCGCCGAAGGCGAACATCAGGCCGCCGATGACCAAGGCCACGAGGCTCAGGCCCCGGGCGATCGGCCCGGTGAACGCCGTCTGGAGGCGGTTGACGGCCCTCGTCCACGGGCTGGTCTGGGCCATTAACATGGCGGGCGCGAGGAAGAGGAAGGCGAACGTCGTGAGCCGGATGGAGAGGCTCTGGAATCGGGAGAAGGGCGGAGCCTGGGGCTTCGCGTCCAAGGTTTCGGGGTGCATGCGGGTGTCCTCCTTGTAGGGAGTTGACGGGATCACTCGACGAACTCGCCCTGCTCTTGATCGGCGAGGCGGCGCGTCAAGTCCGGGTCGCCCTCGCCACGGCGGAGAGAGCGTTCGACCAGGTCGACCTTCCTGCCCACGTCGTGGAGGCCCAGACGGCGCATCGCGGCGGCCAGGGCGACCATGAAGGTCGCGGCGGCGAGGAAGGCGTGAACGGTGATGGGGAGCCAGTACTCCTGCACGATGAAGCGTCCATGGGGCGCGAGGAAGTCGAGCCGGGACATGGCGTGGAAGGCGAGGACCGCCCCCAGGGTGAGGGTCACGCCGAAGCTGATGCGCCACGTGTGCATGTCAGATGAGAAGGGAAGCCAGGAAGACGACGAGGCCGGCGGCGAGAGCGCCGGCGGCTGCGGAGAGGACGTAGTGCGCGCGGACCTGGGCGCGGTGGATGCGGTCGAGGTGCACTTCGAAGGCGCGGACCGAACTTTCGGCGAGGGCGTCGAGCTCCGCCTTGGCGGCTTCCCGGACGCTCCGGGTGTGATTGGAGATCGCCTCGTCGCAGCGCTCGACGACCGCCTGCTCCATCTCCTCGGCGGTGGGATGGGCCTCGACTCGGTCGGCCAGGGCGCGACAGCGCTGCTCGATCGCCTCCATCTCGGCGAGCACGCGCCGGTTTTCCCGCATCCGGTCTTCGAGACTGACCATCAGTCGAGGACGTTCCAGATGGACCAGACGGCGACGATCAGCCCGAGGAGGATGGCGACGATGGGGAAGAGCCAGAAGGGGAGGAGGCCGGCGTCGGGCGCCGGCCGCTGGGTCCAGTCCTTCTTGAAGGGCGGGGCCTGGCGTGCGACCGTCAGGGCGCGCTCCAGGCGCCGGCGTTCCCGGTGTTCGTGGACGGCGACGGAGATGGCGATGACGAGAAGCAGGGCGAAGGCGCCGTAGACGCTCCAGGCGACGACGGAGTCCTGGAGAAGCTTGGTGAGCGGGATCGCGGGGTAGCCCATGTCAGTCCTCGTTCACAGGTCGAGAAGTCCGTCTTCGATGCCGCCGCGGCGACCGCCTCCGCTACCGGCGCCGCCGCTCGATGACGAGAGGCTGCTCAAGGTGCTGGCCAGGTGGCGGGCGGCCTTCGCGCCGGAGGGGTGGAGGGCGAAGCCGGCAGCGCTCTTCGCGGCGATCGAGGCGCGGGAGTAGTGCTCGGTGGTGATCTCGATGTTGACGCGGCCCTCGACGGGTCCGTCCGGCTCGCGGGCGACCTCGATCTGGGCGTCCGGCCAGAGGATGGCTCCCTTGTCGTCGAGCGGCAGGTCGAGGCGCTCGGCGATCTCCTCGCGCAGGGCGTCGGCCGCGGGCTTGCCGCGGGCGGCGCGCACGGCCTCCGTGCGCCGCATGATCTCGCCGCGCATTTCGGCGTCGAGCCGGATCCGCTGTAGATGCAGCCCGCGAGCCTCCAGCTGCTCGCGGGCCTCGGCGACGGCTCGGTAAAGGGCGAGGTCGTGCTTGAGGTCGGTTTGCTTGCCCAGGCCGCTCCAGGTGCGCTGCTCGGCGGCCCAGCCTCGCTGTGGGGCGACGGTGTTGGCTGTGCGGCGTCCGGCCTCCGTGGCCGTCAGAACCTTCGTCCCGCGGTGTTGCCGCTCCTCGACCCAGCCGGCCTTCACCAGGTGATCGATGCCGCGCTTGCCGGCGAAGGGGTGGCCGCCGAACTGGTGCTTCACCAGGTCGCGGGAGGCGACGGCGCGATGGACGGCCACGTCCACGAGAGACGCCTGGAGGCGGTCCTGGAAGGAACGCCGCTCGGGATCCCGGCCGGCGAGCTCGCGGCGGTGTCCGCGTTGTCGCGCCGGCTCGCGCTCCGCCTGGCGGAGATCGTCCCTGGCGTCGCCCCAGCGGCTCATCGCGTGGGTCCGTGGTCGCGTTCGAAGGTGCGCTCGGCGGTCCGCTCGGCGACGACGCGGTTGATGTCTGCGTTGGTGGCCCTGGGGAGTTCCGTGAGACGGGGAGCGAGGCCGCCGCGGTGGCGCTCGGCGCGCAGCTCCGAGACGGCAAGGTAGCGATCCTTGGCGTCCTGATCGTTGTTGAGTTGGCCCCATCCGATCTCGGGGTCGATGACCTGTTCCTCGAGACGGGAGGCGTCTTCGTACCGGCCGGCCTTGACCAGGGCCTCGTGCTCGCGCAACGCCTCGGGGAGGTCCGCGACGACGTGGGCGCTGCTGCGGTCCTGTGGGTTGAGGGAGCCGTCGTCGAGCGCGAAGCGTTGTCCATGTCCGCTCTTCGGCTCGTCGATGGGGGTGCGATCAGGGGTTGGGAGCTCGCGATCGAGAGGCCGGCCCTGTCCCTGGTTCTCGAAGTTGTCCGCGAGGTTGAGGACGGTTCGGCGCTCCTCGGGGAACTCGCGGAGAGAGTCGTTGGCGTGGTTCTGGAGGCCGGCTCGGAGACTTCGGAAATCCGCCGTCTGGAGGGTGTAGCCGTTCTGCGAGGCGTGTAGGTGAACGCCTTGGAGGTCGCGCACCAGTTGCTGCGGGGGCGCATGGTGACCACGGTGTTGGGCGAGATGTTCGAGGGCGATCTCGGCGCGGATCTGGATGTTCCGGTTGAAGTTGGAGCCGGCCTGCTGTCGGGCCGCGGCGGCCTGGAGAGCCGGGGTGGGAGCGACCTGCTCGTGTTCTTCGAACTTCTCGCCGTAGATGGCGTTGTCGAGGGCCTCGTGGTTGACGTGGACGGCCGGGTCGTGCGGCGAAACGCGGACCGCGCCGTCGCTGCCGGCCGGAACGGTCGGCAGCGGAGTGGTCGTCAGGCGCTCCACGGCGTCGTGTCGCGGAGGATTGTCGGCGGCGTAGCGGTCGACGAGGAGCTCGGCGTCGCTTCTGGAGAGGGTGACGGTGTCCGGCTCCTTTCGTTCGAGCTCCTGGCCGCGCTCGCGCAACGCGGCGTGGGCGGCCATCTGCTGCTGCAGCTGAACGTCGCGCTGGTCGATTCGCTCGCGTGCGGGTTCGATCAGGTAGCGGCTGATCTTCTCGGCGTCGGAGGCGGCGCGGTAGATCTCGCGGGGATCGTCTTCGAGGGCCTTGACCCAGCCGGCGACGTAGTCGGCGCCGTTCTGGGGTTCGTGTCCCAGGCCGATCTTCTCGCCGGTCATCATGGCGGAGATCTCGGCGCGGAGCTCCTCGCGTGCGTACTCGGGGCTCCCGAACTTCTTGCCGAGGGTGTCGCGGTTCATCCGGTCCGGATGGCCGGTGGCGTGGCCGAGCTCGTGGAGCGCGGTCCGGTAGTAGGTGCCGGCGCTCGAGAACTGTCCGGGTTCCGGGAGGACGACCTGGTCGGTGCGGACGTTGTAGTAGGCGCGGTTTCCGGCCTGGTGTCGGACGTCGACGCCACTGGCCTGGATGATGGCCTCGGCCTGGTCGTGAGCCTTCCACTCGGGCTCGGGTGAGGCCGGGGGCCGCGGCGGCAGGCCCCCCGTCTGCTCGGCGTTGAAGACGGTGTACATCCTCACGTATGGGCGGCCGCGCTCTTGGACGGGCTGGCCCGCGTCGTCGAGCTTGGGGTTGCCCTGGTCGTCTTTCGCTTGCTCGGTGCGGGTAGAGAAGAAGAGGACCTTGGCGCCCTTCTCGCCCTTCTTGACGTGTCCGCCGGCCTCCTGGATCTGCCGGAAGGTGGCCCAGCGGTTGTCGGTGTAGCCGCGGTGGACGGCCTCGACGCTCAAGTAGAGGCTGTTGCCTCCTCGGTAGGCACGTCCAGTGGTCAGGTTCTCCGGGAGAGAGCGCTCTCCGGGCTTCCAGGGTTTCTGGAAGGGAGCGCGCTCCTCCTTGATCTGCTCGATGAGCTTGTCGGCGAACGCCTTGTGGTAGTCGCCGATTCGGTCTCCGGACCGGGCCATCAGCTGGCCCGGTCCGGGAAGACCAGGTCGAGGTCGCCCAGATCCTCGCCGTGATCGGCAATGCCGAACCTGGCGAGAAGCTCCGCGCTGGCGGAAATGGGCGCTCCCGTCCTCGCTGCCTCGTCAAGGGCGGCCGCGAGCGTTTGTTCGTCTTCGACGACGAGCTCGCGGGGATCCGGCGCGGTAAGCGACGGAGGAATAGCCTTAGAGCTAGTTGGCATCGTGCCTCCCTGTATGAGGTAGCGATGTCGCCGGTGGCCGCGGTGCAACGCGGCCGCCGGCACTTCAACGGAGGAGTGTAGCTGATATCAGCTACAGAGGGGGTAGATTGGGACGCGTATGGCATCGTGCCTCGTTGTACGAGGTGTGATGTGGCGGTCGGCCGCGTGTTTTGCAGGCAAGCGCGGCCGGCCGCACTTCAAAAGGAGAGCAAAGTGATGAAGCGAATCGCGACGACGCTTATGGCGACTGCGGTGCTGTTGTGGATGCCGCTGGCTGCTCCGGCTCAGGAGAGCGAGCCTGAGAAGGTGGTGGTGAGCGTTCCGTTCGGGACGATCGTCATGGCGACTCTGGAGGAGGGCCTGAGCACGGCGGCGAAGGCCCGAAAGGCGGAGGCGAAGGGCTTGCGCCAGGTGAAGGCGGGCGACACGGTGATCGCTCGGGTCACGGAGGCCGTGACGCTGGAGGGCCGAACGGTGATCGCTTCCGGCGCTCCGGTGACGTTGCGTGTGGGTTCGGAGACGAAGAAGAACCGCCGCATGGGGCGGAAGGGGTTGCGCTTGGCGGCTCCAGGCCGCCTTCAATCGCGGTGTGGACTAAGCGGCGGGCTTAGTTAGCCGCGACGCCGGGCTTGGAACCGGCGGCCGGCCCCTGCTCGCGAGAAGGAAACGACCCGCTACGACAGGCGCTACCGGCCCCAAAACGAGGGGGTGTCTAGTCCAACCTACGCGGGAGTAGTCGCGGGGCCGTAGCGGGCCAGAGATTGGTACAGCGTAACAAGGTTTTCCTCTCTTTGCAGGGGCTTCGGCTTTTCTGCTACGGTCGCCGGCGTCTAGTCCGATCTACGGCCGGGTCGGCCGCGGATGAGCCGCTTTCCGACCCGCCGTAGCCCTACATGGAGGCTACGAAAATGAGGGAAGCTCTACGGGTCGCGCTGCTGAGCGTGCTGTTCTTCGGCGGATTGGCGCTGCTGGCCACGCCTGCTACTGCGCAAGGTGGCGGCGGAACGATGGAGTG
>JAPOVF010000277.1 GCA_026708285.1 Acidobacteriota bacterium
CCCAGCGTCGAGCCCTACGACGAGGATCCGGAGGCTGCGCTGGCCGATCTCGACGGCATCGTGTTCATGGGAGGCCGCGACTTCGATCCGGAGATCTACGGTGCGGAGCCGCATCCGGAGAGCGACCGGGCGACCGGGATCCGCGACCGTGTCGAACTCGCGATCGGCCGTGCCGCACTCGAGCGGGGAATGCCGATCCTGGGGATCTGCCGGGGTTGCCAGCTCCTGAACATCCTCTACGGCGGCGATCTGGAGCAGCACCTCGCGGACCGGGTCGACATGAAGCCGCATCGCGACGTCTTGGGCGTGTTCACCCGTCACCGCGTCGCGCTGGAGCCCGGGACGAAGCTGGCGGCCGCCATGCAGGGGAAGGAGCACGAGGTCGCCTCCCACCATCACCAGGGAGCGGGCCGCATTGGAGACGGTCTTCGGGTTGCCGCCACCGCGCCAGACGGCGTCGTCGAAGGGCTCGAGGACCCTGAGCATCCGTTCTGCATCGGGGTGCAGTGGCATCCCGAGGTCACCGCCACGGAGGACGGTGGCCGGCTGTTCCGGGCGCTCGTGGCACAGTGTTCGCAGGCGGATCGGTGCCGATGAGAATCAGGCCGGCCACCGCAGTCGACGTTCCACAGATGACGGTGCTCTACAACCACTACGTCGAGCACAGCTCCGTCACCTTCGACGTCGAACCCTGGACCATCGAGCGGCGCCTGGAGTGGTTGGACCGCTTCGATGCGACGGGTCCGCACCGCGTGCTCGTCGCCGAGGAGGCCGGCCGCGTCGTTGGCTTCGCCTGGAGCGGTCCGTGGCGGTCCAGGCCTGCCTACGCCACGAGCGTCGAAACGAGCGTGTACTGCCTGGACGGCGAGACGGGCCGCGGCATCGGCACGGCCCTCTACAGGGAACTGCTGGCGGTGCTCGAGGCCGAGTCTCTTCGTCGGGCCTTCGCGGTGATCACGCTGCCGAACGAAGCCTCGGAGCGGCTGCACCGTCGCTTCGGGTACAGCCAGGTCGGCGTCTTGTCGGAAGCGGGTCGCAAGTTCGGCCGTTTCTGGGACGTTTCGATCTGGCAGCGGGCGTTGGGGGACGGTTAGGCCAGTAGCGTCGCCACCTGTCGCCGAACCAGTCCGCGTACATGGTCGAACGCGTCGCGACGGCCGAGTTCGGGACGCGCTTCCAGCCATCCGAGAAGAGCCAGCGCGCGCATCAGCAGGAAGGCGGGCAGCAGCGCCAGCGCTTCGTCGCTCAGGTGCCGCTCCGACCGGTACCCGGCGACCAGGGCGTCCCGGACCATCTCGAAGTGCGGGTTCGACTGGTAGTGGAAGAGCGCGACGGCCAGCTCGTACAGGTGCCATCCGAACCCGGCGTCGTCGAAGTCGATGACCTGCAGGCCGTTCTCGGTCTTCAGGATGTTCCCGGGATGGAGGTCGCCGTGGATCAGGCTGTAGTTCTCCGCGTCCTGGCCGAAGTCGGTGAAGAGCTTCCGCAGATGCTCGCGAGCTTGTGAGGTGAGCCGGCGGTCCGATTCGTCGAGTCCGGAGGCATCCCAGAAGCGGCCCCAGAAGGGCGCTTCGCCAAGGAAGCCGTCGACGTCGAAGGAGTGTCTCGTGAAGTGCGGCGGTAGCTCCCAGGAGGCGGCCTGGTTGTGGATGCGTGCCGCGATCCGGCCCAGGTCGTCGAAGGACCGGGCCAGGAGCTCGCCGCTCGCTTCGTCGACCAGGTCCGAGAGGACCTCGCCGTCGACCCACTCCGAGACGCCGGCGAGGCGTGACTCGTTCGCTCCTACCGGCACCTCGACGTAGCGCCGGCCGTCCCGCGCCCGAACCGGCACCGGCGCGCCGACGCCTGCGACGTTCAGGGCCGCGGTCCAGTGCTGCTCGGAGATCAGCTCGGCCAGGTCGTGGTAGCCGGGGCGATGGAGGCGCAGGACGAAGCTCGCGCCGCGCTCCGATTCCGCGCGGAAGACGACGTTCTCCTGGTGCGCGACCAGCTCCAGGCGCGCGGGGGATTCGTCCCACTCCCGCCAGGCCGCCGCCGCCGCCCGGTGGAACTCCGCTTCGCGGGACTCAGCCCTTGTGGCCGAGTTCACGAAGCGTCTCCCCGAACACGTCCAGGAAGGCGTCGGCATGTTCGCGGTTGAAGCAGAGCGGCGGCCGGATCTTCAGCACGTTGCGCAGCGCGCCGGCGTTGCTGGTCAGGAACCCCTTGTCCTTCAGCCGGTTCACCACGGCGACGACGCCGTCCACGTCGGCCGTCTTCGCCTTCCGGTCGCTCACCCACTCGACGCCGAGGAACAGCCCGTGGCCGCGGACCTCCGCCATCGGTTCGCAGGTCTCCTGGAAGGCCTCCAGGCCGCGGCGAAGATGGGCGCCCGTCTCGACGACGTTCTGGCGCAGGCCTTCCGACTCGATGACGTCGAGCACCGCCGATCCCACGGCGGCCTGGAGGGGGCTGGAGGCGAACGTGTTGAAGTACCGCGAGCGTCGCCGGAACGTGTCGACAAGGTCCTTTGACGCGACCACGGCCGAGATCGGCATTCCGTTGCCGATGGGCTTGCCCATCGTCACGATGTCGGGAACGAAGCCCATCTTCTCGTAGCCCCACCAGTGGCCTGTCCGGCAGAAGCCGGCCTGGACCTCGTCGGTGATGAAGAGCCCCCCGGCCTCGTGCACGAGCTCGACGGCCCGTGGCATGAAGCCGTCCGGAATGTCGGGCAGGCCCTCGTTGGCGAGGATCGGGCAGACGAGCATGCCGGCCAGGGAGATGTCGTTGCGGGCGAAGTCGTCGATCGCCCGGCGCATCTCGTCCAGGTACAGGTCGGTCAGCTCCTTGCCGGAAACGCCCGGCTGCAGGGGGCGGTAGGTCTGGGGAAACGGGATGCTCCGGAACTCGCTCCCGGGCGGGAGGTTTCGCGCGAAGGTCAGCCGACCGACTTCCGTGCTGTTGCCGTGGTAGGCCGAGTCGGTGCAAAGGATGCCCCGGTTTCCGGTAGCTGCGCGGGCCATCAGGAGAGCGACTTCGTTCGCTTCCGTACCGGTACAGGCGAAGACCGCGCTCGTCAGCGACTCGTGGTGGCGGTCGAGCAGCTTCTCCGCGTAGTTCAGGACACCGGGATGCAGGTAGCGGCTGTGGACGTTCAGCGTCGCCGCCTGCCAGGCCATCGCTTCGACGACCCGCTGATGCGCGTGCCCAACGCAGGGCACGTTGTTGTACATATCGACGTAGCGCCGCCCGCCTTCGTCGAAGAGGTAGACGCCCTCGCCGCGCACGATCGTCAGCGGCTCCTCGTAGAAGAGAGGGGCGCCGGCGCCGAGGAGCTCGTCTCGCCGAGCGATCAGATCGGCCACGATTGTTCCGATTTTACGCTAATATCGTTGCTTGACATGAAGAATCGCGCTATGGAGTCCCGTGTGAGACGGCGCGCCGCCAGCAGGCTTGCTCGGCTTCTCGTCCTGACCGGTTCGCGACAGACGGGCAAGACCACGCTGATCCGGAGGTGTTTCCCCGACGTACCCTATATCTCCCTGGAGGACCCGGCGGTGCGCCCCGGGTTCTCCCGGATGACCGCGGCCGAGTGGATCGAGCGGTATCCACACGCCATCCTCGACGAGGTCCAAAAGGCGCCGTCCCTGGTCGAGACCGTCAAGGCGGCGTACGACCAGTCGCCGGAGGTGCGCTACTTCCTGCTCGGAAGCAGCCAGATCCTGCTGCTCTCCCGAGTGAAGGAGAGTCTGGCCGGTCGGGCCGCGATCGAGGAACTCTGGCCCCTCACTCTGCCAGAGATGGCGACGTCTTCCTGGGACGATCCGCTCGGGACCTCGCGTCTGGTCCTTTGGCTTGAGGAGGGCTGCCGGACGGATGACGTTCTGCTCGGCCAACCGGCGACCGATCGCACCTGCGCGCGCTACTCGGAGATCCTGGAGCACTATCTCCGCTTCGGCGGTATGCCGGTCGTTCACCACGACGACCTGACCGATGACGAGCGGAGGAGCTGGTTGCGGGACTTCCAGCGCACCTATCTGGAACGGGACGTAGCCGACCTCGCGGCACTGCGAGACCTGGAGCCGTTCGTCGTGGCGCAGAGGGTCCTCGCCAACCGCTCCGGCAGGGGCGTCAACTTCAGCGACCTGGCGCGGTCGGCGGGCATCGCGCCGGCGACGGCGCGCCGATTCTTGCGCTATCTGGAGCTGAGCTACCAGGTGATTCAGGTCCCTCCGTTCTTCCGCAACCCCGAGAAGCGTCTGGCGAAGATGCCGAAGGTGCATTTCGTCGATCCGGGGATCCTCCGCACCATCCTCAATCGCACCGGCGACTGGACAGGCGACGAGTTCGAGTCGGCGCTGGTCTCGGAGATCGTCAAGCAGGTGCGAAACGCGGGCGTAGTCGCAGGTTTCTTCCACCTGAGGACGTACGACCGGCGGGAAGTGGACCTGCTGGTCGAGTTCGAAAGTGGCTTCGTCGCCTTCGAGATCAAGGCGTCCCGCAAGGTGTCGTCAGCGGACGCGAGGACGCTGCGCGGCCTCAAGCCGCTTCTCGACAAGCCGCTGCTGGGCGCCCTCGTCGTGTCGCTCGACCTGGAGGTCCGCTACCTGGCGCCGGGAGTCCTGGCCGTGCCGGCCGCCTGGCTCTTCGCTCCTCCGGGCTAGAGGCTCGGCTCATCGAGACTGCCTCGAGAGCTCGCCTTCGGTCGCAGGGGAAACCGGTCCCTCGAGAACGGCCGCCATCGCGTCCAGCAGCGTCTCGAAGAACAGCTCGGCATCGGGCCCGTCGAAGCTGCCGCCGGAAAGCGCGCGTTGCGCGAGCGCCAGCGCTGCCATCCGGTGCATCAGGTCGAACCGCCGGTCCGCCAGCGCCTTGGGGATCCGAAGCCGCGCGCGGATTCGCTTCGCCACTTCGCCCACCCCCGCGCCCGTGTAGCGGGTCGCGCCCTCGCGGAGCTCCTCACCAGGCAGAAACACGAGCTGCCCGATCACCTTCAGGAAGAGCGCGAACTCCCGATCCCGCCGGGCGATCCGCACGGGAGGCATGACCGCCACCTCGCACAGCCGGCGCACGTCCTGCGCCCCGCCGGCCTCATCCAGCTCGTGCAGCATGCGCTCCCGCTCTTCCCCGATCTGCGCGCCGCGCTTGACGTACATGGCGTCGATGAGCCCTTCGCGGCCGCCGAAGTGGTACTGGAGGGCCGATTCGTTGCGTTGGCCCGCTTCGCGCAGGATGGCGCGAGTGGAGGTCGGCCCGACGCCCCGCTCGGCGAACAGCTTCTCGGCGGCGCGTAGGAGCTTCTCTCGCGTGCTAATGACTTCCATCAGGACTAATGATAGACATTAGCAGACGAGGTTCAGAGCGATGAGACCCGGGTTCATCTTCAGCCGACGAAAGAGGCGCCGTGCAGGCCGGCGAGTCCTGGCGGCGACGCTCGCGGCGGTCGCGGCCCTTCAGGCGTCGGCGTCGACGGCAGCGGAATCCGAGGCCCCGGCCTCACCCCGGCCGAACGTCGTCGTCGTGGTCGCGGACGACGTCGGCTTCACGGACCTGGGCGCCTACGGAAGCGAGATTCGCACTCCCCACATCGACGCGATCGCGTCGCGCGGCGTCCTCTTCACGAACTTCCACGCCTCGCCGATGTGCTCGCCGTCGCGGGCCATGCTGCTCACCGGGGTCGACTCGCACCTGACCGACGTCGCCAGCCTGCATGTGGCCACGCCGCTTCGTCATCGCGGCCGACCCGGCTACCGAGGCGAGTTGAGCACGGACGTGATCACGATCGCCAGCCGGCTGCGCGCCGCCGGCTGCCGCACCTACCTGAGCGGCAAGTGGAACCTCGGTCACGCTCCGACCTCGCTGCCCAGCGCGCGCGGGTTCGATCGGACGTTCGCGCTCGACGCCACCGGCGCCGACAACTTCGAGAAGAAGCCCTACCTGCCCATCTACGGGGAGCCCCCCTGGTTCGCCGACGGCGAGCCGACCGACCTGCCGGCCGACTTCTACTCGTCGGAGCACCTCGTGGACAAGCTCGTCGAGTTCATCGACACGGATCAGGTCACGGATGGGGGGCGACAGCCCTTCTTCGCCTACCTCGCCTTCCAGGCGGTCCACCTGCCGGTTCAGGCGCCGCGGGAGTTCATCGAAGGCTACGAGGGCGTGTACGACGAAGGGTGGGACGCGCTGCGGCGGGAGCGTCATCGCGGCGCCGTCGAAGCGGGTGTCTTTCCGCCCGGGGCCGTACCATCGACCACGCCGGAGCAGGCGGACTGGGAGGCTCTCTCGCCCGGCGAGAAGGCGTTCGCCGCCAAGAACATGGCGGTCAACGCGGCGATGCTCGAAGCGATGGACCATCACTTCGGGCGGCTGGTCGAGTATCTCGGGAACGAGGGGCTCCTGGAGAACACCGTCTTCGTCGTGCTGTCCGACAACGGTCCGGAGGCGGGCGACCCGGGCCAGAGCGCTCAGTTCGACCGGTGGGCGGAGCGCGTCGGCTACCGCCGCGACCTCGAGACGCTCGGTGAGAAGGGGAGCTACGGCATCATCGGCCCGCACTTCGCGCGCGCGGCGGCCGCCCCGCTCGCGTACTACAAGTTCCACGGCGGCGAGGGGGGAATTCGCGTTCCCCTGATCATCGCCGGGCCGGGCGTGGAGGCGCGAGGGACCGCTCCGGCCTTCACGTTCGTGACGGACCTGGTTCCCACGATTCTCGAACTCACCGGCGCGGGCGACGCCACTCCGTCCGGCAAGCACCCCATCGACGGCCGCAGTCTGGCCCCGGCGCTGCGCGATCCTTCGGCCCTGATCCATCCGCCGCGGGAGGCGGTCGGCTTCGAGACGGCGGGCCACATGGGCGTCTTCAAGGGCGACCACAAGCTCGTCCGGGTCGGGGCTCCCGTCGGTGACGGCCGGTGGCGCCTCTTCGATCTGGCGGAGGACCCGGGCGAGACCCGCGACCTGGCCGCCGAACAACCCGAGCGGTTCTCCGAGATGCTGGCGGACTACGAGGCCTACGCCGAGCGCGTGGGGGTGCTCGAGGTGCCTGCCTTCTACTCGCCGACTCGACAGCTAGCGATCAACTACTTCTACGACCGCGCAAAGGAGACCTTCATGAAGACCAGGGTATGGACCGGAGCAGGGCTGGCCGTCGTCGTTCTGGCGGCCGCCGTCTGGCTGGGATTGCCGAGGGTGCTCGTCGGCCTGGGCCTTCACGCCCACTACGAGATACCCGCGATCGATCTCGCCGGCCACCGCGCCCTCATCGTGACCACCAGCCACGACACGCTGGGCGACTCGGGCAAGGCGACCGGCGTCTGGGCGTCGGAGATGACGGTGCCTTACTACGCATTCACGGACGCCGGAATGACTGTCGACGTGGCGAGCATCCAGGGCGGCACCATCCCGGTCGAGCGCCAGTCGGTGCGGTGGCCGGTGGCCACGCCGGAGGACAAGCGCTATCTCCGGGATGCGGAGTTTCAATCCAGGGTCGAGAACTCGTTGGCGATCGCCGACGTGGACGGAAGCGCCTACGACATCGTGTTTCTCGCCGGCGGCTGGGGCGCCGCGTACGACCTCGGCCAGTCGGAAGAACTGGGCAGGAAGGTCAGCGAGGCGTACGCCCGCGAATCCGTGGTCGGCGGCGTGTGCCATGGTCCGCTGGGACTGCTTCAGGCGGTGACTCCGGCCGGAGACCCTCTGGTGCGCGGCCGCCGCGTCTCGGCCGTTTCGGACAAGCAGATCGAGGAGCTCGGCATCACCTTCACGCCGATGCACCCGGAGCGGGACCTGCGGGCCGCCGGAGCGCTGTTCGAGAGCGAGACCAGGTTTCGCGACATGCTCGCGAGCCTCGTCGTCGTCGACGGACGCCTGGTGACCGGCCAGAACCAGAACAGCGGCGCCGAAACGGCGCATCGCATGATGGAGGTTCTGATGGGGTCGCGGCCGGCCTACCCCGAGAAGTAGACCATCACCGCGGCGACGATCAGGACCAGCACTACGGACAGCGTCCGGTCCAGCCGTCGCTTGGCCGGGTCGGACTCGGCGAGAAGCTCGGCGTTGCCCGCCCGGCTCCAGGTCAGGCCGGCGACGCGCTGCTCGGAGGGCGGCGGGAACCAGAGGCTGACCGCCACCAGCACGGCCGCGCAGATCAGGAACAGGAAGATCGCGACGTGCATGAAGTTGATGTCGGCGAAGGTGTAGAGGAAGCCGCTGAGGCTGTCCTTGTTGAGCTCCGCCACCAGCCGGCCCATGCCAAGAACGAAGCCGACGGCGAGTGACGCGATCGCGCCCTGGGCGTTGAGCCGCTTCCAGAACAGTCCGAGCAGGAAGACCGCGGTGATCGGCGGCGAGATGTAGCCCTGGACGCTCTGGAGGTACTGGTAGAGCGTGCCGGAGATGTTCTGCATCAAGGGGATCCAGAGCAGGCCCAGGCCCACGAGGCCCACGGTGGCCGTCTGCCCGACCAGGACCAGGCGCCGCTCCGAGACGCCGGGGTGGAGCTTCTTGTAGATGTCGATCGTGATCAGCGTCGAGCAGGAGTTGAAGACGGACGAGAGGCTGCTCATCAGGGCCGCCAGCAGGCCCGCGACCACGAGTCCCCGGAAGCCGGCCGGCAGCAGCGCCACGACCAGGGCGGGCAGCGCCTGGTCGGAGGAGGCGAGTTCGAGCTTGCCGGACTGCGACAGGCAGTAGGCGATCACGCCGGGCACCACGAACAGGAACAGCGGCAACTGCTTGAGGAAGCCGGCGAAGATCGTCCCGCGTCGGGCGTCGTCGATGCCGCGCGCCGAGAGCGCGCGCTGGACGATGAACTGGTCGGTGCACCAGTACCAGACGGCGATGATCGGCGCGCCGAAGGCGATGCCGGTCCAGGGGAAGTCGGGATCGGACATTGGCTTCCACATGTCGAAGAAGCCGTCCCCGGCGGTCTCGACCATGACGCTCCAGCCGCCGAGTTCGGCGAGTCCGAGGATCGTCACTGTGGAGGCGCCGACGATCAGGACGATGGCCTGCAGCAGGTCCGTGTAGACGACGGCGCGGAGACCGCCGAGCACGGTGTAGACCCCCGTGATGACGACGACCACCAGGGCGCCGGTCCAGAAGTTGATGCCCATCAGGGTCTCGAAGACGACGCCGCCCGCGTAGATCGTCACCGAGATCTTGGTCAGGACGTAGCCGATGACCGAGATCACCGAGAGGTACCAGCGGGCCGCGGGCGAGTAGCGCCGCTCCAGGAACTCGGGCATCGTGAAGATGCCGCTCTTGACGTAGAACGGCACGAACAGCCAGCCGAGAATGAGCAGGATGAGCGAGGCCTGGAGCTCGAACTGGCCGAGCACGAGGCCGCTCTCGGCGCCGGTGCCGGCCAGGCCGACGAGGTGCTCGGAGCCGATGTTCGAGGCGAACAGCGACGCGCCGACGACGAACCAGCCGACGTTGCGGCCGGCGAGGAAGTAGCTCGAGGAGGTGCGCTCGCCGTGCTGGACGCGCCTGATCGCCCAGAGCGCGATGGCGAAAACGCCGGCGAAGTAGAGGGCGACGACGGTCCAGTCGAGGGTGGTGATCTTCGCCGTCAGCATGACGGGTTCTCCTCGCTCAGCAACCGGCCGTCAGCGCGGTGGGATCGGCGGGTGCGATCGCGATGCGTGAGAAACGAAGCGTGAACGGCCCGTCCGTCGTGATCAGGAAGGGTGTGTCGATGCGGTCCATCTCGGCTCCAGAAGCCTCGAAGCAGCGAAGAGGAATCTGCAGAGTGTCCCATGATCCTTCGGGCACGCCCGCGAAGATGGGTGAGACGAGGAGACCGCCGGTACACGGGTAGCCGCAGTCCATCCGCATCTGGACTCGCCGAGCGGGCGCTTGCTCCACCAGGAAGTCGATCTCGAGAGTCATGCCTTCAGCCGTTTCGGCGCGCAGGTCGATGGGACTGGACTGGAGGTAGATCTGGGCCTCGTTGCGGCCTCGCCACTGCGCCTTCCTCGCATCCTCCTGGACGCGGCGGTCGACGGCCGAGAGCACGACGCCGGACACGCGGCGGCGGGTCTGGCCGCGGCCGTCGGGTGCGGAAACCCGCCAGTCCGCCTCGTCGCCCACGTAGAATTGCCACCCTTCCGCCGTCCGTCCTTCGAACAGAACGCGGTCTGCTGTCCCGCCTGCATCCGTCGTGCGCACCGGCGACGCTCCGGCCGGCCGCGTCTCGTCCAGTTCGGGGAGATTGCCGTCGTCGGCGTAGGTCAGGCCGTAGCCGTAGGGGAAGAGCGGGTCGTAGTCCGGGTCGCCGACGTTGAGGACCGTTTGGTCCAGCGAGCGCGGCCAGGAGAAGGAGAGCTTGCCCTGGAAGTCGTGAGCAACCTCGCCGTCGGCCGCGCTGAAGATGACGTCGGCCACGCCGCCGCCCTCGGAGCCCGGCAACCAGGCGGCGACGAACGCGTCGGAGGCGTTGATCTCCGGGTTCGTCCACAGCGGTCGCCCGGACAGGAAGATCGTGACGACCGGAATGTTGGCGGCCCGGAGCCTCCCCATCAGCTCGACGTCGGACTTGTCGCCCGGGCTGTACTCGAGACTGGTCACGTCGCCCTGGCCCTCGGCGTAGGGCGTCTCGCCGGTCACGTAGATGGCGGCGTCCGGCAGCCCGCCGCTGTACGCGCATCCCTGGCAGAGGACGGCCTCGCCGCCCGCCGCCTCGACGGTCCGCTCGATGCCGGTCCAGATGGAGGTGGCGCCCGGGAAGTCGTCGTTCGTGTTCTCCGTTCCCTGCCAGGTCAGCGTCCAGCCGCCGCTCTGCCGGCCGATGTCGTCCGCCGCCGGCCCCGCGACCAGGACGAGCGACGTCGGGGCCAGGGGCAGGAGGCCGTCGTCGTTCTTCAGCAGGACGAGAGACTCGCGCACCGCCTGTCGGGCCACGTCGCGATGCTCGGGCGCGCCCAGCAGCTCGAACCGTCCGCCGAGCGCTCGCTCCGACGGCCGGCCGCTGTCGAGCAGGCCGGCGCGGATCTTCACCCTCAGGATGCGCCGGACCGCGTCGTCGAGTCTTTCCTCGGAAATCGCGCCGGAACGCACCTGGCGGAGCGTGTTCCTGTGGAGCGCCCGCCAGTCTTCAGGGACCATGAACAGATCGAGGCCGGCTCGAAGCGTGTCGGCGCAGTTGTCGTTCGTGCAGTTCGGCAACTGGCCGTGCCCGTTCCAGTCGCCGACGACGAGCCCGTCGAACGCCATGCGGCCCTTGAGCACACCGGTCAGAAGATCCTCGTGGCCGTGCAACTTCTGGCCGTGCCAACTGCTGAACGAGGCCATCACCGCCTGCGCGCCGGCATCGAGTGCCGCGACGTAGGGCGCTCCGTGGATGTCGCGGAGTTCTTCCTCGCTCGCCCGCGTGTCTCCCTGATCGCGGCCTTCGAAGGTGCCGCCGTCGCCGAGGAAGTGCTTCGCCGTGGCGATCACCCGCTCCTCGCCGAGGAAGTCCGGACTGCCGACCGCGCCCTGGAGTCCCTCGACCAGCGCGCGCGCGTACAGGGTGACGATCTCGGGGTCTTCCGAGTAGCTCTCGTAGGTGCGGCCCCAGCGATCGTCCCGGGCCACGGCGACGGTTGGCCCGAAGTTCCAGTCGAGGCCGGTAGCGAGCACTTCCCGCGCCGTGACCTCACCGATGCGGCGGATCAGATCCGGATTGCGCGCCGCGCCGAGCCCGATGTTGTGCGGGAAGATCGTGGCGCCGATCACGTTGTTGTGGCCGTGCACCGCGTCCACGCCCCAGATCACCGGAATGCCGACGCC
>JAPOVF010000149.1:0-9735 GCA_026708285.1 Acidobacteriota bacterium
CGATGAAGGCCATGAGCCCTGCCCGGGCCAGACGGCTCAGGTAGCGGTAGCCCTCGGCTTGGTTGAACGAATCACGGGGAGTCCCCGGGAAGTTCAGCGACGCGCCGGCGGCCTTCAACGTGTCGCAGAACTCGTCCCAGGCGCGGCCGGTGACGACCCGCTCCGAGGCGACATCGTCCTCGGACTGCCCGCGGAGCTTGCGGATCGCCAGCGAGATCCGGCGAAAGAGTCCAAGAAGAGCGATGGCGAGCTTCCTCATCGTGTTCTTCCTCCGGCCCTCACTCGGCAGGGCCGACCGGCGTGCCGTAGGGCACCGGCGGCTCGCGCTCGTGCGTCGGGCCCAGGGCGACGATGCGCCAGCGCCCGCGAGTCGCTCGAACGTCCAGAGACTGCGTTTCGTAGCTCGCCTCGCGGACGTACTCGACCTCGAGACGCACGGTGTCGCCCAGTTCCTCCTTGCCGGTCACGGCGACCCCCTTGAGGCCGGCGATGCGCTGGCGGAGGTACTGCTGGAAGGCGGTTTCGCCCATCTCGTTGCGCACGGTCTCCAGTTGCCGGCGGACCTCGCCGTTGAAGAGGTCGAGATAGGCGTCGGCCTCGCCCTCGCGGCTGACGTCGATCATCTCCCAGAAGACGTCGCTCGGATCGCCCGCATCCGTGCCGCGCTCCGGCAGGCGGTCGCGCAGCGCCACGGCGAGGCCGGCCGCGAGCACCCCGACCGTCAGCGCCGTCGCGCCCAGGTTGCGGCTCAACCTCACGGTTGGCCGTTCGACCCGGGTGTCAGCTCGCGACGGAGGAAGTCGATGTCGATCGTGCTCTGGCCGGGCTCGAGAATCGTCTTCCGCATCCGGGGCAGGACCCGCTCCATCGTCTCGAGATAGGTGCGTGTGCGGATTTCGGCGCGCGCCCCCTGGTCGGCGTTCGCGATCGAGCGGAACCGGTCGGCTTCGCCGGTCGCGCGCTCGACTTCGGCGGTTCGGAAGCTCTCGGCCCCCGCCACGAGAGTGCGCGCCTCGCCGCGCGCCACCGGGACGACCTCGTTGCGGTAGCTCTCCGCCTCGCGGATCAGGCGGTCGCGGTCCTCGCGCGCGCTGGCGACGTCGTTGAACGCCTCCCGGACGAGACTCGGCGGGCTGACGCCCTCGAGACTCGCGGAAAGGACGGTGACGCCGGTCCCGAACCGATCGAACAGCTCCTGCGAAGCGGCCTGGACGCTTTGCTGCACGGCCACCTTGCCGGTCGTCAGCAGTTCGTCGACGCCCATGCCGGCGACCACTCGGAGCAGGGCGCTGCGGCCGCTCGTCTCGAGCAGCGAGTCTGTGTCCGCGAAGCGCAGCGAGTAGGCGAGCGGATCGTGGATCGCGTAGAGGACGACGAGCCGCACATGGACGACGTTGCGGTCGCCGGTCAGCCAGCGCGCCTCGGCCGGCGTCGCGTCGCCGCCGAGCACCCGGTCGGCCGCCGCGAAGCCGAGCGTCAGCCGCTTGGCTTCGCGCACCTTCAGCTTGTCCACCCGGCCGACGGGCCGCGGCCAGTTCCAGTGCAGGCCGGGCCCCGCCGCGGTCGGGTGCGCCTTGCCCAGGACGCGGGTCACCGCCTCCTCGTCCGGCGCGACGAAGTAGGTCCCCCAGGCCAGCCACATCAGCGCCAGCGTCAGCGCCGCGGCCGGGATGGCGCGAAGCCTCATTCGGAGGCTCCGCCCAGCAGGGAGAAGAGTTCCGAGTCCGCCGACAGGATGACGGTCGTCTGGTCGTCGAGGATCGACTCGTAGGACTCCAGGGTGCGCAGGAAGCGGTAGAGGGAGGGGTCTTGCCGGTAGGCGTCGCCGTAGATGCCGGCCGCCTCGGCGTCGCCCTGGCCGCGGAGGATCTCGGCCTCACGGTAGGCGTCCGCGAGGATGAGCTCCCGGTCCCGGTCGGCCTCGGCGCGGATGATCATCGCCTGTTCCTCGCCCTGGGCCCGGTACTCCTTGGCGATCCGCTCGCGCTCGGCCCGCATGCGGGCGAAGACGGACTCCAGGTTCTGCTCCGGGAAGCTCAGGCGGGTGAGCTGGACTTCGAGGATCTCGACCCCGAGCTGCGGGAGAGAGACGGCGACCGCCGACTCGCGGACCTCGGCCGAGACCTTCTCGATGCGGAGGTGCTTCGGCTCGGTCGACACGAGTTGCGAGAGTTCCGTGCGGCCGAGCGCGGCCGCCAGACCGGCCCAGACGACGTCGTGCAGCCGCATCTCGGCGCCGGAGCGGTCGCCGATCGTCTCCAGGAACCGTGCCGGGTCGGCGATCCGCCAGACGACCGCCGTGTCGACGACCAGGTTCTTCTTGTCCTGGGTCAGGAACTCGGCCGGCGCCGGATCGTAGAGGAGCACCCGGTTGTCGAAGCGGAGCCGCCGGTCGATCGGCCACTTCAGCTGGAGGCCCGGATCCTCGATCGTCCGGACCGGCTTGCCGAAGCGGGTGACGATCGCGCTCTCGGTCTCCGGCACGACGAAGACGGACCGGGCGAGCGCGACGATCGCCAGCAAGGCGAGGCCGGCGCGCCACCAGGACGCGCTCCGGCGCGGCGAGTGCTCGTGCCCGTCGCCGCCGTCGTGGCGGTGCGCCTCGCGGTTGTGACCGTGGTGGTCGTGGTGTTGATGATGGTCGTCTTGGGTCATTGCTCTACCTCGTTCTGGGCCGTACCCGGTGGAGGAACAAAGACATCGAGAAGGCGGTCCGGCGTTTCGTCGACGAAGAC
This sequence comes from Acidobacteriota bacterium, assembly GCA_026708285.1. GTDB lineage: Bacteria > Acidobacteriota > Thermoanaerobaculia > Multivoradales > Multivoraceae > Multivorans. The sequence continues at coordinate 2,736 of JAPOVF010000149.1, forward strand.
GAAGCGCTTGCGACCGCCGGTCGCGTCGGTGATCAGTTTCGGTTTGCCGGCAAGCGAGTCTTCGATCGTCTGGAGCTGGAGCCGGAACCGGTGCAGGTCGTTCGCGCGCCGGTACGCTCCGGCGCGCATCTCGAAGCGTGCGCTCTCGCCGCGGCCGGCCTCTACGCGCCGGTTCTGGTAGGCCTCGGCTTCGAGGAGTTGCCGGCGGGCCTCGCCGCGGGCGATCGGCAGCCGCTCGAGCGCGTAGCCCTCGGCCTCGTCGATCAGGGTCTCCCGCTCCTCGAGCGCGCTCGCCGCGTCGCGGAAGGCGTCGACGACATCGAGCGGCGGGTGGGCGTCCTGCACCGTCGCGCTCACGACCTCGACGCCCGCGCCGAGGCTCTCGAGCAGCGCCGCGAGATGCGTGTGCCAGGCCTTCTCGATGCCGTCGCGCTGGCCGGTCAGCACGTCGTCGAGCGCGTGGCCGGCGAGCACGGTGCGGAGCGACCGCTCGGCGCTCGTCTCGATCAGCCGCGCCGGATCGGCCGCGGCGAAGGCGAAGGCGGCGGGGTCGGCGACCCGGTAGTGGATCCGGGCCGCGACCTCGACCAGGTTCTCGTCGCCGGTGAGCATCAGGCGTTCGAGCGGCGGCGTCTCGTCGAAGCCGGCGTGACGCACGTTCCACTCGTAGCTCGCCGCGGCGCCGGCCTCGCTGGCGGTGTCGCTGAGAGTGGCTCCTCGGGGCGAACCGACCGCCGCCATCCGCAGGCGGTCCGGTTCGAGCCTGGTCACCCGATCGACGGGCCACGGCCAGCGCAGGTGCAGGCCAGGGCCGAGTTCGCCGCCGACGTGCTGGCCGAAGCGCTGCACGAGGCCGACTTCCTGGGGATCGATCATGCGCAGGCCGCTCGCCGCCCAGATCGCGGCGAGCGCGAACGGCGCCGCACGCAGCAACCTGGGGGCCGAGGACCGGATTCGCGTCGGACTGCCTTCGAGCGCGTGTTCGAGGCGATGAACCGCATCGCGGCGCCCGGCGTGGAACGCGTTCCAGCCGGCGACCAGGCCGTCGACGGGACCGGCGAGCATGCGGAAGCGGCCAAAGGCCCGGTCTTCCCGTGCGGCCACCGCCCGCCCTTCGTAGAGCAGTCGGACGCAGTTCAGGATGACGAGTAGCGACGCGGCCTGGTGGACGATCGCCGCCGCGGCCGGGGGTAGCCAGCCGAAGGCCGCGAATCCGACGGCGACGAAGTTGATGCCGAAGGCGAAGATCAGGATGCTGCTGCGGATCCGGGCGACGACCCGGCGGGCGTAGCGGAGCAGGGGCGCCAGGTAGTCGAGCCGGTCGGGCAGCAGGACGACCTGGGCCGCCTCCGCCGAGAGGTCGGCGGCGCCGTGGCCGATCGCGACGCCGACGGAAGCGGCGGCGAGGGACGGCGCGTCGTTGATCCCGTCGCCGACCATGAGGACGTTGCGGTCGCCGCGGGAGAGTTCGCCGAGCCGCTGCACCTTGTCCTCGGGCAGCAGTTCCGCCTGGACCTGGTCGATGCCGGCCCGGCGGCCGATCGTGCGGGCCGTCCCCTCGGCGTCGCCGGTCAGCATGACGATCGGATCGACGCCGGTCTGGCGCAGGTCGGCGACCGCGTCGGTCGCTTCATCGCGGAGGGGGTCGGCGAGGGCGAGCGCGCCGGCGAGCGCGCCGTCGACGGCGACGGCCAGCCGCGTTTCGCCGCTGCCTTGTGTGGGCACGAGGCCCTCGGCCACGGCGTCCATCCCGTCCTCGCCGACGACCTCCGCGAGCAGCGCCTGGTTGCCGACGGCAATCTCGTGACCGTCGACGGTGGCCGTGACGCCGCGGCCCGGATGGAGCCTGAAGTCCTCGGGCTCCGAGAGCTCGAGCTGCCGCTCGCGGGCCTCGGTGACCAGGGCCCGGCCGAGCAGATGTTCGGAAGTCAGCTCTGCGCTCGCGGCGAGTCGGAGCAGGCGATCCTCGGCCATGCCGCCGGCAGGCGCGATGGCGGTCAGCGCCGGACGTCCGCAGGTCAAGGTACCCGTCTTGTCCAGCACGCAGGCGTCGATGCGCGACAGCGACTCGATCACGTCGCCGCCCTTGACCAGCGCGCCCTCGCGCGCCAGCCGCGCGATCGCGGAAGCCATGGCCGCCGGCGTCGCCAGCACCAGGGCGCAGGGGCAGGCGACGATCAGCGCCGCCACCGTGCGCATCATCTCGCCGGTGAAGAGGTAGATGCCGCCGGCCGCAACCAGCACCGCGGGGAGGAAGAACCGGGCCAGCTTGTCCGCGGTGCGCACGACCCGGGCGCGCCGGCTCTGGGCGTCCTCGATCAGACTCGCGATCCGGGCGACGGTCGTGTCGTTGCCGGTGCGCTCGGAGCGGATGTCGAGGACGCCGTACTCGTTCAGGCTGCCGCTCCACACCGCGTCGCCGACGCCGAGCTGGGCCGGCAGCGGCTCGCCGGTGACGCTGCTCTGGTCGACGGACGACTCGCCGCGCTCGATCATCCCGTCGACCGGCACGCGCTCGCCGGCGAGCACCCGCACGAGGTCCCCGATCTCGACCTCGCCGAGCGCCACGAGCTCCGCGGTTTCCTCGGTGCCGTCGCGCAGCACCCGCGCCTGCTCGGGCTGGCTGGCGACGAAGCCGGCGATCGCCCCCTTGGCTCGGTCGACCGTCCAGTGCTCGATCCCCTCGCCGATCAGCATGATGAACATGACTTCGGCGGCGGCGAAGTACTCGCCGATCCACACCGCGGCGCCAGCCGCGATGGCGATCGTCAGGTGGGACGAGAAGTGCCCCTGAAGCAGGTCCAGGATCGCGTGGCGGATGAGCGGATAGCCGGCGACCAGGGTGAGGATGAGCGCCAGGTCGATGCCGGCGACGGTGCGGACGACGCCGAGGAGGTAGAGCAGGAGAAGGACGCCGACCGCGACGCACAGCGCGATGTAGCCGATCCGCTGCAGCAGCCCGTGGCTGTGGCTGTGACCGTGGCCGTCGTGGAAGTGTGCGCCCATGGCTGGTGCCGGACGCCAGACGCTCCTAGGAGGCTGCGTATGAGAACGCGGCGACTGTCGGTGCGCCGGCCTTCTGGCCGGCATCTGGCGAGCGAAACGCCAAGCTTAGATCGCGAACAGCAGCATCGCGAGGCCGGATCCGCCGATGGCTAGCCCGCTCAGCGTGTGAACGTGCGCCCGCAGCCGGGGGAATCGCACGAAGTCGAGGCCCCGGTAGGCGAGCGCCACGACGACCGCCATCGTCCCGATCGTCGTTACGCCGAACGCCAGCGTCACCGGAACCACCGCCCACAGGCCGACCTGGAAGGCCGGCACCATGAGGATCGGAATCAGCGGTTCGCAGGGCCCGAGCACGAAGATGACGAACAGGCTCCAGGCGGTGAGCCCGGCGATGCCGGCGGCAGCAGCCTTCGGGTGCTCGTGGGTGCCCGCCGCCGGATGCTCGTGGGAATGGACGAGCCCGCCGGCATGCTCGTGGACATGCCGCTGCTGCCGGCGCCTGCGCGCCATGGACCAGGCCGCGTACATCAGACCGAAGAGGACGAGCGCCCACGCCGCCAGGTCGCCGCGGACCGCCTCGATCGACTCGAAGACGCCGACGCGGCCCTCCATCCAGTGGTGCCCTTCCCGGAGATCGAGACCGGTGGCGAAGATCGCCAGCCCGATGCCGGCGCCGCCGAGGAGGACCGACGAGGCCACGTGCCCGCCGCCGCACAGTCCGGTGACCCACAGCGTCCGCCGCAGCGACCATCCGCGGGCCTTGCCAAGGACGACGAACGGCAGCGTGTGGTCGATGCCGATCAGCGTGTGGACGAAGCCGATGCCGACCGCGGCCGAAACCAGGACCCAGACTGCGTCCATTCGTTACTCGACCGTCACCCAGATCGGCGACGACCAGGCGATCTCCTTGTTCTTCTGGATCACCCGCACATAGTAGTAGTGCTCGCCGGGCTCGACATCGCTGTCGACGAAGGTCAGGTCGACTTCCTGGTCGAGGTTCTGGCGGTTGTAGAGGAAGGTCTGGTCGCGGATGATGTCGACCTGCTCGATGCGGGCGGTGCCGATCACCTTGACGACCAGTTCGAAGCGGCCCGAGACCTCTGCGATGTCGCCCTGCAGGTACTCGCGGCCGTTGGCCCGCATGCGGTAGTCGAGGATGATGTTGTCCGTCGCGGCGTAGGAGTGGCGCTGCTTCATCGCGTCGAGGAGGCCTTCGGCGGTGAAGTCCTCGGCGATCGTGGCGGCGTAGGAGATGTGGGTCGAGATGTGATCCGAAGCCGCCTGCACGCCGAGCTTGTAGCCCTTCGCCCAGGCGTTCCAGACGAAGCCGGCGGGCTGAAAGCCTCCCTGCTGGCCGATCGGCTTCTCGCGGGTGGCTGCCCGGGGCGCCCCTTCGTACTCCGCCGACGTGCGGTCGCCCTGGTAGATCTCGACCAGAGGTTCCACCTCCGGGTCGTTGTCGCGCCAGTCGGTGCCCATGCCGGTGGCCGAGGTGTGGGGGATCGAGATCGCGTCGTGCTCCCGGAGGTACGCGAACAGTCGCGCCGCGCCTTCCTCGCTCTGTGACTCCGCCTCGGTGATCGGCAGGGTCGGCATGCCGCGCTTCGCGGAGAGGATGTTCCGGTGGCCGCCCGGGTAGCTGATGCTGCGCTCGTAGGTGTAGACGGGAACGAAGCTCCCCGGCAGGCGGAAGATGTCGGCGATCTGCGGGTGCAGCCAGTTGACGTACTCGATGTCCTGGCCTCCCCGGTTGTTGTGCTCGCTGACGCCTAGGAAGTCGAGTTCGGCGGCGTCGAGGGCGTAGCGGTAGGCCTCCATCAGCGAGCCGTCGTTCAGGCCGTCGTGCGAGAACTCCGTGTGACGGTGGGTGTCGCCCCGGTAGATGCGGTACGTGCGGCCCTCCGACTCGATCGTGTAGGCGCGGATGCGTGCGACGTCTTCCGCTTCGTTTGGATGCACCGGGTAGGTCGTATAGGCGCGCGTCTCCGGCGCGACGAGTCGGGGCGGCGTGGCTTCGCCGGTCAGAGCGGGCAGTCTCGCCGCGTTGATCGAGGAGTGCTCGAAGAGGTACTCCTCGGAGTCCCGGCTGTCCGTCGGCCAGGCCGCGAACAGGTTCCCGCGGCCGTCCGAGGCCAGTTCCCAGCGCACGTCCTGGCGGCCGCGGCTGAAGGGCAGGTGGAGCGGCCGCGTCCATTCGCCGCCGACGTAGGCGGTGCCGAAGATCTGCCAGGCGGCGCGGTGTGCCGGCGTGAAGTCCGGCGTGTCGCGGGCGCGGATCGTGCGGTGACGGAAGAACAGCCACATCCGGCCGTCGGCATCGGTCTGCAGCACCGGCAGGTCGTTGAAGCCCGGGATGTACTCGGGCAGTTCCCGTTCGAGCAGCTCGTTCACGTCGGCTGCGGGCACCTGCCAGCGGAGGCCGTTCCACACCGCCACTGCGAGAGTGCGCCACTCGTAGATGCGCGTCGCCTCCTTGTAGATCTCGAAGCCCGAGTCCTTGCCCCACTGGAAGCCGCTCTCGTTCCAGGCAGCCCAGAGACGGTTCCGGGCGTCGCAGGCAATCGACACGTGGGCCTCGAACTTCGGCGTGTCGGCGACCGGGACCTCGTCGCTCCAGCCGGTGCCGGCGAAGCTGCGCAACTGGATGTCGTAGTTGCCCTGGTCGTAGGTGTCCCAGGCTACGTAGACCCGACCGTCGCCGCAGGCTGCGACGGCGGGCGTCCAGTCGTTGGCCGGGGAGTTGGAGACGGGTCCCTCGGCCGACCAGCGGGAGCCGTCGTGGCGGCGGGCGAAGATGTCGGAGCGGCCGTCACGGAAGCCCTGCCAGACCAGCCACAGGTTGCCGTCCGCGTCGCTGGCCAGTTCGTGTTCGATGTCGGCCTGGGGCGCGTAGGTCAGGCGTTCGGTGGCCGACCAGGAGCCGTCTGCGGCGCTCTGCAGGTAGCGGCCGTAGAGGTCGAAGTTGCCGTCCACCTGCTCGGACCAGACCACCCAGGGGCGTCCCCTGCGGTCGCGCGCGAGCTTCGGCATCAGGCGATCGCCCGGTTCGTCGGTGACCCGGATCGCCGGCTGCCAGGCCGAGCCGTCGAAGCGCCTCGCCATGATCGAGACGCCGCCGTCGCGGTAGGCGGTCCAGGCGGCCCATACTTCGCCGTCCTCGCCGCTCGTCATCGTCGCGAAGTCGCTCTCGACTTCCGGCGACGACAGCGGTTCCGCCGGAGCGACGCGGTCGGCCAGCACGGCACCGTCGAGGAAGGAGAGCTCGTCGCCGACCCGCAGGTCGGCCGGCCGCAGGTCGAAATCGCCGTGGGGAGTCGAGAAGGCCAGCCGCGTCCCCGACCGGGCCGCCACGTCGACGACGACGCCGGGGTGGTGGAGGTAGGTCACCGTGCCCTTCGGGTCCTCCCACTGGTAGACCCGGCGCGGGTAGTTCATCCCCGGTCTGGTCGCCATCGTCCAACTCGCGCCGTCGACCGACTCCGACGGATGGACGCTCCAGTTCCGCAGCGCCAGCAGATCGCCGCCCGAGACCTCGACCGAGCCGTCCCAGGACTGTGGTTCGGTGTCGGTGACCCCGAACCGCACCCGCACGGAGACGACGTCGTCGCCGGTGAGCGATGGAATGGGCTGGGCGGTGAGCGAGCCGGTCAGGAGGAGCAGGGCGGGAAGACAACAGAAAGCGGCGACGCGCGGAGTGAGTTGTCGAGCCATGGCTCCTCCAAACGAGGCGAACAGGAACGGGTTAACGGTTCATCCTAGCGCCGCCGCCGGGCAGGAAGGCCGGCGGCTTCGCCGCCGACGTGTCTTTCGGAAAGCGGACCAGAGGGTCCGCGCACCCAGAGAACCGCCCCAGTGTGGCGGGCTTCTTTACATGCGGATGACATGGTGTTGCTGGGGCCACAACCCAACTGCAGTAGAGAATCACGACAAGGCAACGCCCGTTCTCTGGGTGCGCGGACCTTCTGGTCCGCATCCGGCGCGGGGCCGACGACGT
>JAPOVF010000149.1:10052-11751 GCA_026708285.1 Acidobacteriota bacterium
TTCGAACTGAAGCTCGACCGGCCGCTCGACTTCCAGGGCGTCTCCGACCACGCGAACTATCTCGGCATGCTGCCGGCGATGCTCGACCCCGACCAGCCTGCCTACAACCACCCGGCGGCCGAAACGGTGAGGAACGCCGAGACGGTCCCGGAGCGACGGGGCATCTTCGCCGCCCTGCAGCCCTATGTGCGGTTCATGAAGGACGCCGATCCGAGTATCCGCGAGCATCTCGACAAGAACGTCGTCCGCTCCGCCTGGAGCGAGATCGCCGCGTCGGCCAACCGCCACTACGAGCCTGGCGTCTTCACGACCTTCATCGCCTACGAGTACACCTCGGCGGGCGCCGGCGGCATCTACGAGAACCTGCACCGCAACGTCGTCTTCCGCGGCGCCGAGGCGCCGGACATCCCGTTCTCCCGGCTCGACTCCTACAACCCCGAGGACCTCTGGGTGCAGATGGACGAATGGCGTGACGACGGCTTCGAGGCGATCGCGATTCCCCACAACACGAACGGTTCCGGCGGGCGGATGTTCGAGTACGAGTACTTCGAGGGCGGCGTGATCGACCAGGCCTACTCCGACCTGCGCAGCCGCAACGAGCCGATCGTCGAGATCACCCAGACCAAGGGCACGTCGGAGACCCATCCGGCGCTGTCGCCGAACGACGAGTGGGCGGGCTTCGAGATCATGCCGTACCGGGTCTCCACCAGCATCCTGAGCGAGCCGCCGGGCAGCTACGTGCGCGACGCCTTCCGGCGGGGCCTCACGATCGAGGCAGGCGGCGTGTCGAACCCGTACAAGCTTGGGGTCATCGGTTCATCCGACACTCACGTCGCCGCCGGCTCCTTCGACGAGACGAACTACTGGGGCGCCTCGGGCCTCATGCAACAGAGTGCCGAACAGCGCGGCTCGGTTCCCAGCGAGCCCGCGGCCGGGGCCGACCTGCAGAACCCCACCGCCGCGGCAGAGCCAATCGACGACGGCACGGGTCGCATCTACCCGTTCACGACGGCGATCACGAACGGCGCCTCGGGCCTCGCCGCGGTCTGGGCGGACGAGAACACCCGCGAGTCCATCTTCGACGCCATGCGCCGCAAGGAGAGCTTCGCGACCAGCGGTACGCGGATCAAGGTCCGCTTCTTCGGCGGCCCGGCGCTCGGCGGCCTCGACCTCGACCACCCCGACCTCGTCGCCACCGCCTACGAAACCAGCGTGCCGATGGGCGGCGACCTCACCGGCGACGACGGCGGCGAAGCCCCGAGCTTCCTCGTCTGGGCGATGAAGGACTCGATGGCCGCGTCGCTCCAGCGCGTTCAGATCGTCAAGGGCTGGGAAGCAGGCGGCGAAACCGCGGAGATGGTCTACGACGTCGCCTGCTCCGACGGTCTCGAAGTCGACCCGGCCACCCACCGCTGCCCCGACAACGGCGCCACCGTCGATCTCAGCGACTGCTCGACGAGCACCGATGTGGGTGCCGCGGAGCTCAGGACGATCTGGACCGACCCGGACTTCGACCCCGGGCAGCGCGCCTTCTACTACGCGCGGGTGCTGGAGAATCCGGTCTGCCGCTGGTCGTCCTGGGACGCGCTGCGAGCCGGCACCACGCCGCGGCAGGACTTCCCGGCGACGATCCAGGAGCGCGCCTGGTCGTCGCCGATCTGGTACACCCCCTAGGGCTGCGGCGCCTTCCGGGCCCGCC
>JAPOVF010000167.1:0-4251 GCA_026708285.1 Acidobacteriota bacterium
GTTGCGGAACCAGATCTCGTTGCCGTGGTCCTGGAGCGCGATGTGGCCGGTTTCCATCATCCCGTAACCGGGCATCGAGGCGAACTTGCTGGCCGCGACGAGTTCCTTCCACTCATCGTCCCAGAGCGTGTACTCCACGACCTTCTCGCTGTTCAGCCAATGGGTGACGGCGGCGCCCTCGACGCGCAGCGCGCTCGTGTTGAACTCGCCGACCGGCACGAGTTCGCCGCCCTGCCGGGCGTGGAGGGCGTAGTTGGAAGCTGCCGAGGTTTCCACGCGCTGACCGTCCCGGTGCCCGCCGTCGTCCAGGATCTGGAACTCGGGACCCGTTGAGTAGGACGCGCGGGCGTCTTCGGAAACGTGGAACATGACGCCGCTATTTCCGCCCGGCGTCACCGCCCAGTCGAAACGGAACTCGAAGTTCCTGTACTGCTCCCGGGTCATCAGATCGGCCCGCGGCCCCGCGTCATCGCCGGTGGGCGGCACGAAGTGGATCACGCCGTCGGCCGCCGACCAGCCGGCCGGCACCTGGTCCAGCTTGAAGCCGCGCCAGTGGTCGAGCGACTCGCCGTCGAAGAGCGACTGGAAGCCCGCATCCGCCTCTTCGGTGCTGAGCTCACCCGGGGCCGAGGCCGGAACGGCCGCGGCTTCTTCGGTTTCTGCGCTTTCCGCGCTGCCCACCCGAACTTCGATGCAGGCGACCGCTCCGATCACCAGCAACATTGCAACGACAACCGTCAACATCGTCTTCATCCGTTCATCCTCCCGAGTGTGACGCTACTGCCCATAGCGTAGGCCGATCCTGACTGACCGTTCAGGGCCGGGGAATCCGACCTGCGTCTCGTAGTCCTCGTCCAGGGCGTTGTCCGCGCGCAGCGTGAGCCGCCACCGATCCGCCGCCTGCCAGGCCAGCGAGAGGCCGACGACGTCGCGGCCGGCGACCGAAGTCTGGAACGGGGCCGGAATCTGTTCGTCCAGGTAGGAACCTGTCTGCCGCGCTTCGAGGCCCAGCCGGACCGCGTCGCTCACGTCGACCCGCAGCGCGACGCCGCCGAAGAGGTCCGGTCGGCGCCGCAGGCTTCGACCGGTGGCCAGGTCCTCGGTATCCTGAGACGTCACGCGCACGTCGAGACCGACCCGTGCCGACGGGTTCCAGACCAGGAACGCCTCCACGCCCTCGGCGTCCACCTTGCTCCGGTTGACGATCTGGAACGTGTCGAAGTCGAAGTCGACCAGGTTCTCGAAGCGGTTCGAGAAGAGGGTGACGCCGCCCCTGGCCGCGCCCGTCGCCGACTGGGCCTCGAACCCCAGGTCGACGCCAACGCTGGTCTCGGGCTCGAGGTTCGGGTTGCCGCCGATCGCTCGAGGCGTGGCCAATCCGTACAGGCTCGGCAGCTTGAACGCCTCGCCCGCCGAGGCCCGGACGGACCACGAACCGGCTGCGGGCGCATAACGCACGCCAACCCGCGGGCTCAGCTCCTCCCCCTCGCCCTCGAAGAAGTCGGCCCGGGCGCCGATCTCGGCCACCAGCCCGCCGCTGCTCCAGCGCCACTCGGCGAACGCGCCCGCACGTTCCCGCTCGATCAGGTAGTCGCCCGCCAGAGGGCCGCCGAAGTAGGGCGGCAGCAGCAGGAGACTGCGGTTCCGGCCCTCCTCGCTCAATCCCTCGACGCCCAGGCTCACGTCGTACGGCGCGCCGGACGCCGGCGAGAACGCGGCCGTCCAGGCCACCCGCAGGTCGCTGAACTCGGTCGACTCGGTGATCGGGGGCACGAGCGGCACGATCGGCGGACTGGACCGGTCGAGCGTGTGCTCGTAGAGAGTCGACCGCAGGGTATGGCTCCAGGGACCGCCCGCGCCAATCTCCGCCGTTGCCGCAAGACCCAGGTCGCCGTGGTCCGACGTGCGCAGTTCGCCGCTGCCGAAGGTCGGGCCGCCCGAGCCGTCCGGGTAGTCGTCGGCCTGCCAGTCGGCGTAGCGCGCGGACAGGCTGAGCGCCGAGGCTGCACCCAGGTTCCGGCCCCAGCGTCCGCTCACCGTCTGTTGTTCGAGCGCATCCTCCCCGACCCGGCCCTGCTCCTCGCGGAACCCGGCGCTGATCGATCCTTGCGACGACTCGCCGGCGCGGCCCCAGGAAAGCCGGCTGCCGCGGTGGTCGTAGTCGCCCACGTCAGCGCTCCAGCCGAGGAAGGGCGCCGCGTCGCGCGGCGCCGCGGTGATCAGCTGCACCGCCCCGGCCAGGGAACTCGAACCGTAGAACGAAGACAGGGGCCCGCGCACGACCTCCAGACGCTCGATCTCGGCCGCTCCCACGCTGCCGAGCGGGAAGGCGCCGCCGTACTGGTCCGTGCTGTCGGCCATCGGCACGCCGTCGATCAAAACGAGAGAGAAGTTCGCATCGCCGCCCCGCAGGGACACGCCGGCCAGAGCGGCACTCGAGTCGTTGCCGAGCACCCAGGCGCCGGGCACGAGGCGCAGCGCCTCCGCCGCGTCACGGACCGCCAGGTGCCGGAGATCGGAGGCCTCGACGACCTGCACCGAAGCCGTTGCCGCATCGACGGCTCGGGCGCGCACGGTGGCCGTCTCGTAGAAGACAGCTTCCGGCGCTGCCTCCTGCTCGTTCGCCGCCGCCTCCGCCTCCGACCCGCTTTCCTGCTCGGCAACGGCCGGCGCCGCCAGCAGCAGCGCGGCGAGAGCCGTGACCCGGAACATGGACGTCCAACAGACCTGTAAAGACACGGGCCGAGAGCTTAGCCGAGTGACCCGTTGGTATCGTGCCCTGTCGCCCATGACCAAGCTCCGCCAGACGGCCCCGGCGATCGCCCTGCTCGTCGCCGCGGCCACGGCAGCCCAGGAGATCGAGACGGCCCGCTTCGAGGTTGCCGGGCTCGAAGCGTCCGTCGAGATCCTCGTCGACCGGTGGGGAGTGGCCCACATCTTCGCCGGCGGCCAGGACGACCTGTTCATGGCCCAGGGCTGGAACGCGGCCCGCGATCGCCTATGGCAGATCGACCTCTGGCGGCGGCGCGGCGAGGGAACGCTGTCCGAGGTCCTGGGCCCGGACTACGTCGAACAGGACCGCGCCGCCCGGCTCTTCCTCTACCGCGGCGACATGCACGCCGAGTGGCTGGCCTACGCCTCGGACACGAAGCGCATCGTCACCGCCTGGACGCGTGGCGTGAACGCCTATGTCGACCTGGTGCTGGAGCGGCCGGAGCTGATGCCGCCGGAGTTCGGCGTGATGGGTTACCAGCCCTCGCACTGGACGCCGGAGGCCGTGCCCAGGATCCGCAGCCACGGCCTGATCCGGAACGCTCGCAGCGAGCTGAACCGCCTCCCGCTCGTCGCTCGGCACGGCCCGGAAGGCGTTTCCCTGCGCGACCGCTACGAACCGGCGCACCGGCTGACGGTCCCACCCGGCCTCGACCTCGACCTGTTCCGGACGGAGCCGAATCCCTCCGAACCGGCGCAGCGGATGCACCGCCTGGGCACCACGACCGTCCCCTTCCGCTCGACGCTCTCCGGCCCGGCCGAGCCCGGAGCGGCCACGGCCGATCCCAGCTCGCAGGGCAGCAACAACTGGGCGATCTCACCGCATCGCACGGCCACCGGCCGACCACTGCTCGCCAACGATCCTCACCGCACGCAGGCCGTGCCTTCGCTCCGCTACATCGTCCACCTCAGTTCACCCGACCTCGACGTGATCGGCGCCGGCGAGCCCGCCCTGCCCGGCATCTCGATCGGCCACAACGGCACGATCGCCTTCGGCCTGACGATCTTCAGCATCGACCAGGAGGACGTCTACGTCTACCGGACGAAGCCGGGCGAACCGGACTTCTACGAGTACCGGGGCAACTGGCTGCCAATGGACGTCATCCTTGAGTCGATTCCCGTCCTCGGCGGCGATCCACGAACGGTCGAACTTCGCTTCACGCGCCATGGTCCCGTTCTCCACCGGGATCCCGACCGCAACCTCGCGATCGGACTGAGGGCGGCCTGGCTCGAACCCGGCATGGCGCCCTACCTGGGCTCGATCGAGTACATCCGGGCCCGCAACTGGGACCAGTTCCTGGCCGCGATGAACCGTTGGGGAGCACCCTCGGAGAACCAGGTCTACGCCGACATCCACGGCAACATCGGCTGGAAACCTGGAGGCCTCGCGCCGATCCGGCCGAACTGGGACGGCCTGCTGCCGGTTCCCGGCGACGGCCGCTACGAGTGGCAGGGCTTCCGGGACATGGACGAGCTGCC
>JAPOVF010000167.1:4960-11595 GCA_026708285.1 Acidobacteriota bacterium
TCCTTCCGGATGGTGATCGACGTCGGCAACTGGGACGCCTCGGTGGCGATGAACAACCCCGGCCAGTCCGGCGATCCCCGGAGCCCGCACTACAAGGACCTGTTCGAACCCTGGGCCAACGACGAGGCGTTTCCGCTCCTCTACTCCCGAGGCGCGATTCTCGAAGCAGCGGAGGCCCGGATCGAGCTCGTTCCCGCTCCTCTCGACCAGCGCTAGCCGAGTCGGCGCGGTTACACTGTCCGGGCCATCCCGATGACAGTTGCCACCAGAGCCCTCCGCGTTGCAACGTGCCTCTCGATCGGGCTGGCCGCCGCGGCGGCCGGCCAGTCCGGGGCTACCGGAGACGCCGGTCAGGCAGACGGCCAGGCGGTGGCCGCCGTCAACCCGACGCCATACACCCCGGCCGCCGAGAAGAGGGGCCGCACCCACTATCTGCGGCACTGCCAGATCTGCCACGGCTTCGACGGTCGCGCGCTCGAGAACATCGACTTCGAAGCCGCCGACCTCACAGACCCCGAGCGCTGGCGGTTCGGAACCACCGACGGAGATCTCTTCCGTTCCACCAAGTTCGGCGCCGGCCTCGACATGCCGCCGTTCGAGGCCGAGCTCGACGACGGGGAGATCTGGGATCTCGTCCACTACTTGCGAAGCATCGGTCCGAAGGAGCTGCGACCGAAGACTCCCGCCGAAGGCACCCCGCACATTCAGGAGAACCGACGATGAGCGAATCACACCCCACGCCCAAGCCTCAGGCCAAGGAGACCCTCGAAGAGGCAGCGTCCAGGGGCGAGTCGGTCTCCCGGCGCCGCTTTGTCGCCTCCAGTGCCGCCGGCGTCGGCGCTGCCGCCCTGTTCGCGAACCAGGCCCGGGCGGCCGCGGCCGACCGCGATGCCCGACCGATCAACATTCCGGAGGAGATCCCGCGCACCCGCAACGAGGCCCCCGACCCGGCCGAGTTCCCGATGAACGGCGCCCAGGTCTTCGCCCGCGCCTGCGCCAACGAGGGCCTCAAGGCGCTCTTCTGCGCCCCCGGCAACTATCAGGTGATCAACGCGGTCGCCGCCGAGGGCATCCCCACCTACGGCGGGCGCACCGAGGGCAGCATGTGCGCCGCCGCCGACGGCTTCGTCCGCGTCACCGGCGAGGCCGCGGCCTGCTCGGGCACCGAGGGACCCGGCTTCACCAACATGATCATGAACATCGGCGCCGCCAACGCCGCCCGTACCCCGCTCCTCGTTCTCGCCAGCAACATGACGGTCGGCGGCGACGACACGGAACGCGGCATCCAGCGCGGCTACCAGCAGCCGACGACGGTCGGCCTGAAGAAGTACGGCAAGCGGCTGATCACCCCGAACCGGGTCTACGAGTACGCCGCCTACGCCTTCCGGCACCTGCGCACCGGTGTGCCTCGACCCGTCCACCTGGACTTTACCGGCGAGGTCGCCCGAGCCCAATTCGACGCCCCCGACGACCTGCTCTACTACCACGACAAGAGTTCCTATCGCACGGAGTCCCACCCCTACCCGTCCAAGGCGGACACGGCGAAGGCGGTGGAGATGATCCAGCGCTCCGAACGGCCGATGATCGTCGCCTCGACCGGTGTGTTCTACGACCGGGCCTGGGACGTGCTGCGCACCGTCGCCGAACGGGCCGACATCGCCGTCGTCGAGTCCGGGCCGATGCGGGGCCACTTCCCGGACAGCCATCCGCTGTCGGCGAGCACCGGTCCCGACGCGCTCCTCTCGGCCGATCTCGTCATCTTCGCCGGCCAGTACTCGATGCCGGGCGTCGGCGAGGTCGCCTTCGACCCCGACGCGAAGATCATCCGCATCGATCCGGACGCCGCCGACATCGGCCGCAACCTGCCCGTCGACCTCGGCCTGGTGGCGAGCGCCCGCGGCGGGCTCGAGGCGCTCGCCGAGGCCCTGCCGTCCGCGTCCCGTCCGTCCTGGCGGGCCGAGCTCGCCGCCGCCCGCGACGCGTTCGAGAAGCAGAACGCGGAGTGGTACGAGCTCGGACTGAAACACAGTGCCGCCACCGACACGATCCATCCGGCCGTCATCGCGCAGGAGCTCTCGAACTTCCTCTACTCCGGCGACCTGCCGAAGGAGCAGACAACGGTGGTCTCCGGCGGCTACGGCATCGCCCGCTACACCCGGCGCTGGCTGCGCGCCCACCGTCCCGGCCAGATCCTGAACGGCGCCTACCAGTACGGCGCGATCGGCCCGGACGTCGGCTACACGGTCGGCGCCGGCGCCGCGGTGATGAACGGAGTCGGCCCCCAGGAGCCCTACCGCGGGTCGCCCGTGTTCGGGATCACGGGCGACGGCGGCATCGCCTACTCCGGCATGGAGTTCGAGACGTTGGCCAAGTACCGGATCCCCGCGGTCATGCTCGTCTACAACAACAACGCCTGGGGCGTCTACGGATCGGCGCGCCGCGCCACCCGCTCGATGCACATGTACCTGTTCCAGGAGAACCTTCGCTACGACAAGATCGCCGAAGGTCTCGGCGCCCGCGGCGAGTACGTCACGTCTCCCGAGGAACTCCGGGAGGCTCTGCCGAGAAGCTACGAGATGGCCGCCAACGACGGCGTTTCGACGCTGATCAACTGCCAGGCGATCAAGGAGTTCTGGACGAACGAGTACCCGCCCGGCCTGCCCCGCAAGGTAGAACCGGGCTGCATGGCGTACTACCACTGAACGGCGTCGACCGGCACCCGCCCGTTTCGGGTCCGGCGGGCGAGACTGTCCTCTCCTGTCTGCAGAAGTACGCCGACCGCGGGATCTTCACGGGTTTCGGAGCAAGGGTGGACCGGAAGGGGGACTTGGTCTGCCGGTTTCTGTGGCATGCCCCGGAGCCGCACGAGTTGCGGTTCGAGCGGAAGACGGGTCTCCTGATCTTCGTCGATCTGCTGCCCGGGATTCCGTACCCGTCGCCGATGGACCGTGCGGTCCGCAGGTTCGTCGACGGCCGCGACAGCGCCATCCTGCCGGCTCATCGTCGGATCGACCCGCAAAAGATGCGAACGCGCTGCCGGAATCGCGGCGGGAAGATGTCGATCGAAGCGATGTGCTTCGATGGCGACCACGAGTACACCGCCACCAGGGCGGTCAAGCTGGTCAACGAGATCTTCCTGGACTTTCTCGCGGGCCCCTACGACGCCTACATGATCGAGCACTTCGGGGCTCCGGAAGAATGACGGCCTACGGGCTGCGCACCTGCCCCAACCAGGCGCTACACTGATTGGCTACCGCTAACTGCAGAAAGGAGTGTGCACATGCATCTCGCCGACCTGAACTGGCTCGCCGTGATCGTGTCCGCCGTCGCCTTCTACGCCTTTGGCGCGCTGTGGTACTCCGTCCTCTTCGGCAAGGCATGGGCCGCCGAGCAGGGGATCGACATGGAGAACCCGCCCGAGGTCAACATGGTCCAGACAATGGGCGGGACCCTGGTGCTCGAGTTGATCGCCGCCATCGTCGTCGGCATGCTCCTGATGGACATGGGCGGGGGCTACATGGTCGGGATCCACGTCGGACTGCTCCTCGGTCTCGGCATCGCCTCGGTGATGATGGGCGTCAACTACCTGCACGAACAGCGGTCACTCAAGCTGTGGCTGATCAACGCCGCGCACCTGACGATCGGCTTCGCCATCGTCGGCGGCATCCAGGGAGCCTGGCAGTAGGAATCGGCTTCAGGCGCGCTTGCGGCTGTCTGCGGTTCGGACTTCTCGGCGTCCTCGCGACCGGTTGCTCGCCGCCACCGGACGCCGCACCGGGCCCGCCGACCGCCACCGTCGAGAACGACGCGGCCGACACCAGGGGCGTCCGTTTCGTCGACGTAACTTCCGAGATCGGTATCGACTTCGTCCTGCCGAGCGGCACGGACTCGACATACCCGATGCCGGCGGTCATGGGCGGCGGCGCCGCCGTCTTCGATGCCGACGGCGACGGGGATCTCGATCTCTACTTCATCGCCCCGGAACCCGGCGGCAGCCGGTTCTACCGGCAACAGGACGACGGCGGATTCAGCAACGCCACGGCAGCCGCCGGACTTGCCGGAGACGGCATGGGGGCCGCGGCCGCCGATCTGGACAACGACGGCGACGTCGACCTCTACATCACCCGCGTCGGCCCTGATCGGCTAATGCTGAACAACGGCAACGGAGTCTTCGCCGACCGGAGTGGTGGCTGGAGCGCCGCCACACCGGGCTGGTCGTCCTCGGCCGCGTTGCTGGACTACGACGGAGACGGCTACCTCGACGTCTACGTCGCCCGCTACGTCGCCTTCGATCCCGAGCGGGTCTGCTCGCAGCACGGCGGCCGGCGCGACTTCTGCGGGCCGACCGAGTTCGAAGGGATGAGCGACGTGCTGCTGCGCAACCTGGCTGGCCGCGGGTTCGAGGACGTGAGCGCCGCGGCCGGAATCACCGCGGTCACCGACGCCGGGCTCGGCGTCGTCGCAGCCGACTTCGACCACGATGGACAGGTCGACATCTACGTCGCCAACGACGCCGACCCGAACAACCTCTGGATCCACCAGGGCGACGGCCGCTTCGTGGACGACGGCGTACTCCAGGGCTCGGCCTACAACCGCTGGGGCAACAGCGAGGCGGGAATGGGCATCGCCACAGGCGACGCCGACCTCGACCTGGACGTCGACCTGTTCGTCACGCACCTGATCACCGAAACGAACACGTACTACCGGAACCTCCTCCTGCCCGGCTTCGAGGACGCGACGATCGAAACCGACCTCGGCGCGGCGAGCCTCGACCTGACCGGCTTCGGCACCGCCTTCTTCGACGCCGACAACGACGGCGATCTCGACCTCGCGGTCGCCAACGGCGCCGTCAAACGGCGGCCGTCCGCGCTGGCGCCGCCCGGGCTCTGGTCCGACTACGTGGAACCCAACCTCTTCCTGGTCAACCAGGGCGGCCGGTTCCACAAGGCGTCTTCCGAACCGCCCTGGACCGAGCTCGGCCTCAGCCGGGCACTCGTTCCCGCCGACCTGGACCGGGACGGCGACCTCGATCTGGTGATCGCGAACCTGGACGGACCGCCGCAGATACTCCGCAACCTCACGATCGACCCGGGGACCCCGGCCGACCACGCAGCCACCGCGAACTGGCTCCAGATCCGCGTCATCGATCCACGACTGGGCCGCGAAGCGACCGGCGCCAGAGTCGTGGTCCGTACGCCAAACGGCCCGCGCCTCCTCCACGCGCAGCCAGCCGGCAGCTATCTTTCCGCCGCACCGTCAACCGCCCACGTCGGGCTCGGAGCCTCCGCGGTCGTGCAGGGCTTCGACGTGGTCTGGCCCGACGGCCTCACCGAACGCTTCGACGGCGCAGCCGCCAATCAGGTCGTGGAACTCATCCGAGGCGATGGAGAGGTCCAGTAGTGCTCCGCGTACTCAGTCTGTTCCTCGCGGTGGCCACTGCTGCCACCCTCCACGCCCAGCAGATCCCCCAACCACAGCTCGACGGCGCCGAACCCGCCGTCCGCCAGCGTCTCGCCTCGCTCCAGGCCGACCTCCGCGCCACCCCAGAAAACGCCGAGGCCTGGGGCCGCTACGGCATGGTCCTCGAAGCCCACACCTTCACCGCCGAAGCGATCGCCGCCTACCGTCAGGCTCACGCACTCTCGCCCCAGACATTCCGCTGGCCCTACCTTCTCGCCGCCCTGATCGACGAGCGCTCCGCAGCCGAGAGCCTCCCGCTCTACCGCACCGCCCTGGCCCTCGACCCCGACTACGCGCCCGCCCGCGTCCGCTACGCCGAGACCCTGGAGCGCACCGGGCAGTTCGACGACGCCGCCACGGAGTACGAGCAGGCGGCCCGGCTCATGCCGGCCAACGCCCACGCCCACGCCGGCCTCGGCCGCCTCGCCCTGGCTGCGGGCGATCCCGTCGCGGCCATTCGCCACCTGTCCCGCGCCCGCGACCTGGCACCCGAGAACCGATCCTTCGCCGTCACCCTCGCGCAGGCGCACGCCAAGGTCGGCGACCGCGAACGCGGGCAAGAGATCGCCGCCGCCGCGCGTTCACTGGGACGCATCAACTACCGCAACGACCCGATCCGCTCCAGCGTCCACGATCTCGCCCTCGACGTTCGCAGCTACCTGCGGCGAGCGAACGCCCACCGCGTCCACGGCGAACTCGAACTGGCCCAGCGTGAACTGCGGGCCGGCATCGCCGCCGACGGTTCCAGGCCGGAACTCCACTTCGCCCTCGCCGAAGTGCTCGCGGCGTCCGGCGATCAGCCGGGCTCGCTGGCCGCCGCCCGCAGGGCGTACGAGCTGCATCCCGAACTCGAGGGCGTGGCCGCCTTCCTGGCCCGTGGCCTCTTCCAGAACGGCGACCTGAGCGGTGCACTCGCCATGGCCGACGAGGCCCTCGAACTCGACGTCGGCGACGCGAACATGATGCTGCTCGTCGCGATCATCAGCGCCGAACGGGGCGATGTCGTCCGCACCGTGGAGATCCTCGACCGCGCCTACAAGACCCGTCCCCAGGACGCCCCGACCCGGAACGCCCTGACCCAGCTACTCACCGATGTCGGCGAAGCGATGGCGAGCAGCGGACTCCAGGACGCCGCCGCCGTCCAGTTCGAGAAGGCGCTCGACCTCGCCGAGGAA
>JAPOVF010000197.1 GCA_026708285.1 Acidobacteriota bacterium
GCGCCGAGGTCGAAGTGGGGCGAGTCGATCTCGGCGGCGAAGGGACAGGCGTGGAACCGGCCCTTCGTCGTCAACACCGGGAAGCAGCGCACGCAGCGGTTGCCCATGCCGTGGTACTCCGACTCGCGGTCGCGGGCGAACTCCTGGTCGGCGCCGGCGCCCGCGTGGAACAGCACCTTGTAGCCCTGGAAGATGCGGTTCGGGTTCGCACACGCCCAATCCTCCAGGCGCTCGCGCGCGTAGGCAGGCATGGGATCCGCGTCGCGGCCGTGGTAGATCGAATAGTTGAGTACCGCCTCGCTCTTCGGATCCGATTCGAGGATCGAGATCAGCTTCTCCGCCTGAATGCCGTTCGAGAACACCGTGATCAGCCCGGTGAAGCCTCGCTCCCGGACATAGCGCATCGCGGCGACGATCTCCCGCGTATGCAGCGTCGGCTCGCCGCCGTAGAACTTCAGGTTGCCGTCCACGGCCAGCGTGTCGAGCGCTTGGTCGAGTACTTCGGGCGTGTACGACCGGTACCAGCCCTCGGGCGAACCGTTGATCGTGCACCAGGAGCAGTCCCGGTTGCAGAAGTTCCCCTCGTAGAGATGGAGTTCCCTGAGTTCGCCGTCGGCCGCGGAGAAGTGCTCCACGGGTTCATGGAACGTGATCGGGCCGATGTTCGGATCGCGGTGCGTGTCGTTGAGACCCCAGTCGTACGTGTTGTAGACAAGCTCGTAGTCTCCCACCTGCGCCAGGTCGAGACCCGCGTGCTCGGCCACGAAACGGAGAACGCCGCGCCGGTACTCCTCGCGCGTCCCCGTTCCGCCGGCGAAATCCTCGGCGTACATACGGAAGATCCGCGAGACGTAGACCCGCTCCGCTTCGTGATCCACGCGGCAATTCCAGCGGTTCGCCAGGAATGCTCCGGCCGCTTCGCGCAGCGTGTCGCGCAGGCCCTCGCCCCGGTACGCCGAGGGTCGCACCGCAGGGCAACCGTTCGCGCCGCAGTTGATCGCGAAGTGGATCCGGGGCTCGACGAACTCCGAACGCAGGATCTCGTGCTCGATGTCGTCGAGACTGAGCGCCGCGTTCCCCGCGACGTGCCGCCGGCGCTGAAAGAACCGGCCGTCACGCGTCTTCCACACCGAGCGGATCGGGTACTCATCGACGATCGCGTCCAGAGTGAACGCGTTGTAGGCGTTGATCCAGTACGCGAGACCGTCCTCTTCCGCCGGGAACAGGTCCGGGCGGCTGTCCGGGGACGCGGCGCTGAGTTCAGCAACGAACTCCTTGAGCAGCGCGCGCCGGTCCGCGAGACGCTCGTAGTCGACCTTGCCGTCGTCGGCGACGACTTCGGCCAACAGGCGGTCCCACGCGTCGTAGGAGAACGTCTCCATCAACGCCCTGGGATCAGTCGAGTCCGGAGCCGGACCCCGTGCTTCCCGCCTGCGCCTTCTGCTCCAGGTACTCCCGCTCGAGGAGCCGCGCACCGCGCAGGATGTTGCCCATCGCGTAGTTGCCCTCGTGGCAGGCGTACTCGTAGTTCTGCTCTTCGGTCTGCGGCCAGATGAACTCGCCGCTGTAGGGCGCGGTGTAGTCGGGGTCGTGAACCGTGAACTCGTAGAGCAGCCCGTCCGCGCTCTGGCGGGCGAAGCGCTCGACCACCTTCAGGCCGTCACGCGGCACGCCCGGCTGGGCGAGGAAGTTCGTCGTCTCGACCACCAGGGTGTCGCCTTCCCACCAGCCGATCGAGTCGCCGCCCAGCGAACGCACCTCCGGCGGCGCGTGCTCCGCGTTCAGCCGCACGACCTTGGCCCAGTGCATCCACTCGACCAGGATGACCACGTGGTCCTCGGTCTGCGTGATCGTCTTCAGGTTGTTGTAGAGAATCGGTCGGGCCGGAGTCGCCGCCGCTCCCAGGTACAGGCAGCGATCGAGGACCGACAACGTCTCCGGGCCGTCGTAGGGATCGTCGCCGGTCTCGAGCCACCAGGCCGTGCCGGTGTTCTTGTAGGCGTACGGGTGCAAGTCGGCCCGGCGCGCCTTCCCCGCCTCGGAAAGCGCCGGCATGCGGCCGTTCGGCGGATCGGTCAGGATGGAGGTGCGAAACTTCCCGTCGATGGCAAAGCGGGCGCTCCCGCGATCGGTCCAGAACGAGTTGTAGCCGCCGACCGCGCCCGCAGCACCGGGGGAGCCGTCGCCGCCGGCCGGGGGCGCCGACCGCTCCGGATCGCTGGCGGCGTAGGACCTGGCCACCGCTGCACGGGTCCGCTCCATGATCTCTTCCGCTTCCTCGACGGTGAGAAAGAGCTTGTCGCCGAACTCCGACGGCCGTTCGAACGGTGTCGAACTCGCGATGTTGTAGCGACCCGTCAGGTCGGGCTTGCCGCTGGCTGTGCGGGGGATGTCGTCTTCACCCGCCGCCACGGCCGGGGCCGCGATCAGCATCGCCGAAACGGCGAGTAGAGAGATGGCGAGGGCAGTTCGATCGATGCGCATGGAGTGTCCTCCGTTTCGTCTCCACGGACCTCAGGGAAAGCGTCGTCGAGCCTACCGCAAGGGCCGAACATCAGGCGGCCGCTTGCTAGACTGAACGCAATCGCCAAACCCATCAGCTCAGGGACGAACCTGCTCATGAGATCCCCTATCCACCGACGCCCGAACACGATCGCGGCGCTGGTCGCCAGCACCGTCCTGCTCACGGCCACGGCAGCCGGCGCGGCCGACACGCCGACGTTCAGCCGCGACGTGGCGCCCATCCTGTTCGACAAGTGCGTGCAATGTCACCGTCCGAACCAGGCCGCGCCCATGTCCCTCCTCTCCTACCGGGAGGCCCGCCCCTGGGCGCGCGCCATGGCGCGGGCGGTCGAGAACGGCGACATGCCGCCCTGGAGCGCCGAGTCGGAACACGTCGTGTTCCGCAATGACCTCTCCCTCTCCACCGAGCAGATCGCGACGATCATGAGCTGGGCCGCGGGCGGCGCGCCCGAGGGCGACCCCGCCGACCTGCCACCGGCACCGACCTTCCGCGAGGGCTGGACCCTGGGCGAACCGGACTACGTGCTGACGCTCGACCGGGTCGACGTGCCTGCCGGAGGCCCGGACCTCTTCCCCAAGCAGCGCATCGCGCTCGACCTCGAAGAAGAGCGATGGGTCCGGGCCATCGAGTTCCTTCCCGGCGACCGCCGCGCCACGCATCACTTCCAGGCCACGTACACGACGCCGCGGCGCGAGAGCGGCGGCCCCATCGGCTCCGGCGAGAGGGTAAGCGAGGGCGCCGCCGGCAGCGGCGTGTTCGGGATCTGGACCGCGGGCATGCCGCCCTACGTCTTCCCCGAGGGCACCGGTCGCGTCCTGGGCCCGGGCACGACGATCACGATGGACTCCCACTACCACCCGTTTGGTGAAGCGACGTCCGACACAACGCGCATCGGCATCCACTTCGGCGAAGGCGAGCTGCAGCGGGAGGTGGCGACCGTCTCGGTGGCGAACACCGGCATCCGCATTCCGCCGGGCGCGGGTCACCACGCTGAGGAGGGTTTCTTCCAACCCGACGACGACATGCAGATCCTCGCCTTCAGCCCCCACATGCACGTTCGCGGCAAAGCGATGACCTACCGCATCGTCCATGCCGACGGCACATCCGAGACGCTGCTCGACGTGCCGAAGTACGACTACAACTGGCAGTGGCTCTACTACCCCATCGAACCGATCGACCTGCCGGCCTCGAGCCGGATCGAGGTCACGGCGGTCTGGGACAACTCGGAGAGCAACCCGGCCAACCCCGATCCGACCCGCGAGATCATCTACCGCGGCGACGTGGTCAACGAGATGTTCGTCGGCTTCATGGAGATCGTCCGCAAGGACGGTGGCTACCACCGGCCCAAGGAGAACGTCGACAAGCTGACGAAGCTGATCGGCCGGCACCCCCGCGGAACCTCCTTCCTGGCCGACGGGTTCCTGCCGATCGCCTTCTGGGCGCCGCGCGAGGGCGAGGGCATCCTCTACCTGGCATCCGGCCTGCAGATGTTCACGATCACCCTCGACGACTTCGCCTGGTCCGGCGACCGCCTGCGGGTGACGACCCACTTCCCCACGCCCGAGGCGTCGGCCATCACGACGGTGATCGAAGCGGAACTCGACGCGCAGGGGGCGCTCCAGGGCACGATCACGATGGGGGCCGACACGGAGCGGCCGTTCGAGATGAAGATGGTCGGCCAACCCGCCGGCCGCGTGACGTCGACCGAAGCCACGGGCGCCGCTGCCGGCGAGTGACGACGGCGGCACACGCGGACGCGAGAGAAACCGGGCCACGATGAGGGTCCGGGCTCCGGCAACGCTTGCGACAACGCTCTGGCCGATTGCGCTTCTTCTGGCCGCGGCCTGCGGCGGGGCGAGCATGTCCCAGTTCAAGGCCCTAGTACGGGCCAGCTTTCCCGGCGTTCCGCAGATGAGCATTGAGGAACTCGATCGTCGGCTCGAGGACAGGACGCCACCGCTGATCATCGACGTCCGGGAACCCTTCGAGTACGAAGTCAGCCACCTGCCCGGCGCGGTCCACGCTCAGGGTGAGGACATCGCCGACCTGATCGCCGAGACGGAAGCGGACCGGCCGATCGTTCTCTACTGCTCCGTCGGCTACCGGTCGTCCGCCGCCGTCGCCGATCTGATCCAGTTGCACGACCCGGAGATCGGCGATCGGGTCTGGAACCTCGAGGGTTCGATCTTCGAGTGGGCCAACTCGGGCCGTCCCGTCTACCGCGACGAGAAGGAGGCCGAGAAAGTCCATCCCTACGGCAAGCAGTGGAGCAAGCTGCTCGCACCTCACCTTCGACCCTGACCGAGCGTTCAGCGACCGAACTCAACCCGAGCGGACCGTTTACCGTATACGGCACTGGCATGACTCGATCCTCTCCCTACGGACCCTCGCTCGTGTCCGCCCTCGCCATCCTCTGGTGCGGAGTCGCCACTCCGACCGCGGCGCAGGAAGCCGACGGCGACGAAGCCCGGGCGATGCCGGGCCAGACCTTCTCCGAAGAACTCACCGTCACCGCCCGCAAGCGCGAGGAGAACCTGCAGGAGGTCCCCTTCTCCGTCGTCGCCCCGAGCGAGGAGGTGCTGAGGAACCGGGGCGTGGACAACCTGGAGGAGATCGCGGCCAACGTGGCCGGATTCACCGTGCAGAACCTCGGCCCCGGCCAAAGCCAGGTGGCGATGCGCGGCGTCGCCTCCGGGCAGATCGTCCGCGACCAACCCGGGGTCAAGGAGCAGGTCGGCATCTACCTCGACGAATCGGTGATCTCCCTCTCCCTGTTCACGCCGGACATCGACCTCTTCGACATGTCGCGCGTCGAGGTCCTGCGGGGCCCACAGGGGACTCTCTTCGGATCCGGGTCGCTCGCAGGCACCGTCCGCTACATCACGAACCAGCCAGAGATCGGCGTCTCCGACGGCTTCGGTGAGTTCTCGCTCAACTCGGTCGGCGACGGCGGCATGGGCGGCAGCGCGAAGGTGGCTGTCAACGTGCCGGTGGGCGACCGGTCCGCGATGCGGATCACGGCCCACCACACGGTCTTCGGCGGCTTCATGGACGCGGTTCAGCCCGACCTGGGCGTCAACGAGGACGTGAACTCCGGCGAACGTACCGGCGCCCGCTGGGCGCTGCGCTTCGAGCCGTCGGAGAACGTCACGGTCACACCCCGGCTGATCTACCAGGAAGTCGAGATGGACGGCTGGAACCGGATCGACGACTTCAACATCCTGGCCAACCCGTACACGACGACCCGTCCCGCCGTGGATCTCGGCGAGCGCCAGCTCTTCACGCAGTTCGAGGAGCCAACCACCGACGAGTTCCTGCTCGCCGACCTCAAGGTCGTGATCGATCTCCCCGATGGCTACTACTTCACCTCGATCACCTCGGCCACGGACCGCGACGTCCTCGTCGTGCGCGACTCGACCGCCCTCTACGCCAGCGTCGCCGGCGCCACGATCGGCCTCCCCGAAGCCGTCTACACCCTGGACGCGCCTCTGATCGACGCGACGACCGCGACCGGTCTCACCCAGGAACTACGGCTGGCGAGCGGCGACGAGTACACGCACTGGGTCCTGGGCGTCTTCTACAGCACCAGCGAACGGGACTACGGCCAGAGCCTTCCGGTGACCGGCTTCGAGGCGATGACCGGCATTCCCACCGCGGGCGGCTTCGGCGCCGCCGTCGACGAGCTGTTCTACTCCGATCTGAACTACGAGTTCGACCAGACCGCCGCCTTCTTCGAGATCACCTGGACCGCCAGCGAACGGGTCGACCTGACCGCGGGCGCGCGCTGGTACGACTACGAGGAGAGCCGCGCCCAGCTCTTCGACGGCCTGTTCGCCGACCCGGGGCCGACCCAGGGGGAAACCAGCGCGGACGGCATCGCGCCGCGTTTCATCGCCAGCTTCCAGGCCAGCGAGAACACCCAGCTCAACGCGCAGGTATCGAAGGGCTTTCGGCTCGGCGGCATCAACGATCCGCTGAACGTACCCGTCTGCACGCCGGAGGATCTCGCGACCTTCAGCGGCCGGGACAGTTGGGACGATGAGGAACTCTGGAACGTCGAGATCGGTTCGAAGTCCACGATCATGGGCGGCCGCGGCACGTTCAACGTTGCGGCGTTCACGATGGACATCTCGGACCTGCAGACGACGGTGACCGCGGGCTCCTGCTCGTCGCGCCTGATCTTCAACGTACCCAATGCCCGCAGCACGGGACTGGAACTCGAGCTGACGGCCCAGCCCACGGGGGCCTTCGACTACGCCATCTCCGCCAGCTACTCCGACTCCGAACTCGGATCGACCCTGACCTCCACCGCCGCCGACGGCACGACCAGCGTGGTGTCCGGCATCGAGAAGGGCAACCGCCTGCCGACGGTGCCGAAGTTCCAGGCGGCGGTCGCCGCCACCTACCGCTGGGAGGCCGGCAACTGGGCCGGCTACGTGACAGGAGCCTTCCAGCACGTCGGCTCCCGCTTTACCCAGATCGGCGACCACGCCCCGGGGTTCGGCACCGTCGATCTGCTGGCCCTGTCCGCCACGAACCCGGTCGGCGGTCCATTGACGCAGTCCGTGTTCCGGTTCAACCCCGAATTGCCCGCCTACGACCTGCTGAATCTGCGCCTCGGCTTCCTGAACGAACGCTGGGATGTCGCACTGTTCGTCAACAACGCGACGGATGAACGGGCCTTCCTGGCTCTCGACCAGGAACGAGGTACACGAGCGCGGGTCGGCTACCTGACGAACCCGCCGCGGACCATCGGCATCAGCACCCGAATCAACTTCTGAGCGTCACGCGCCGCGAAGTCAGTGCATGTCGGGCTGTGCCGTGCTCGTCAGCAGTCCCGTGGCGGCGAGCACGAGGAGCGCGAAGACAACTTCGAGTGCAACAGTCCTCGGTAGGGGGTCCGTGTGCAGGTCGGGCCTGAAGTGGATCCGCAGGTAGTTCACCGCTCCGAAGAAGAGCACGAAGACGCTGAGGCCCACCTTGACCAGGAGGACCTGACCGTAAGGATCGGTCCACAGCATGTCCCAGACCGGCAGGTAGAGGAACGCGAGGAGCCCGCCGCTCAGAACCAGCATCGAGGCGCCCATCACCGCCAGAGGCGAGAACGCCCGCAACCAGTAGCGATGCATCGAAGCGACCTCTGCCCGGGAGGGCACGGACAGCACGAGCGGCAACAGGAGCACGACGACCAGGGTGCCGATCCAGAACCCGGCGCCCAGGATGTGGACGCTCTGAGCGACCCAAGCCAGCGGCTTCCCGTAGGCGTGGCCGGTCATCGGCAACGCCGCCGCCACGCCCAGCACACCGAGCGAGGCGATCAAGCCGCCGGCCATCGGGGACCTCAGCATGGCGACGGTTCCCAGGGCGGTCACGGCGGCCGCAGCGGCCTGCCACTGCCACCGACCGCCCCAACGGCTCTCCAGAGCCACGGTTCGGAGATTCTCGTAAGAGAGCCACTCTCTCAGCCCCCAGACTTCGATCGATTGGAAGCCCGCCCGGAGCAGCACCGCCGCCAGCAGCAGCATGCCGAACAGCCATCCCACGCGCCTCAGCCCAACCTGCGGATCGCGCACCGAAAGAGCGGCGCCGCGCACCACGACCAGTAGCCAAACGCCGAGGACCCCGCAGACCAGGAGCAGGGGAATGTAGACCGACCAGCGGCCGGCCACCTCCCAACTCATGGCCGGAACCGTCGCAATCGGTTCAGTGGCCTCCGCGGTCGATCGTGAAGGACCACTCGCCGGTCAGGACGTGACCATCGTCGCCCGCCGTCTTCCAGCGCGCGGTGTAGGCGCCGTCGGGCATGCGGCCCGAAACGCGCGCCATCAGGTCCTTCTCACCCATCGTGTGGAGACCTTCGACCTTCATCGGACCCGCTGGCCCCTCGAGCTCGAGTTTGCTCAGCGGCACATCCGGCTCCTGGTTGAACCACACCCGCAGTGTGCGCACCGGCCCGGAGAGCGTCGCGCCGTCCTCGGGGCTCGTCTTCGACGCCTTGAGATGAGCGTACGCGGCGGTCGCGAGCAGTGCCGCCAGCAAGGCGAAGCCGATCCATGCGATTCGTCGGTGCTTCATCCGATCCGGCCTCCCTGCCTGCGCTCCGTACCCGCGAAATGCCGGCGACCGCGCCGGCACACTCGACTGTTGAGAGTACCAGCCCGTTCGTGGCCGGCCCGGCGGTGTAGAGTCCCAACTTCCGTTCGACAGCCGATGAGCGACTCCAACATTCCGCGGAGTGATCCCTACACCGTCCGCGAGGGCGGCGCCGCCCCGCCACCCGTCACCTGGCGCAGCCGGCTTCGCTACCTCGGCCCGAGCGTCGTCGTCTCCGGCTCGATCGTCGGTTCGGGCGAGATCATCCTCACCTCGGCTCTGGGTGCCGCGGCAGGCTTCGTCCTGCTCTGGTGGGTCCTTCTCTCCTGCTGGATCAAGTCGTTGATCCAGGCGGAGTTCGCGCGCTACACGCTGGTTTCCGGGGACACCTACATCCGGGCGATGAACCGGCTCCCCGGCCGCATTCCGATCGGACGCGGGCACGTCAGTTTCCCGATCGCGATCGCCCTGATCGCCCTGGTTCCGGGACTGCTCGGCCTCGGCGGGATCGTCGGCGGCGCCGGCCAGGCCATGACTCTGCTGGTACCGGAGATCCCCTCCACGCTTGCCGCCGGCGTGCTTGCCGCCGTGGCCATCGCGTTGCTCATCACAGGCTCCTACAAGATCCTGGAGAACGTGATGCTGGCGCTGGTGATGATCTTCACCGGCGCCACGCTGGTCTGCGCGATCCTCATGCAGGGTACAGAGTTCGCCGTGACGCGGGCCGAACTCGCGTCGGGCTTCACCTTCGACTTCCCGCCCGAGTTCCTCGTGGCCGCCATGGCCGTCTACGGCTACACCGGCGTCAACTCCGCGGAGACCTCCGCCTACCAGTACTGGTGCGTCGAGAAGGGCTACCCGAACTTCATCGGCCGCAGCGACGCGCCGGGCTGGGAGGAGCGCGCCCGGGGCTGGATCAAGGTGATGCAGACCGACGTCTGGGTCACCCTGGTGCTTCTGACCTGCGCGACGTTGCCCTTCTACATCCTCGGCGCCGGGGTGCTCAAGAAACTCGGCCAGGAGCCCGACGGCCTCGAGACGATCTCCATGCTGTCGGACATGTTCACCCAGACCCTGGGGCCATGGTCCCTATGGCTCTTCGGCGTCGGCGCTTTCTGCATCCTGTTTTCGACGATGCTCTCCTCGATCGCCGGCGGCGCCCGCTACATCCCCGACTACATCATGGAGCTGGGGTACCTGAAGCGGCAGAACCTGGCCGCGCGCAAGTCCTGGATCCGCGGCTACTGCACCGTGATCCCGCTCTTCGCGTTCACGGTCTACATGTGGATCCAGAACCCGAGACTGTTGATCACGATCAGTTCACTGGTCATCGGAATGCTGCTGCCCATGCAGAGCGGCGCCGTGCTCTGGCTGCAGAAGAAACGGTTGGATCCCCGCATACGTCCCGGCCGCGGAATCCGGTTCGGGGTCTGGTCCATCTTCCTGGTCGAGCTGGTTCTGGCGGGGTTCGTCATCCGCTACGTGGTCCTTGGGCCCTTTCTCGACTGAATGGCGTCAAGCACCTACGTCGAACAGGGGAGCGATCCTTACACCGTCCGCGCGGGCGGCGCCGCCCCGCCGCCCACGAGCTGGCGAAGGCGGCTTCGCTACCTCGGCCCGAGCGTCGTCATTTCCGGCGCGATCGTCGGCTCGGGCGAGATGATCCTGACCTCGACCCTGGGCGCCGCGGCCGGCTTCGTTCTGCTGTGGTGGGTGCTCCTTTCCTGCTGGATCAAGTCCCTGATCCAGGCGGAATTCGCCCGGTACACGCTGGTTTCGGGCGACACCTACATCCGGGCGATGAACCGCCTCCCGTTCCAGATCCGGATCGGCCGCGGCCACGTCAGCTTCGCCGTCGCTATCGCCCTGATCGCCCTGGTTCCCGGACTGCTGGGCATGGGCGGCATCATCGGCGGCGCCGGCCAGGCTCTGACCCTGCTGGTCCCGGAGGTGCCGTCGACCCTGGCGGCCGGGCTGCTGGCCATCATCACGATTGCCGTCCTGACCACGGGCTCCTACCGGATCCTCGAGAACGTGATGCTTGCGCTGGTCATCATCTTCACCGGCGCCACGCTCGTCTGCGCGATCCTGATGCAGGGCACGGTGTTCGCCGTCACGCGGGCCGACCTCGCGTCGGGCTTCACGTTCAGCTTCCCGCCCGAGTTCCTCGTGGCCGCCATGGCCGTCTACGGCTACACCGGCGTCAACTCCGCGGAGACCTCCGCCTACCAGTACTGGTGCGTCGAGAAGGGCTACCCGAACTTCATCGGCCGCAGCGACGCGCCGGGGTGGGAGACGCGCGCGCGGGGCTGGATCAGGGTCATGCAGACGGACGTCTGGGTCACGCTGGTCCTGCTGACCTGCGCGACGGTGCCCTTCTACATGCTCGGCGCCGGCGTGCTGAAGAAGCTCGGCAAGGAACCCGACGGCCTGGAGACGATCTCCATGCTGTCCGAGATGTTCACCCAGACCCTGGGTCCCTGGGCGCTGTGGCTGTTCGGCGTCGGCGCCTTCTGCATCCTGTTCTCGACGATGTTCTCGTTCATTGCCGGCGAAGCCCGCTACATCCCCGACTACATCATGGAGCTGGGCTACCTGAAGCGGCAGAACCTGGCCGCCCGCAGGCTCTGGATCCGCGGCTACTGCGCCGTCGTCCCGATCTTCTGCTTCATCGTCTACATGTGGATCCAGAACCCGCGACTGCTGATCACGATCAGCTCCCTGGTCGCCGGGATGCTGCTGCCGATTCAGAGCGGCGCCGTGCTCTGGCTGCAGAAGAAGCGAATGGATCCCCGCATTCGCCCGAGCCGCGGGATCCGAGCCGCGATCTGGGCCATCTTCCTGGTCGA
>JAPOVF010000306.1:0-5259 GCA_026708285.1 Acidobacteriota bacterium
GCTGGGGGTCGTGGACTCCTCCATCCAGCCTTCGGGCAGCACCCGCGTACCGTCGCGCAGGACGCCCCCGTTCATCGCGAAGATCCCGATCCGGGCGTAGTCGCGGAGCGTCGCGTTGATGCAGCAGCCGCCCAGTTCGCCGCCACCCTCCTCGTGGAGCAGCCAGTTGGCTTTGGCCTCCATGCCGAACGGTCCCCAGATCTTGTGCTCGAGGTAGGCCGAGAGGTTGTTGCCGATCGCCGCCCGCAGCACGGCGCCGGCCATGTTCGTCTCGCCGGTGTTGTAGTTGAAGACCTCGCCCGGAGGATGGAGTTCCTCAAGCCCCGCCATGTACTTCGTCTGCTGAACGATCGGCCCCGGCAGCGTCGCCACGTCGGACTCGGGGTCCGCGTAGTCCTCGTTCCAGTCGACGCCTGAGGCCATCTGCAGCACGTCCCTGATCGACACTTCGTCGTAGCCACCGCCCGAAAGCAGCGGCAGGTACTTCGTGACCGGATCGTCGACGCTGCCGAGGTAGCCGTCGGCGATCGCGGCGCCGTAGAGCATCGAGACGACGGACTTGGCGATCGAGAACGAGATCCAGCGGCTGTTCTCGTCGTTGCCGAGGCCGTAGCGCTCGAACACGACCCGGTCATCCTTGACCACCAGGAGGCCGGCGATCCTGCGGTCGCGGATGTAGTCCTCGGCTGTGAAGGTCTCGCCCTCGACCTCGTAGGTCACCGCCGACAGGTCCCGCGGCGCCGGCGGCAGCGGGTACGGATCGTCGGAGGCCTCGAACCAGCGCGCGTCGCCGACGAGGTCCGCATTCCGGTAGCCCGCGACCTGCTGCTCCGGCGTCCAGAACAGCACTTCCTCCCGCGGCCCCAGGTTCTCCAGATCGGGATTCACCGGCTCGGCCGCGCCGGCCGTCTCGGTGTCCGCGACCGGTCCGGCGCAGGCGGCGAACGCCAGCATCATCGCGATTCCGGCGATCAACCACCGGTCGCCCCACCCTCGCCTACTCACGATCCGCTTTCCCCGCCTTCCAGACATTTCATCGTCCTCCTCTTGGTCGGAACGTCTGATCGTACTCTCCGCTTCGAGGCGCGTTCTTTCCCGAAAGCCGGCCGGAAGGCCGGCGCACCCAGTGCCTGCCGCCTCTCCACTGGCCCTCGGAAGGCCGGCGCCGGTAGGCTGACCTCCGGTTGCCATGAACGACGAACGATCCGCTACCGAACCGGCAGCCGCCGCTCTCGCCTCGGTTCACGCCGCCGGCGACGACGACGGCATCCTCGAACTGTTCGAGGCCCGCGGCTGGACGGACGGGCTGCCGATCGTGCCGCCGACGCCGGAACGGGTGGCGGCCGCACTCGACGCGGCTGTCATGGAGCCAGGCCAGGTGCTCGGCGTCGAGACGGTCCGCGGCCGGGCAATCACCGCCCAGAAGGCGGCGATCAACGCGGTGATGGCCGGCTGCCGTCCCCGCGACTTCGCGGTCGTTGCCGCCGCCGTGGAAGCGATGTGCGACCCGGCCTTCCTGCTCCATGGAGCCACCTCGAGCACCGGCGGCTGCGCCGTGATGATCATCGTCAACGGTCCGATCCGCCAGGAACTCGGCATGACCGGGACGTTCAACGCCCTGGGCGGCGCCGACCGCGCCTCGCTGGCGATCGGCCGGGCCGTGCGGCTCATCCTCCGCAATCTGCTCGGCGTCCGGCCCGGAGAACTCGACCGCTCCACCCTGGGGCATCCCGGCAAGCTCAGCTACTGCCTGGCCGAGGACGAAGAGGGCTCGCCTTGGCCCTCGCTGGGGTCCGACCGCGGCGCACCCGGCGGCGCCTCGACGGTGACCGTCTTCGCCGCCGGTTCGCCCCGCCAGCTCATGAACGAGTGGACGACGGAACCGGAAGCGATCCTGGACACGGTCGCCGCCGAGATGCGCGCCAACATGCTCCACTACTCGATCTGGGCCGGCAACCACTGCCTGGTCCTGCCGCCCCAGTTGCGTGAGCGCTTCGCCGACGTGAAGTGGACGAAGGCGGACATCCGCGCCTACCTGCACCGGCAGGCGCGGGTGCGGCGCGGCGACTGGGAACGGGTCGGCAAGGCCGCCGTGGTCAGCGAAGCGAACCGGAACCGCGAGTACCGGGCACTGCAGTCACCGGAGGATCTGGTGATCGTCGCCGCCGGGGGTCCGGCAGGTGGGTTCGCGGCGGTGATTCCGCCCTGGTTCGGTAACAAGTCTCGAGCGGTGACGGCGGGCGTCGGCTTCTGTCTGGAGTGTTGACGACGATCAGCTACAGGCGGCGCTGAACAGCTCGTCGAGTGCTTCCTCCGACACGACACCGCGGACGCGCGCGCAGACCGCCCCGTTCTCCAGCCGGGCAACGAAGACGGCTTCCTTCCGGTTCTCGCCTTCGCCGCTCGAGCCGACCAAGGTCCGCCACGGATCCGAGTCCTCCTCGACGATCAGGAACGACCCGTGCCGATCCTCCGGCACCTCCCCCCGAACGCCCCGCACGACGAAACGACGGATCATCTCCGGCGCCCCGTCGAGGACGATCACCGTGTAGGCGGACCACTCCCCCGCGCGGGGATCGTCGTCCAGAGCGGCTCGCCAGGCCCGCGCGCTCCCGTTTGCCGCGCGATGAAAGCTGGCAACGAGTAGCGATCGCCGGCCGAGGTCGGCCGGTGCCAGGATCTGCCGCCCAGCGAGCGTGACCGCCCGTGCCGGATCGCTTGTCCTGTCGGGGCCGTCATCGCCCAGGGCCGCGCTACCGCCGGCAACCGCGAGAGCCAGGATCGCGGGAAGCACCGCCGCCCCGAGCCGGCGGCGGCGCATCACCGAGCGCTCCTGAAGCGCATCACGCGGTACTGCTTCACGCGGGCGAAGCGCTCCGGATCGATCAGCCGGTCGAGCCGGTCCAGGCGGCCGGTGAGCGGCCGGGCCAGTCGCCAGCCGAAGCCGGCGAACCGCGGCGACCGGCGCATCGTCGTCTCCCGCAGGAGCTCCAGCGCGCCGCGTCCGAAGCGGTCCAGGATCGCCTGGCCCAACCGCAGGGTCGGCAGCACGGCCGGGGTCACATCCTCGTCGACTTCGAGGACGAGACCGGCCTTCGCCGCCCGCCCCAGGAAATCACCCAGCGGGTGACCGCTCCTCGATTGCTCCCCGTCGTTCGGACGAACGACGAAGTAGTCGCACAGCAGCACGGTACCGCCAGGCGCCAGAGAGCGCTCGACCGCCTCGAACAATTCTTCGAGCCACACGTACTGAGCCGACTCGCACAGGAACAGGAGGTCGTAGTGTCGGTCCGGCTCGAACTCCTGGAAGCGACCGAGGTGGAAGCGTCGATCCGGAAGCCGCGCGGCAAACAGTTCGCCGTGGTAGGGATCGGGCGACAGACCTTCGACGTCGTAACCGAGCGCGGCCAGGCGTTCGGTGATCGCACCCGTACCGCAGCCGACGTCGAGCACGGACGACACACCCGGGGGCAGCAGTTCGAACAGCCGCGCCACCAGGCGCTCCTGTGCACGGCGCAAACCGGCCAGATCCAGCGGGTCTTCGGCGCTCCATATGCCGAAGTTCAGGTACTCCAGTCCCACGATCCGGTGCAGGCACTTGAGCGAGAAGCTCGTCTTGACCTGGCGAGGGCTGTTCGGATCCGCGGGCGTCCGGAACAACTGTCGGCCCTGGGGCGCAGACGGCCAGCGGCGGCCCGCCGGCGGAACCGAAGCGGCGTCGGCGCCCGCACTAGAACGCCGCGACGGTGGAACGATCTTCAGGCTCACCGGTCCGCCAGTCTACAGGCCGCGATAGGGTGATTCCCTGAACGCCGGAACTTCCCGGCGCGCCCGGTGCGGCGGCGCCGGATCCGTGCAACAAGGAGCATCCATGAAGACGTCGTCCCTGCTCGTCGCGTTGACCGTCGTAGTCGCTGCCAGCCTTCCCGCCGCGGCAGCGGAGCACCCGCTCGATCCCCTGAGCGAAAGCGAGATCTGGCAGACCCTGGTGCTGCTCCGGGACGCGGGCCATATCGACAGGGACACGAAGTTCTCCCAGTTGACGCTCCAGGAGCCGGCCAAGCAGGAGGTCCTGGCCTGGAAGGCTGGCGATGCGATGCCCCGCAGGGCCTACGCACTGGTGCGCAGGGACAAGGACTCCTTCGAGGCGATCGTCGACCTGATCGAGGAGGAAGTCGTCTCCTGGGAATCGCTCGAAGGAGCCGAGCCCAACTGGCACGGCGGCGAGTTCGGATCGCTGACCGACAAGGTGCTGGAGCACCCCGACTTCCTCGCCGGGCTCGAGGTGCGCGGCATCACCGATCTCACCTTCGTCGATTGCGCCGCCGGACCGCGCGGCTACTTCGGGACGGACGAGGAGCGGGGCCGCCGCATCGCCCACGTGAGCTGCAGCGAGCCCGACGGTGTCAGCCAGCATGCGATCGAAGGCCTGGTCGCGGTCGTGGACCTCGAATCCGAGGAAGTACTCCGCGTCGTCGACGAGGGCCCCGGCCCGATTCGCGCGGTTCCGACAGACTTCGGCGAGATGCTCGGCGAGGAGCGCGAGATGGCCGGCCCGATCGAGGTGCGTCAGCCGCTCGGACGTGGATTCGAGATCGACGGCTACGAGGTCGCCTGGCAGAACTGGAGTTTCCACCTCCGTCCGGATCAGCGCACGGGGCTCGTCGTCTCCCTGGTGGACTACCGCGAGGGTTCCGAAGCCACGCCGCGGCGCGTCCTTTACCAGGGCTACCTGTCCGAGATCTTCGTCCCCTACATGGACCCCAGGTTCAACTGGTACACCATGAACTTCATCGATGCCGGCGAGTTCGTGGCGGGCGGTCTCGGCAAACCACTGATGCCCGGAGACGACTGCCCCGACCACGCCGTCTACATCGACACGACGAAGACCGGCGCCAACGGCCATCCACGCACCGTGCCCGGCACGATCTGCGTCTACGAGCGCGAGACAGGCGATCCTTCCTGGCGGCACTGGTCCTCCGAGCGGCCCGAGAGCCGCAGGAGCCGAGACCTGGTCGTGCGGGTCGGAGGCGTCGTCGGCAACTACGACTACCTGCTCGACTGGATCTTCCGGCAGGACGGTTCGATCGAGGTCCGGGTCGGCGCCACCGGCATTCTCGCCTACGAGACGACCGCCGCGGCCTCCGCCGACCGGCCCACGCCTGCCGCCGGACCGGTGAACGCCGGCGCTGCGGACGCCCTGCTCGAGAACGCCTCCGCCGACGCCTACGGACGCTTCGTGCAGGAGAACGTCGTCGC
>JAPOVF010000306.1:5674-11343 GCA_026708285.1 Acidobacteriota bacterium
CTGCCGGAATGGACGGAGGCCGACCGGCCGATCCAGGACACGGACATCGTCCTGTGGCACACCGTCGGCATGCACCACCTGCCGCGCGCGGAGGACTGGCCGGTCATGCCGGTCCTGTGGCACGGTTTCGAGCTCCGTCCGTTCGACTTCTTCGACCGCAATCCGGCGCTCGACCTGCCCTGAGCCGCGAAGACCCGGCT
This sequence comes from Acidobacteriota bacterium, assembly GCA_026708285.1. GTDB lineage: Bacteria > Acidobacteriota > Thermoanaerobaculia > Multivoradales > Multivoraceae > Multivorans. Next base: position 5,875 of record JAPOVF010000306.1, read on the forward strand.
TACAGTTCTGTCGCACTAGCACTCTCAGCCGAACAGGAATGTTTGGCTGAGAGTGACGTGCGGCCGTCCAGGCCCGTCTCCCAAAGCAGCGCCGGGTCCCGTGCCCGCCGAACCAATCCGGCGTTAAGTCGCATAACCGCACCGGTTTCCGCCCCGCGCCGCGACCTCGTATCCGCTCCGGCTCCCCCAGGACCGCGGCCCCCGCACGGTTGGCACGATTCTCGATACGGCGAACGGGCACGCCGAGGCGTCAGTTCAGGGACCTGACCTCACCCGTGCCGCCGGGAGGAAGCACGGGCGAGACGACCAGCCGGGCGGATCAACGATTTGGAGGGACTCGTATGAGCTTCAGAACGCGTGGCCGGACCCTGGGTCTGGGTTCGGCCCTGGGACTCACGTTGCTGCTTGCGCTTCTCGGCGCCGCCCCGGCCGCGGCGCAGGAAGGAGTCGATAGCGGCGATACGGCATGGATGCTGACCGCCAGCGCCCTGGTGTTGCTGATGACGCCAGGACTTGCGTTCTTCTACGGCGGTCTGGTCCGTCGCAAGAACATCCTTTCGATCCTCATGCAGTGCTTCCTCTGCATGGGACTGATGACGGTGCTCTGGGTCGTCGTCGGCTTCAGCCTCGCCTTCGGCTCGGACGCTCTCGGCGGCGTGATCGGCGGCGGCGACTACTTCCTGCTCGCCGGCCTGAGCCACGACGCCTGGGACGGGACGGGCATTCCCGGACCGCTCTTCATGATCTTCCAGGGCATGTTCGCGATCATCACGCCCGCCCTGATGGTCGGCGCCTTCGCCGAGCGGATGAAGTTCAGCGCCATCTGCCTGTTCATGGGCGCCTGGCTGCTGGTCGTCTACGCGCCGGTCTGCCACTGGGTCTGGGGCGGCTCGGAGGGCTTCTTCGGCCTCGGCGGTGACGGGGCGCTCGACTTCGCGGGCGGCACCGTGGTTCACATCAACGCGGGAGTTTCGGCTCTGGTCGCGGCGATGGTGCTCGGCCGGCGGCGCGACTATCCCGAACATGCTTCCCCGCCGCACAACCTGCCCTTCGCGGTGCTCGGCACGGGCCTCCTCTGGTTCGGATGGTTCGGCTTCAACGCCGGCAGCGCCGTGGCCGCCAACGCTTCGGCCTCCAACGCCTTCGTCGTCACCCAGGTCGCTACCGCAACGGCGGCCGCCACCTGGGGCCTGATCGACTGGTTCAAGGACTCGAAGCCCACGCTTCTGGGCGTCATCACCGGCGCTGTCGCCGGACTCGTCGCGATCACCCCGGCCTGCGGCTCGGTCAGCGCGATCGGCGCGATCGGCGTCGGCGCCGGCGCTTCGGTGTTCGCCTACCTTGCGGTCACGTGGCTGAAGTCGAAGCTCGGCTACGACGATTCGCTGGATGTCTTCGGCGTGCACGGCGTCGCCGGCATGTGGGGTGCCATCGCGGCCGGCCTCTGGGCCACGGACGTGGTGCCCGGCAACGACACGAACGGCCTCTTCTACGGCAACGCCGGACAGGTTGCGATTCAGCTCAAGGCCGTCGCTTACACCATCGTCTGGGCCGCGGTTGTGTCCTTCATCCTGCTCAAGATCGTCGACCTGATCGTCGGTCTGCGCGTTAGCGATGACGAGGAGCGGATCGGTCTCGACCTCACCGACCACCGCGAAAACGCCTACACCCTGGTTGACTAGGGCCGAAGGAGGAATGACATGAAGTACATCGTGGCAATCGTTCAGCCCGACCGGATGCAGGAGGTTCTCGACCTCCTGGAACAGAAGGAGATTCACCTGTTGACCGTCTCCAACGTGATGGGACGAGGCCGCCAGCGGGGAGTAGCCGAGGTCTACCGCGGTCACAAGGAGGCCGGCGCCCTGCTGCGCAAGCTGAAGCTGGAGATCGCGGTGAACGACGACTACGTCGACGTCGTGGTCGACGCGATCACCCAAGGCGCTCAGACCGGCCGGGTCGGCGACGGCAAGATCTTCATCCTGCCGCTCGAAGAGACGATCCGCATCCGCACCGGCGAGACCGGAAACGTCGCGATCGGGTAGCCCCGCCGCATCGCACGGGACGCGCGCGCCGGGAGCCCGACGGCTTCCGGCGCGCGTTTCCGGTTCTGGGACGCCGAGAGCGCGCGGATGCTCAGGCGACCTGGTCGTCAAACAGGCGCTGAAGGGCCGCCATCCGCTCCGCGATCCGGTCCCAGGCGCCGTCTTCATCCGGCAGTTGGCCAAGGCTGTGCAGCCGGCGCGCCAGGAAGCGGAACTCGCTCGTCTGCCGCTCCGGAATCACCAGGTCCTTGCTGTGGCCGCGGACGATGCGCAGGCAGTTGATCACCGCGCGCAGCAGCCGATAGCCCGCGGCCACGTCGTCGAACACCTCTTGCGTGACGTAGCCGCGGTCATGCAGCGCCGTGACCGCGTCCAGGGTGTTCGTCTGCCGCACTTCCGGATCGTCCACGCCGGCCGCGATCTGCCGCACCTGGACGAAGTACTCGGCGTCCAGCAGACCGCCGGCACTGAACTTCGCGTTCGTCGTCCCGTGCGCCACCAGTTCCGAGCGCTGGCGGTTCCTCAGATGCCGGATCCGCGCCAGGTCGTGGGGACGCCGCTCGAACACGAACTGCCCCCGGTGCGCCTCGATCCGGGCCCGCAGCTCCGGGTCGCCGGCGACCGTGCGCAGCCGCACCAGGGCCTGACGCTCGTAGGGGTCGGCCTCGCCCTCGGAGCTGTAGTACGAGGCGAAGCGCTGGAACGATGCCGCCAGAGGCGATGAGGCGCCTCCCGGGCGAAGGCGCCAGTCCAGCTCGAAGATCCCGTCGCGCTTGGCCCGGATCAGTCGCGCCAGCCGCATCGCCGCCCGCTCGTAGGCTTCCCCTGCCCACGCCTGCTCCGCCCGCGTCGCGTCCCAGATGAACATGAGTTCGATGTCCGAGGCATAGCCGAGGTCGCGTCCGCCCCACTTGCCGAGCGCGCACAGGCACCACGTTCCGGGATCGTCCGCGCCTCGGAGAACCTCCGCGACCGCCTCCTCGGCCGCGCGCGTGAGGACGACATCAGAGAGCGTCGAGAGTTCGTCACCGAACTCGCTGAAGTGTTCGATCCGCCGTGTCAGGTGCCGCATGTCGATCCGACCGATCTCGTCGTCCTTGAACCGGTTGAGGGCCTCGTCCGGCGTCTTCCGGCCCTCGAGCGCGGTGTCGAGCCGCCGCCTCAGGTCCTCGGCGGCGACGCCCCGGTCCAGATCGGCCATGTTCGCCAGAAGCGGCATCAGGTTCTCGTGCTGCCGGCGCAGGAACTCCTCCCACAGGTAGGTCCCGGCCCCCAGGACGCGGGCCAGTTCGTCCAGCGACGAGGTGAGCGCCTGCGTCGGATCGGAGACCTGCTCGCACGCCGCGTCGATCAACGCGCCGAACTGACGGAGCGCCAGGTGTGGATTCGGCGCCACGGCCAGCCGTCGGGCAAACTGCTTCATCAGCGTGACCGTCAGACGGAGCTTGTCGACGTCGACGCGATTCTCGATCTTCCCGCCCTGCCGGGTCGTCACGAACAGCCGGTCCCGCACTTCACCGTCCACCGTGTCGAACACGACCTTGTCGATCCAGTAGTCACGGGTCGAAAGCACGTTCGCGAACTCGAACAGGAACATGAAGCTGTCCGGACTCCTAATCTCGAGAACGGTGCAGTGCTCGTCCGACCGGTTGTCGATCGAGATGGAGATCGGCGGCAGAACCCGGTCCTCGTCGGCTCCGGGTTGGGTCTGCCGCGCCGCCTCCATCACCCGCAGCGTGAGCTCCTCGTTGGCGCGCCGCGCCTCGCCTTTCTCGAGCAGCGCCAGCAACCCGTTCAGATCCCGCTCGAACTCGGTCCAGGAGAAGACCTGCGAAGGCCGGTCCGGAGCCGGTTGGACCTCCGCCGAGTACACGATGCGGGTCGGTCCCTGCTGGCGCCGCGGCGGACTCGAAGTCCTGCGCCGGCGCCGTCTGCCCCGCCGGGGCGCCGGACCTCGGCGCCGCGCCCGCTGAGGCCGGCGATAGAACTCGATGTCGCCCACATCCTGGTACGTGTAGGAGCTGCCGCTCAGGATGGACTGGCCGTACGCCGCGAGCAGGCCGCAGATCTTGGCGAACTCGCCCTGGTAGTCGTTCGCCACCACCGTCACCCGCCGCGTCGAGCCGGCATAGCGCACATCGACACGACACAACCGATCGGCGTCGAGCTCCTGGATCATCTCCAGGTGGCGCACCACGTCCTCGACCGGGTGCGCCTGGAAGTAGCCTCGCTCCAGCCTGCGGAAGTGCTCATCGATCACCTCTGCCGGCAGGTCCGGACACCGATCCCGTACCTGCTGCTTGTGCTCGAGGAGTTCGATCGTCTCGTCGAAGAACTCACCGAAGATCCGGCGCACCTCGGCCGCCGTCTCTTCGTAGCGCCCGCCCAGATCGAGGGTGTCGAGCGGCTGGCGCAGTGCGAAGGCCACCCGCCACTGAAACGTCGCCCACTGTTTCGGCTCGCGCGGAAGCTGGCGGACGGGAAGGTCCCGCTCCAGTTGCAGTACGTGCTCGACGACGCGCAGAAAGATGTACGCCTCGCGCAACCGGTCGTACTCGTCCTGCGTGATCACGCGGTGCGCCCGCAACCGCGACATGGCCCGCAGCGTGTTCGGCGAGCGCAGGCTCTTGTTGGAGGCGCCGTGGTAGAGCTGCAGCAACTGGACGATGAACTCGATGTCGCGGATGCTGCCGGCGCCGAGCTTCACGTTGCCGATCTCGGTGCCTTTGGAGCGGAGCGACTTCTCGATCATCCGCTTCATCTCGAAGACCTCCCGCAGCAGGGTCTCCGGCGATCTATCCGGGTCGAAGACGAACCCCCGCGTACCGTCGATCAGCGCCTCGGCCGCCGCCGCGTCGCCTCCGGCGAAGCGCGCCTTGAGCAGCGCCTGGAACGTCCAGTTCATCCCGTAGCGCTCGTAGAAGCGGAGGTACTGGCCCACGGTCCGCACCAGGGGGCCCATCTTCCCCTCGGGCCGTAACCGCATGTCCACACGAAAGACGAAGCCGTCGCCCGTGTTGTCGGAGATCAGGCGGATGAACTGCGGCGCCTGCCGCTGCAACCGGTGCAGGGCCTCCTGGTCGACATCGTCCGAAGCCACGAACAGGGCGTCGATGTCCGAGCTGTAGTTAACCTCCAGCCCGCCCCACTTGCCCATCGCGATCACCGCGAACGGTTCCTTGTCCAGGCCGGTCGCATCGAGTGCCCGCTGGACGCAGACATCCGCCACCTGGGAGATCTTCTGCGTCGTCTCGGCGAAGTCGTCGAGGCCGCTGAAGTCGGCGACCGCGACCCGGATCAGCTCCCGATACCGAAGGATGCGGAGCCAGCGGCGAACGTCCTCGTCCGGCGCCGGCCGGAGCGCCGCCATCCGCTCGCGCTGCTCGTCCACCGACTCCCGCTCGACGGGAAAGAGCCCCTCGTCCGC
>JAPOVF010000261.1 GCA_026708285.1 Acidobacteriota bacterium
GCAGCTTCTTCATCCGCTTGCCGGAGATCCCGCCGAGCGCCTCGATGGCGCGGCGGATGCGGGCGCGCACCAGGTCCGCGCCAAGGATCTCCATCGACTGGAACAGCGGCAACGAGGCCGTCTCGCCGGACATGGCGACGTAGAAGGGACGAGTCAGGTCCCGCAGACTCATGCCCAGCGCTTCGGACAGGCGCCGGAAGTGGCCCTGGATCACGTCGGCGGTGAACTCCTGCTCGCGGTCCAGCGTCCACAGCATGAACTGAAACGCCTCGGCGACCTGAGCCTCTTCGAGACCCTTGACCGCCAGCTTCTCCGACTCGACGGCCGGCGCGTCGACGAACAGGAAGGTCGTCAGCCGGCCCCAATCGCCGAGCGTCTCCAGGCGCGGCTGTGCGAGGGCGGCGATCGCGGCAAGCCGCTCCTGCCCCATCGACCACTCCCGCACGAGGTCCGCGAGGCCGTCGGCGTCGTAGTCCTCGCGCAGGTAGCGGGCGTTCAGCCAGCGCAGTTTGTCGAGATCGAAGACGGGGCCGCCGAGCGAAATGTCCTCGAGGCGGAAACCGTCCACGAGCTGGTCGAGGCCGAACTTCTCCTCGCCCTCGGCCCGACGCGACACCATGAGTCCCAGGAAGTTGAGCAGCGCATCGGGAAGGAAGCCGGCGTCCCGGAACCAGGTGATCGAGGTCGGGTTGCGGCGCTTCGAGAGCTTCGACCGGTTCGCGTCGTTGTTGCGCAGGAGCGGCAGGTGGCAGAAGACCGGCGGCTCGTAACCAAGCGCCTCGAACAGGCGCAGGTGCTTGGGCAGGGAGTTGATCCACTCCTCGCCGCGGATCACGTGGCTGATCCCCATCGCGTGGTCGTCGACGACGCACGCGAGGTGGTAGGTCGGGTAGCCGTCGGCCTTGAGGATCACCTGGTCGTCGATCAGCTCCCACTCACGGCGGATCTCGCCGCGAAGGAGGTCGTGCATGACGCACTCGCCCTCGGTCGGCATCGCCAGGCGGATCGTGTGGGGCTCGCCCGCCGCGGCTCGGCGCTCGGACTCGGCGACCGACAGGTCCCGGCACTTGCGGTCATAGCCCGGGAAACGCTGATGTGCGCGGTTTTCGCGGCGCATCTCGTCGAGCCGCTCCCGGGTGCAGAAGCAGCGGTAGGCGCTGCCCGCGGCGAGCAGGCGGTCGACCTCCGAACGGTAGAGGTCCAGCCGTTCGCTCTGCCGGTACGGACCCTCGTCCCAGTCCAGGCCCAGCCAGCGCAGGGCGTCGAGGATCGCCGCCTCCGACTTACAGCTGGAGCGGGCGCGGTCCGTGTCCTCGATCCGCAGCACGAACACGCCGCCACGGCTCCGCGCGAAGGCCAGGTTGACCAGCGCCTGGTACGCCGTGCCGACGTGAGGGTCGCCGGTCGGCGACGGCGCCACCCGGACCCGTACCGGCACCGCGCTCTCCGGTCCGGGCACACTCATCCGCGTGCCCTCTCGCGATACTGAGAAAGCCTGCGGCGGTGCGGCTGCAGTTCGCTATCGCCCGCGCCGGCCCGCTCCAGCGTCTCGACCACCTGCTCGATCCGGCGAGCCGCGTCGTCGTAGAGGCCGGCGCCACCCAGGGCGTCCGCAAGTTCGAGCTGGAGCTGGATCATCAGCTCCCGCATCCGGGGTTCGGAGGCGCCGACCCCGGCCGCTCGGTCGAGCCGCTCGAGAGCCCGCTCCACGTCGTTCTCCCGCATCGCCAGCATCGTCGTGACGAGCAGCATGTGGATGTCGGCCGGGTCTTCTGCAAGGACGCGCTCCGCCTCGGCGGCCGCCTCCCCGAACTGTCCGAGCTTGAACAGGGCGCCCGCCAGCACGGCCCGCCCGCCCGCCAGATCGGGATCGAGTTCGAGGGCGCGACGGGCGGCGGCGACCGCCTCCTGTGGGCGGTTCATCCGATCGTGGACACCGGCCGCCGCGAAGTGCGCCTGGGCGTTGCCGGGTTCCAGTTCGATCAGCCGCCGGAGTTCCCCGAGCGAGGCCTGTAACTGCCCGGTCTCACGGTACGTCTTGCTCCGGCGCAGGAAGCTCTCGGAGTCCACGGCCAGAAGATCGACCTCGGCCCGGCGCGGATCGCGCTGGTGGAGCAGCGGAGGCAGTTCGCGCGCTGCCTGCGCGAGACGCCTCGCCCCGTCGCGGTCGCCTGCCCGGTGGCGGGCGCGCGACAGCATCGCGACGACCGCCTGGGTCTCGGGGCTCAGCTCGTAGGCGCGTTCGAGGTGCCGCGTGGCCTGGTCGACGTCGCCGCGCGCGAGAGCGAGCCGGCCCAGGCCGAGATGGGCCACCGCGTTGTCGGGTTCGAGGCGGGCGGCTTCCCGGTAGTGCTCGTCCGCGTCGGCGGCAAGGCCGACCTTCTCCATGGCAGAAGCGAGCCGGATGCGGGCCGGCGCGTACGCGGGATCGATCTCCACGGCCCGACCGTAAAGCGCGGTCGCCATGGCCGGATCTCGCGCCTCTTCCACGTTCGCGCGGAGGTAGACCCAGCGGAAGTCGCCGGGCGCCAGCCGCGAGCCCTCGGCGTAGGCGGCCGCGGCCTCCTCGTCGAACTGGTGAGCGTGCAGGGTCATGGCCAAGCGGCCCCAGGTGGAGGGCGAGTCGGGTTCGCGGGCTGCCGTGGCGAGTTCCTTCTCGATGGCGGCGCGTACGCGGCGTTCGACGGCGGTCAGGTCGGGCGCCGGGAGCTCGGCGGCTTGGGTGACGGCGGGAAGGAGGAGGAGGCTTGAACCGACGACGCCGCTCCGGATGCGGACCAGAAGGTCCGCGCACCCAGAGGTCGGGCGGTGCAGTCGACGAACCTCTCTACGGCACTCGTTCCCTCCACGCTGCGGGCGACCCCGGCTCATCGGCCTGCTCCGCGCTCCAGGACAACTTCGCTGCCGCTCTCGGCGCCGTCGAACTCCTCGACCGTGCCGCCGGGCCAGGTCACCTCGAAGCGCTCGACGGCGGGCGCATCGCCGAGGCCGATGTGGACCGGCGCTTCGCCGCCGGTCAGGTAGCCGCCGAGCGGCAGCACGAGGCGCCGGAGCGGACCGCCGTCGACCCACGCGACGATCGAGGCGCCGATCGCCGTGCGACGCAGTTCCGGGTCGATCACGTGTAGCCGCACCCAACCGGCGCCGGTCCCGGCCGCTTGCGCGGAGCCCGTGATCGTCTCGTTGCGGTAGACGCGCGCCGGACCCTCCAGGTTGCTGACCAGCAGGTCCAGGTCGCCGTCGCCCTCCAGGTCGAAGGGCACGAGGCCGCGGCTCACGTCGCGCGCCGTCCCGAACTCGCCCGAAGCGGCGCTGGCATCGGCGAAGAAGCCGGCGCCGTCGCCGAGGATCAGCAGGTTCGGCTCGGCGTATCCGCGCCAGAACCAGTCGTCGCGGTCCGACAGCACCTCGGGACGCCGTTTGACCGCGCCGTTGACCACGGCGAGGTCGAGGTCGCCGTCGTTGTCGGCGTCGAAGAAGGCCGTTCCGAAGCCCGTGTACGGCGTGCTCGGCGCGGCGAGACCGGCTTCGGCCGCGCGGTCGCCGAAGCCGTCGGAGAGGCCCGACGCACCCCCCAGGTTCACGTACAGCGTGTTCGTCTCCTCGATCAGATGACTCAGGAACAGGTCGAGATCCTGGTCGCCGTCGATGTCACCCAGTGCTATGCCCATTCCCGCCTCGCCGACACCGAACCGATTGTAGGCCGCTCCGAGCAGCACCGCGTCGTCCTCGAACCCGCCCTCGCCGCGATTGATCCAGAGCTGGTTCGGATCGGCATCGTTGGCGACGTAGACGTCGGGCAGTCCGTCCTCGTCGAGATCGGCGGCGACGACGCCCAGGCCGGCGTCCTCGATCAACGAAACACCGGCGTCGCGGCTGCGGTCGACGAAGTGCCGGCCGCCCTCGTTCCGGTAGAAGACGTCTGCTTCGCCCTCGAACTGCTGCGGGCCGCAGTAGTCCACCCGCCCGCCCTGGACCTGGCACTCGCGCGCCTCGTGCCACTGGACGTAGCGGGCAACGTAGAGGTCGAGCCAGCCGTCGAGGTCGGCATCGAAGAACACCGCCGAGGTCGACCACTCGGACGTCGCGACACCGAACTCCTCCGTCACGTCAACGAAGCGGCCGCCCCCCTCGTTCCGGTAGAGAACATCGGCGCCGAAGTTCGTCACGTACAGGTCGAGGTCGCCGTCGTTGTCGATGTCCGCAACCGCGGCGCCCATGCCGTAGCCCGGGTTGTCGAGGCCCGAGCCTTCGGTCGCGTCGACGAAACGGCCACGCGGCCGCTGTAGGTAGAAGCGGTTGTGCCCGGCCTCACCAGCAACCCCCTTGCCCGCGTTGGGGAAGTAGAGGTCGAGCAGCCCGTCCCCGTCGGCGTCGAATGCCGCCACGCCGCCGCCCATGATCGCCGGCATCGGAAACGTTCCGGTCGAGCCCGTCGCGTGGACGAAGTCGAGGCCGGTCTCGGCCGTCACGTCGACGAAGCGGACGGCCGGTGCCGTCGGCACCCCGGTTGAGGGTGGTGAGGGGGCGTCCGAAACGCCTTCCTCCGACGAGCAGCCCAGGATCGCGGAAGCGGCGACCACCAGGGGGAGCGAGCGCATCAATTGACCCCGACGACCGCCTCCGCCTCCAGTTGGCGGCGCCGGCGCGCGTAGCGGTGGATCATCCCCAGCATCGTCTCCTCGTCGTGGATGCCGCACAGCGGAAACACGTCGAGCATCAGGGTTGGCACGCCCTCGACTCCGGCCGCCACCGCGTGCCGGGTGGCCTCAGCCAGCCGGCGGCCGGTGGCCAGATCGTCTACGGCACCGAGTGAGAAGGGCACGCGGCCCTCGAAGTCCGGGAGCAGATCCTCGATCTCGCTCGGCTGCTCGTAGTACGCCGCGAACGCGGCCGCCCGCCAGTCCCGCTCGATCGCCGGGTCGAATCCACGGTCGATTCGCTCGTCCAGAACTACCGCGACCTCGCCGGCAAGGCGCGAATCGGGCCAGCGTTCGGGCGGATCGAGATCCACGTCCAGCGCTGACGCCACCCTCAGCAGACTCTGCCGCCGCGCCGGGTCGAGAAACCTGCCGCGCTGGAAGTTCCCGACCCCGGTCAGGTCGATCGCCTTCCACCGCAAGTCGATCCGCGCCGCCACAAGCCGTTCGTCGATCCGCGCCAGCACCTGGTGCGCGACGTAGCTCAGGCTGGAGGCGAAGTCGTAGTAGACGAACACCTCGAGCGGCACGTCGCCGCCGACGTCCGGCTTGCCGCCCCCGCTCAACTCCCGTAGCCCTCCGGGTTCGCGCTCTGCCAGCGCCAGGCGTCGACGCAGATGTCGTCGAGACTCCGCTCCGCCTTCCACGCCAGGTCCTGCTCGGCAAGGGACGGATCCGCCCACACCGCTGTCGCGTCTCCCGGTCGTCTACCCTCGACGACAGTCGAGAGCTCGCGGCCGCTAGCCCGTCTCACTGCCTCGAGCACCTCGAACACCGTGACCCCTCTTCCGGTACCGAGGTTGTACTCAGTACAGCCTTCCACCTCCGGCAGACGGTCCAGGGCCCGCAGATGCCCGGTCGCAACGTCGACCACATGGAGATAGTCCCGGATCGCCGTACCGTCCCTGGTCGGATAGTCCGTCCCGAACACGCGAAGCTGCGGCAGCCTTCCCACTGCGGCCTGCATCAGGCTAGGCAGCAGGTTCTCCGGCACGCCCCGTGGGGCCTCACCGATTCGGCCGCTCGGGTGGGCGCCGGCAGGGTTGAAGTAGCGGAGCGACAGGATCTGCCAGCCGTCCTCCGACGCGGCGAGATCCCGCAGCAGCCGCTCGACGCAGAGCTTGGTGTGACCGTACGGATTGGACGGCCTCAGCGGTGCGCTCTCCGCCAGCGGACAGGCACCGGGGGCCGGATCACCGTAGACCGTCGCCGACGACGAGAAGACGAGCCGGCGCACATCGTGCCGGCGCATGGCCGTCAACAGGCTGAGCGTGCCGCCTACATTCGTGCGGTAGTAGCCGAGGGGGTCCGAGCAGGACTCTCCGACCATTTTCTTCGCCGCGAAGTGGATCACCGCCGAGCATCCGTGCTCGTCGAACGCCTGTTTCAGCGCCGCCTCGTCGAGTACGTCGCCTTCGACGAACCGAAGTTCTCGCCCGGCCAGTTCCTGCACCCTTCGCAGTGCCTCTGGCGAGCTGTTCGACAGATCGTCGATGACGGTCACGTCCCAACCGGCGGCGAGTAACTCGACGCAGGTGTGGCTGCCGATGAAACCGGCCCCGCCGGTGACCAGGACGCGCTCCGCCATGGGTAGGAGTCTATTGGGGGCAGGCTGGCGCTGTGCGCCACCGCGCTCGTTCCGACGCTAACGCTCTTCCGTCAGAGGCACGGCGACCGTTACTTCCAGGTCACCGCCGCTCAAGTCGACAGCCGAGGAGCCCACGACGAGTTCGGCCGCGAGGTTCCTGCCCGCGGGCCGGATCTCCAACCGGTACGGGGCCGCGAACAGACCGTCGATGACGAAGGTGCCGTCCTCCGCCGTGCGCGTGGTGGCCTGCCGGCGCACCGCCCTCGCCACTTCGTTCTCCGCGGCGCTCCAGGCGGGTACCGCGGAGACCCGCATCCCGGCGGCGGGCAGTCCCGTTTCCGCATCGAGCAGCCGACCCCGGACCGAGGCGTTGTAGGCCTCGAAGTCGACCCGGGAGGTCGTCTCGGTCACCCGAACCCGGCGTTGCTGGCCCACGGCCACGATCGCTACTTCGTCACCCTTGCGCAGGCCCTCGATCAGGAAGCTGCCCCGGTGATCCGTGTTCACGCTCCAGGCCAGGTTCCGCCGCTCGGCGGTCACGAACACGCGCTCGCCCGCCAGCGGCCAGCCGTCGAGCGTGACCGTTCCCTCCACGACACCGGTGTCGTCCGCGAAGGAAAGCTCCACTTCGGTGACCCCGGTGGGCGCCATCCGCAAGGGCGCACGGCGGGCGCGACCAGTGGACTCAACGGAGGCGATCACCGTCGTCGTGCCGTCCGGCTGCCGGAACGGCATCTCGAACACCGGCTCGGTCGCCGTTCCGCCTGTGGCGGCGTGCATCCCGCGACCAGACATCCCTCCGGAGGGACGGATCGTCTCGACCATCAGAAAAACCTCGCCTGCCTCGGCGGAAGTCAGGCCAAGTACCACGACGCGAAGCAGGCCAGCGCCGGGGCCCGTCAGCTCCACGTACGGTGCGTCGCCTGCGGCGACCTCCAGTTCGACTTCCGGACCGTCGAGATTCTCGGATCTGGCGCCAACCGAATAGGAACCCGGTTCGACGAGCAGCTCGAACTCTCCCTCCGGCCCCGTCGATGTACGCCGCGTATCGAACCAACCTCCGTCGTCACGCTCTGCCCACACCGAGGCCGCCGGCAGCGGCAAGCCGTCCGGTTCGATCACCCGCCCGCGCAGGACGACCGGCGTTACATCGATCATGAGTTCGCCGAGGTTCGCGTCGACCTCGATCTGCCTCCGGATCGCCTGGGACGAGCCCGGCACATGACACTCAAGGCTCGCCTGTCCCTGCTCCGACCTCACTGCGAAGCGGCCCGAGGCGTCGGTCAGCGACACGGCGGTCTTGATCGACACGGATGCTCCCGGCACCGGAGCACCTTCCCGAGTCACCACACCCGTCACCTCGATCTCCGGCTTCGGCCGCAGAACCAGTTCCAACGGTTCACTCGGAGGCTCGCTCAGGGGGCGTTCAAGATCCTCGTAGCCGTCGGCAACCGCGCTCAGGACGCCGGTACCAACCGGAAAGCCGCTCAACAGAAACTCGCCCGTCTCGTCCGTCTCTGCCATGGAGAAGCCGCCGCGGACTGTCTGATCGAAGTGCACACGGACTCCTTCGACGGCGCTGCCGGTGACCTCGTCCGTAATCCGCCCGCTCAACTCCAGCGCCTCTCGGAGCCGGACCTCCACTTCCTCGGCGCCGAGGGAAGGGTTCACCCTGACCAGGGGGATCGATTCCCGCACGAAGCCCGGCGCAGAGACGCGAAGGGAGAGCTGATCGCCCGGCGCCAGCCCCGCGATGCGAAAGCGGCCGCCAGGGCCGGTCGTCAGCCGGCCCGCTGGACCGCGCATCGGCCCCCGTCGAAAGGAATGAACGAAGGTCTCACCCGCACCAAGAACGATCGTGGCGGTTTCGACCGGAGCCCCGTCCCCGTCGACAACGCGACCCTGCAGGACGATCTCGGGTTCCAGAACCACATCTCCGACATGCTGCTCTCCGGGTAAACCCGCACCCAATTCCGGCAGCTTCCTCCGCACCGTGCCATGACCGGGAGCGGCCGCGACCAGCCAGGCATCTCTCGAGCCGGTGGGATGGAGCGCGAACTCGCCGTCTTCCTCCGTACTGACTACCTGCAGCAGGATCGAGTCCTCGACGTTCCACAAGGCGGCGTCGCCGACGAAGTGCTCCGAACCCCACGGCCCGGCCAGCCCTACCGTGCCTCGAATCCCGCCGCCGGAGGCGGCCACGAGCCGGCCGAGGATGGTGCGGTGAGGGGTCAGTTCCAGGACGATCGGCTGCCGTCCCATTCCCCTGACTTCGCTCAGGTCGCGACGTACCTCGCCGTAACCGGCAGCCCTGACGACGAGCTGCTTTCGTCCCGGCGGCTCGGCGACCTCAAGCGAGAACCGCCCCCCGCCGTCGGACCAAGCCACGGGACGTGCGCCGTATGCGCCGATCGACAGCCTGGCGCCGCCTACCCCGGCGCCGGTCGGATCCGCAACGGTTCCTTCAAGCCGGAGCAGCGGCTCCAGCGAAAGCGCCGCGGGGAGCGCCGACCAGTCGATCGTGAGCGGCGCGAAGCCCTCCGCGAGTACGGTCGTTGTTGCAGCGCCTCGCGTGGCTTTCACCGTCAGCGGGGCTCCGGTCAGTCTCCCGCGTTCAAAGGCGAGGGGCATTCGGGCCGACGACCAGTGGACCACTGACCAGCGCGGCATGTCACCGGAACTCGACGCACCGCGTCTTGCGCCGACCGCCACCGCCGGCGGCGCGCCCGCGGAGAGCTCGGCCGCACCCCCCACGACGATCTCGACCGCATCCAGATCGCCGGCCGCGGTCAGAACGTGGAAAATGCCCGCCGGTGCCCGGAAGCGTCCTCCCTCGTCCGTGGCACCGACCGGCCAGCCGTCTTCGCCGACGAGGATCGCGCCAGGTTCCGGCACACCGTTCGTTCGCAGCACGCCGTTGAGGGCCGGCGCCGTCGACCGCGTCAACTCGACCGCCAGGTCGGCTCCCGCCTCGCACTCCACGACCTTCGGTAGGTAGCCGGGAGCGCCGATCGTCAGGCGCTCGAAGCGACGCGAGCCGGATCTGGACAAGGCATACGAGTCATCCCTGAACTCGTGGCGAAGGGGCCTGCCGGCTTCAATCCGGCGTATCAGCGGCCAGGCAGTCCACGAGCGCGCGTAGCCGAAGTCGCGCAGCGTACTGCCACGCACGATCCAGGCGCTCGCCGGGGTCTTCAGCGAAACCGTGCAGAAAGCGATCTTCTTCAAGTCGTGCGACGGCAGCAGCGTGTCCGTCTCCGGCCCGACCAGGAGAAACGCCCGCTCCCCGGCGACCGCACTTCGCACCCGGACCCAACGCACACCTGGTTCGCTCACTTCGAACACGAAGCGACCGTCCACGACATCGACCGTCGCTTCCACAGGGTAGAGGCGGCTCACGTCGTCGTTCAGCACCGCACCGAACAGCTCGTAGAGCGACGGCGCCGGCACCAGGGAGGCCTCGATCGGACCGATGTCGGCCGATTGCCCGATCGAGCCATGCACCTCTACGGAAGCCGAGGCTCCGGCTGCCGCCAGCAATCCGGCCGCCAAACCAGTGGCGGCAAGCCGATTCCGAACGCCTTCGAACACGCGTCGCGGCATGATTCTCCTCGCGGCGGGAGTTGCGAATCTATCGAACGACCTGTCCAACCTGTCCCCGCCACCGATCCTTCCGAACCGGTACACGCACAAGCCCGCGGTGCTACGATCCCGCGCCGGATCGAGGAGGGAAAACGCCATGCAGACACCCGTTCGAGTCGCCGTCACCGGAGCCGCCGGTCAGATCGGCTATTCCCTGATCTTCCGCATCGCCGCCGGCGAGATGCTGGGGCCGGAGCAGCCGGTGAGCCTCCATCTACTCGAGATTCCGCCAGCGATGGATGCGCTCGCGGGAGTCGTGATGGAACTGCGAGACTCGGCGTACCCGCTTCTGCACGACGTCGTCACGAGTGCCGACGCCGACGAGGCCTTCGACGGTGTGGACCTGGCCCTCCTGGTCGGTGCGCGGCCGCGCGGACCCGGCATGGAGCGAAAGGACCTGCTGCAGGCGAACGCGGCGATCTTCTCCGTTCAGGGCAAGGCGCTCGACGCGCGAGCAAGCCGGGACGTGCGGGTGGTCGTGGTCGGCAACCCCGCGAACACGAACGCACTGATCGCGGCCAGCAACGCGCCGGGCCTCGACCGCCGGCAGTTCACCGCGATGACCCGGCTCGACCACAACCGGGCGATCAGCCAACTCGCCGAGAAGACGGGAGCCCACACCACCCAGGTGCGCCGAATGACGATCTGGGGAAACCACTCCGCGACCCAGTACCCGGATCTCACCCACGCTCTGGTCGACGACCGTCCCGCCCCCGAACTGGTCGACCAAGCCTGGACCCGCGACGAGTTCATTCCCACCGTTCAGCAGCGCGGCGCGGCGATCATCAAGGCGCGCGGCGCCTCGTCGGCAGCCTCGGCGGCCGCCGCCGCGATCGACCACATTCGCACCTGGGTCCAGGGCACGGCCGACGGCGACTGGGTCAGCATGGCGATCCCGGCCGACGGCAGTTACGGGGCTCGCGAAGGCGTCATGTACTCCTTCCCGGTCACCTGCCGCGGCGGCGACTACTCGATCGTCCAGGACCTCGACATCGACGAGTTCAGCCGTGGCCGGATGCGGGCGACCCTCGACGAGTTATTCGAGGAGCGCGCCGGCGTCGAAGAACTGCTGCCGTAGGTCGCGCGGGGGCATCCGTCCCGCTTCATCGGTTCTCCACCGGACGGCGCTATGCTGGCGGCGTCCGCTTCCAATCGCCCCCAAAACGCCCAAACCGGAGGACACGATGGACAAGACCCTCCACGACCGTCTAAATGCCCACCTCGGGCTCGAGTTCGAGGCCGCCCACCGCTACCTGTCCATGGCGCTCTGGCTCGAGCGCA
>JAPOVF010000086.1 GCA_026708285.1 Acidobacteriota bacterium
GGCGCCGGCCACTGGGTCCACCACGACCAGCTCGACGAGTTCGTCGCCGTGGCGCAGGCCTTTCTCACCGACTGACGCAGCAGCGAGGCCGTGACGACCACCGACTCCCTCACGGTAACCGCCGATCCGCCGAAACCGGCGCCCGTCCGCGCCGGCGAGCGCATCGCGGCGCTCGACGTTCTGCGCGGCTTCGCCGTGCTCGGCATCCTGGCGATGAACGTGCAGAGCTACTCGATGATCACTGCGGCGTACGTCAATCCCACGGCGAACGAAAAGGGCGCTGGAATCGGTTTCGCGGTGTGGCTCCTTTCCCACGTGTTCTTCGACACGAAGTTCATGTCGATCTTCTCAACGCTGTTCGGCGCCGGCATGGCGCTGATGGCCGAGCGAGCCGCCGCACGCAATGCGTCGGCTACCGGCGTCCACTACCGGCGGCAGTTCTGGCTGCTGGTTCTGGGCCTCGCTCACGCCCATCTGATCTGGTACGGCGACATCCTGGTGCCCTACGCGCTGTGCGGCTTCATCCTGTACAGCCTGCGCAACCTGAAGCCGAGGAAGCTCTTGATCGCGGGCTTTGCCATGACCGCCGTCACGCCGCTCATCTTCCTGTTTACCGCGTGGTCGATGCAGTACTGGTCCCCGGAGGTAGATGACGCAATGGAGCTGGGCTGGGCGCCGCCAGCGGCGGTGTCGGAGGCCGAGATCGCGGCCTACCGGTCGGGCTGGCTCGATCAGATGGTCCAGCGAGTCCCAGCGGCCCTCTCGCTGGAAACGGGCGTCTTCCTGCTCGTCTTCCTTTGGCGCTCCGGCGGCCTGATGCTGGTCGGCATGGGGCTCTACAAGCTGGGCGTGCTGTCCGCGAGACGATCTTCCGGGTTCTACCGGCGGATGGCGTTCGCAGGGTTTGGTCTCGGGCTGCCGATCGTCATCGCCGGCGTCGTCTACAACACGCACCACGACTTCGCCTTCGAGCACTCCCAGTTCCAGGGGCAGACGTTCAACTACGTCGGCTCGCTCGGCGTCTTCCTCGGCTACGTCGCTCTGGTCATGCTGGCGGTTCAGCTGGGCTGGCTGCCAGGCCTCCAGCGGCGCCTGACGGCGGCGGGCCGGATGGCCTTCACCAACTACATCAGCCAGAGCGTGATCTGCACCCTGATCTTCTACGGCCACGGCCTCGGCCTGTACGAGCGCGTCGACCGCCTCGGCCAGCTCGGCATCGTGGTCGGAATCTGGATTCTGCAACTCATCTGGTCGCCGTGGTGGCTGGCCCGCTTCCGCTTCGGTCCACTGGAGTGGCTGTGGCGATCTCTCACCTACATGAAGTTCCAATCCATGGCGGCGCGCTCGCCCGCCTGATTCCCACCAAGGAGGAGCCTGTCATCATGCGACACCTTTCCACCGCTACGTTCACCTTCTTCACTGTGGCCCTGCTGGCCACAGGAGGCGCCGCCATGGGCCAGATCGCACCCGAACCCGCACAGATCGAGGAACTCATGAAGGGACCGGCCGAGGGCCCGGTCGTCATGGTCAACCTGCTGCGGTTCAAGAAGGAGGCCGACGCCCCCGACGAGGGCCTCACGGGCGAAGAGGCCTACGGGAGGTACGGCGCCCAGATGGTCCAGTGGGTCACCTCGCAGGGCGCCCGTCTGATCTGGTCCGGCCGGGTCGATTCGGTGGTGATCGGCGACACGGACGAGTACTTCCACACGATCGCCCTGATGGAGTACCCCTCGCGGGCCGAGTTCCTCCGCATCATCGGCGACCCGCGCGTCGCCGAGTACTCGGTCCACCGCACCGCGGGGCTCGACATGCAGTGGCTGATCGCGACAACGACGACGTTCGAACTCGCCCAGGCCACAGCGAACGAGGACTCGGACGACTGAGCTACACTCGCGCGGCTCAAACCACCGCAGCTACCACCACCGATTCCCCTGAGGTGAAGGAGATCCCGGATATGCGTTCGAAGAACCTGGCGGCGATTCTGACGGCCGCCGTTGTCCTCGCGGCCTGCGCAGCGATCGCTGTAGCGCCCGCTGCCGCCTCCGCGCACGAGGAGCCGGTCGGCAACCTGGCCGAGCTGATGCGCGCCATCCTGTTCCCGAACTCCAACTTCCTGTTCGACGTCCAGACGACGGATCCCGGTACCCCGCCCGAGCCGGGCAGCGAGGACGACCGCTCAGCGTCGGCCCTCTTCTCCGGCATCTACACCGGCTGGCAGGTGCCGCAGCAGGCGGCGCTAGCGCTGGCCGAGGTCGAGCCGCTGATCATGAACGCCGAGCGCAAGTGCGAGAACGGACGCGACGCTCCGGTCGCCAACGAGGACTACCAGAAGTGGGCCAGGCAGTTGACCGAGGTTGCCAAGCAGATCTACGCCGCGGCGCACGAGGAGGATCAAGAGAAGGTCAGCGACCTGACGAACAACCTCGCTGGCGCCTGTGAGGACTGTCACGCGGTCTACCGCAAGTACCAGGACCGCTGCCGCCGGTAACGCTGACGCGGCGCCGGACAGCCTCCATCGCGCCGGCAGCCGGACAGGCACTCGAATCTCATGCGTAGCCTCTTCGAGTGGGTCGATGCGCTTCCCAGCAGCATCGCGCTCAGGGAGTCGCTGAACGCGTACCCGACCATGCTGACGATCCACGTCGTCAGCATGTGCCTGTTCGCCGGCCTCATCGCGTACTGGGACATGCGTCTCGTCGGACTGACGCTGAAGAAAGTGCCGGTGTCGAACATCCCGACCCGCCTCTTCCCATGGGCGCTGACCGGCTACGGCATCAACCTGATCACCGGCGGTCTGCTGCTCTACAGCCAGCCGATGCGCTACTACGGCAACTTCTACTTCTGGGCCAAGATGGCGCTGATGCTGGTCGCCGGCATCAACATGTTCTGGTTCCACTACGCGACCTACAAGTCGGTCCAGGCGTGGGACCAGGGCCGGGAGATCCCGCTGAACGCCCGGCTCGCCGGCGTCGTCTCCCTGGTGTTGTGGGCGGCCGTCGTGGTCACGGGGCGGATGATGGCCTACAGCGGCCTGATGCCCGGCTGGTGGAACAACCTGAACATCGGCGCCTGAGGAGGCAGCGGGGACCTTTCCATGATGCAGTCCTTCTTCGAGTGGATGCAGGGCCTGCCCTTCAGCGCCTGGATGCTGGAGGAGACCTGGGCGTCGCCGATCATCCAGTGCGCTCACCTGGTCGCGCTGGTCGGCTTTGCCGGGGCCGTCCTGGTCGTCGACATGCGCCTGCTCGGCCGCGGCCTGATCAAGACGCCTCTCAACCAGCTCGCCCGCGAGCTGGACCGGTGGATGATCTGGAGCTTCGTCGCCCTATTCGTGACCGGCGCGCCCCAGGTCCTGTCGACGGCGCTCAAGCAGTACTACAGCCCCTTCTTCTGGTGGAAGATGCAGATCATCGTCATCGGGCTGCTCTTCAACTTCACGATCCGCCGCCGGGTCGCCTTCGCGAAAGAAGGAACGCTCGGGCACTGGCCGAAGGTGGTCGGCTTCCTCTCGATCGGCATCTGGACCAGCGTTTCGGTCTACGCCCGCCTGATCGGGCTGCTGTCCTGAGCGGCCGTTTCAGCCTCGCCATCGCTGTGGCGGCGCTCGCCGCCGTGCTCTCCTGCCCACCCCTCCCCGGGCAGACCGGAGCCTCCGGCGACTGGCCGGCCTTCGGCGGCGATCCTGGCAACACGAAGCACTCCAAGCTCGACCGGATCGACCGCGACAACTTCCAGGACGTGGAGATCGCCTGGCGCTGGCGGTCGATCGCCGCCGACACCGAGGTGCCGGATAGCGTCCGGCGCGGTCAGTTCAAGACGATTCCGATCGAGTTCGGCGGCGGCGACGTCGAAATGACGCCCCATCTCGGCCGGGAGGTGATGGAGAGCCGGACGACGCACAGTTCGCCGCCAGCGGTCTGCGGCAATACGGCGATCGTCGGTTCGATCGTTGCCGATGGCGTCATGCACAAGGAATCGCCGCCCGGCTTCGTCCGCGCCTACGACATCCCGACCGGCGACCTCGCCTGGGCCTTCCACACGATTCCGCAGGACGACGAGTTCGGCACGGAGACCTGGGAGAACGAGTCCTGGCGCTACAGCGGCAACACGAACGTCTGGTCGACGATCGCCGTCGACGAGGAGACCGGTACCGCCTATCTGCCGGTCAGCACGGCGACGAACGACCTGTACGGCGGCCATCGGCTCGGCGACAACCTGTACTCGGAGAGCATCGTGGCGGTCGACTGCCGAACCGGTGAACGCCGGTGGCACTACCAGTTCGTCCACCACGGCCTCTGGGACTTCGACCCGTCGACCGCCCCGAACCTGTTCGAGGCGACGGTCGATGGCGAACCTGTCCGCGGCGTCGTCCAGGTCACGAAACAGGCGTTCGCCTTCGTCTTCGACCGGACGAACGGCGAGCCCGTGTGGGAGATCGAGGAACGCGAAGTGCCACCGAGCGATGTCCCCGGCGAGCGTGCGGCGCCCACTCAGCCCTTCCCCACGAAACCGGCGCCCTACGACCGGCAGGGCATCACCGAGGACGACCTGATCGACTGGACGCCGGAACTCCGGGCCGAGGCGCTCGAGATCGCCAGCGACTACGACCTTGTGCCGCTGTACACGCCGCCGCGGGTCAAGGGCGAGGGCAGACCGACGCTCCAGTTGCCCTCCGAGGGAGGCGGAACGAACTGGACCGGCGCCGCGCTCGACCCGGAGAGCGGCGTGCTCTACGTCCCCTCCTACACCCTGCCGGTCACCGTCTCCCTGGCCAGGCCCGACCCGAACCGCTCCAACCTGAACTTCGTTCCCGACCGCTGGTACACCAGCGTCGACGGGCCGCGGGGCCTGCCCCTGGTCAAGCCGCCGTACGGACGGATCACGGCGATCGACGTGAACACCGGCGAACACCTGTGGATGGTCCCGCACGGTGTAGGCCCCGTGAACCATCCGGCGATCGCCCACCTGGAACTCGGCCGGCTCGGCAAGGTCAACCACCAGCCCGGGGCACTGGTCACGCCGACGCTGCACTTCGTCACCGCTTCCGGAGAACACTCCGGCGACCCGGAAGCGGACGAACCCGACATACCGCCGGAGATCAGCGTCTACGACAAGGAAACGGGCGAGTACCTGGGCGGCATCGAACTGCCGGACACGCCGCACTCGAACCTGATCAGCTACGAACACGGCGGCCGGCAGTACCTCGCCGTCGCCACCGGCGGCGGCCGGTACTACGGCGGCGGCGGCACACGACCGGTACTCGTCGCCCTGGCGCTGCCCCGAGAGGAATCCGGATCATGAAGTTCGTCGCCCTGGTGGCCTCCGCCTGCGCGCTCGCCGGCCCGCCCGTCACAGCCCAGGCGGGGGCCACCGGCGACTGGCCGGCTTTCGGCGGGGATCCCGGCAACAGCAAGTACTCGACGCTCGACGAGATCGACCGCTCCAACTTCCAGGACGTCGAGGTCGTCTGGCGCTGGCGCTCGATCGCCGCGGACACCGAAGTCCCGAGCAGCGTGCGACGCGGCCAGTTCAAGGCGATTCCACTCGAGGTCGACGGCAGGATCTTCGTCGCTACGTCGCTCAGCCAGGTCGCCGCGATCGACGCCGGGACGGGCGAGACGCTCTGGGCCTACGACCCGGAAAGCTGGCGCGCCGGACGGCCGGCGAACCTCGGCTTCCACCACCGCGGCGTCGCCTGGTGGACGGACGGCGAACGCGAGCGGATCCTGATTCCCACCCACGACCGCCGCCTTGTGTCGCTCGACGCCCGGACCGGAGAACCCGACCCCGGGTTCGGCGATGGCGGCACGGTCGAGATGACGCCGCACCTGGGTCGCGAGGTGATGGAGCGCCTGACGACGCACAGTTCGCCGCCGGCAGTCTGCGGCAACACCGTGATCGTGGGCTCGATCGTGGCGGACTTCGCCACTCACAAGGAGGCGCCGCCCGGCTTCGTGCGCGCGTATGACATCCCGACCGGCGAACTCGCCTGGGTCTTCCACACCATCCCGCAGAACGACGAACTCGGCGTCGAGACCTGGGAAGACGAGTCGTGGCGCTACAGCGGAAACACGAATGTCTGGTCCATGATTACGGTGGACGAGGAAGCGGGAACCGCCTACCTGCCGGTCGGCACGCCGACGAACGATCTCTACGGCGGCCACCGGCTCGGTGACAACCTCTACGCCGAGAGCATCGTCGCGGTCGACTGCGAAACGGGCCAGCGCCAGTGGCACTACCAGTTCGTCCACCACGGCCTCTGGGACTACGACCCGCCCACCGCCCCCAACCTGTTCGAGGCGACGGTGGGGGGCGAGCGCGTGCGCGGCGTGGTCCAGGTCACCAAGCAGGCCTTCGCCTTCGTCTTCGACCGGGTGACCGGCAAGCCGGTGTGGGAGATCGAGGAACGCGAGGTGCCGCCAAGCGACGTGCCGGGCGAGCGTGCCGCGCCAACCCAGCCCTTCCCGACCCGGCCGGCCGCCTTCGACCGCCAGGGCATCACCGAGGACGACCTGATCGACTGGACGCCCGAACTCCGCGCCGAGGCGATCGAGATCGCAGCCGACTACGACCTGGTGCCGCTCTACACGCCGCCGCGCTTCGAGGAGTCGGGCAAGCCGACGATCCAGTTGCCGGCCGACGGCGGCGGTGCGAACTGGACCGGCGCCGCGGTCGATCCCGAGACAGGGATCCTCTACGTTGTCTCCCATACCCGTTCGGCCAGCGTCTCCCTGACCAGGCCGGATCCGAACCGCTCCAACCTGAACTTCGTGCCGGATCGTTGGTACCGGACCGTCGAGGGACCCCGTGGACTGCCCCTGGTCAAGCCGCCATACGGGCGAATCACGGCGATCGATCTGAACACCGGCGAGCACCTCTGGATGGTCCCGCACGGCGTCGGTCCCGTGAACCATCCAGCCATCGCCGACCTCGAACTGGGTCGCCTCGGGGTCGCCACTCACACCGCGGCGCCCCTTGTCACCCCCACGCTGCTGTTCGTCACCGCGACGAGAGAGCACTCCGGCGACCCGGAAGCGAAAGAGCCCGACGTACCGCCCGAGATCAGCGTCTACGACAAGGCGACGGGCGCATACCTGGGCGGCATCGAGCTGCCCGGCACTCCAAACTCGAACGTAATCAGCTACGAACACGGCGGCCGGCAGTACCTCGCCGTCGCCACCGGCGGCGGCCGGTTTGGAATGGGCGGCGGTGGCACGACTCCCGAGCTCGTCGTGCTGGCGTTGCCCCGAGAGGAACACTGACCATGAAGCTGAAGCGCACCGTCCTTCTTGCCGTTGGAACGGCACTGTTTCTGGCCGCCGCGACAATCTCCCAACCGCCGCCCCGCCGGGCAGAGGCCGCCTACGCGGTCGACGACGCCGCCCTGATCGGCGCCGCCGGCCGCACCGCTGACTGGCTGACCTACGGCGGCACCTACAAGGAACAGCGCTACAGCGTGCTGGACCAGATCAACGACGGCAACGTGGGCCAGCTCGGCATCGCCTGGGTCCAGGAGACGAACACGAAGCGGGGCCTCGAGGCCACTCCGCTGATCGTCGACGGCGTGATGTACGCGACCGGCGCCTGGAACGTGATCTACGCCCTCGACGCGGTGACCGGCGAACCGCTGTGGACGTACGACCCGGAGGTTCCGCGCTCCATCGCGAACAAGACCTGTTGCGACGCCGTCAACCGCGGCGCCGCCCTCTACCGCGGCAAGGTGATCTCCGCCACCCTCGACGGCCGGCTGATCGCCATCGACGCCGAGACCGGAGAACTCGCCTGGTCGACGATGACCGTGCCCGAGGACTCGATGTACACCATCACCGGCGCGCCCCGGATCGCGAAGGGCAAGGTGATCATCGGCAACAGCGGCGCCGAGTACGGCGTGCGCGGCTACGTCGACGCCTATGACGCGGAGACCGGCGAGCGCGCCTGGCGCTTCTACACCGTGCCCGGCAACCCGGCGGACGACTTCGAGAACGAGGCGATGCGGATGGCCGCCGAAACCTGGACCGGCGAGTGGTGGACCGGAGGCGGCGGCGGCACGGTGTGGGACTCGATCGTCTACGACCCGGAACTCGACCTGCTGTACATCGGCGTCGGCAACGGGGCGCCCTGGGACCGCAACCTGCGGAGCCCCGGCGGCGGTGACAACCTGTTCCTGTCGTCCATCGTCGCGCTCAGGCCCGACACCGGCGAGTACGTCTGGCACTACCAGACCACGCCCGGTGACACCTGGGACTACACCGCCACCCAGCCGATCATGCTCGCCGAGCTGCCGATCGGCGGCCGGGTTCGCCAGGTCCTGATGCAGGCGCCGAAGAACGGCTTCTTCTACGTCCTCGACCGCCGCACCGGCGAACTGATCTCGGCCGAGGAGTTCGTCACCGTCACCTGGGCCAGCCATGTCGATCTGGCCAGCGGCCGGCCGGTCGAGCTTGCCGGCGCCCGCTACACCGACCAGACCGTCAACGTATCGCCGGGGCCGCTCGGCGGCCACAACTGGCATCCGATGGCGTTCAGCCCGAAGACCGGCCTCGTCTACATCCCGGCGATGGAGATGGGGAACTTCTACGTCCCGGACCCGAACTACCAGTACACCCCCGGACAGTGGAACCTGGGTGTCCGCGCGGCGGCCCCCGAGGACATCCCCCAGGCGATCGTCGACGCCACCGGCCTCTCGGGCCAGATGCTGGCCGAGGACGCGCCGCCGGCCCTGCTCTCGGGCCACCTGCTGGCCTGGGATCCCGTCGCCCAGCGCGAGGCCTGGCGGGCGCAGTACACGATGCCGTGGTCGGGCGGCGTTCTCGCCACCGCCGGCAACCTGGTGTTCCAGGGCACGCCCTTTGGCCAGTTGACCGCGTATCGAGCCGACGACGGCGAGAAGCTCTGGGAGAGCTACACCGGCAGCGGCGTCATCGCGCCGCCGATCACCTTCGAGTCCGGCGGTACCCAGCACATCGCCGTCATGTCCGGCTGGGGCGGCGCCTTCGGCATCGTCGGCAGCCGCTCGGCCCGGCAGGCGGTCGAGTCCGAGGGTCGGATCGTCGTCTACGCCCTCGGCGCGACCGGCCGACCGATCGAGCGGCAGGAGCGCCGCGAGATCCGCGTCACCCGCGTCGATCACGGCGCCTCTACCGCGGACATCGATGCCGGGCGCCGGCTGTTCAACCAGTACTGCCTCGTCTGCCACGGCTATGGCGCCGTCTCCGGCGGCGTCACCCCGGACCTGCGACAGTCGTCACAGCGAGTCTTCGACTCCTACGAGGCCGCCCTGCTCGAGGGGGCCCTGGTCGACCTCGGCATGCCCAGCTTCGACCCCGTCCTCGACCGCGACGATGTCGCCCTGCTCAAGGCCTACGTCCTCCACCGCCGCAACATGCTCGCCGACGAGCAGGCTGCCGCCGGCGAGGCTCCCTGAGCGCCGTACAGCGCGCCCGCTTGCGGAGGGGCAGGGCCGACTGGACAATCTGAAAGTACAACTTTCAGATTGGACACGGTTCGGCGCTCCTTGAGTGCCAATCGACCTGAACGACGCGACCTCCGAGGAGATCGGCCTCATCCCCGGCGTCGGCCGGCGGATGACCCACGAGTTCGAGGAGTACCGCCCGTACGAGGCGATGTCCCAGTTCCGCCGCGAAATCGGCAAGTATGTCGACGACGACGAGGTGGCGCGGCTCGCCTGCTACGTCGAGATCCGGTAGCCCTCTCTATCCTCACGCCGAAGACGGGAAGCGCCGGTCAGCGATCGACAGCCGCGGCCTGCTGAAGCTCGACCAAGAAGTCCAGGAAAGCGGTACGGACGCGCTCCTTTTGGCCGTCA
The DNA here is from genome assembly GCA_026708285.1 of Acidobacteriota bacterium. Taxonomy (GTDB): domain Bacteria; phylum Acidobacteriota; class Thermoanaerobaculia; order Multivoradales; family Multivoraceae; genus Multivorans. The sequence goes on from JAPOVF010000086.1 coordinate 9,827, forward strand.
CCCAAGATCTCGCCGCCAATCGCCGAACTCGACCTCGCCAACAGACTCGCGTCGACCGGCTTGGGCCGAAAGCCGGTCGCCTGAATGTGACGGATCAGCCCTTCTCGCTCGGCCGCCGGAATATTGTCCGCCTCGGCACGCGCCACTTTCAAGAGTTCCCGGTCCGCAGCTTCGGCCGTGAGTGGCTCAGTCTCTTCGCCAGCTTCCGGCTGAGGCCGCGGCATGCAAGTCAGGAAGGTACGCAGGTCGTCCGCTTCCCATTCCCAATGCTCGTCCGCTTCCTGAACAAGCAGCTCAGACTGGTTGCTGGTCATGCTCTTGAGGCCCAGTAGATGAACGCGAACCCCGTGTTCCTGCGCCTGCAGCACGCCGACCCTCATGTCCTCGTCACCGGAGAGCAGAACGCACTCTGCCATCGCCCGGTTCCGTGCCAGCGTGATCATGTCCGTCACCAAGAGTGAGTCCACGCCCTTCTGCTGGCCCTGCCTGTTCACGATGCCGAGTCTCACCTTGATGTGAGCGTGTCGGGCGAGGGTGCGGTGCTGGTGAGATGGCTCCCCCGAGGTGCCGTCGTACCAGTAGATCCTGAGGAGCCGAAGTTCGCGAGAAGCCCGAACGGCGAGGTCTGTCAGCGCCCGCACCGCGCCGTCCACGTTGAGCCGCATCTCGCCACGTTGGAGCTTCGTGCCGGTAAGGACCTGCGAGCCCTGGGCGAACAGGTAGCCAGCATCCACGAAGACCGCCACGTAGTCCATCGACCCTCTCCGCCGCAAACTAACGAGGGGCTCCCGAGGGAGCCCCCATGAAAAGCCAGCCGCCCATTGTAGTTGCTTAGCGCTTCGGGCCGGATGGCTATCTGCGACCCGCCTCTCGGCGGGTCTTTTCGCATGTCGGATCCGACCACAGACGACTCCCGGTGTCAACCGAGAACGAAGTCGACTGTCGAAAGGGAACGCTCCCAGGCCGCGATCTCGGCACCGACCAACGCCAGCCCGAGGCCTACGTCACGCCGAACACCGGCAGCGCCTCAAACTCGCCCTTGAGGACCGTCGACGCGTCGTCCATCCCCATCCAACCCTCGATCATCGACGCGTAGACGCGCCGGAAGTCGGTCGTCATCTTCAGGTTGC
>JAPOVF010000395.1 GCA_026708285.1 Acidobacteriota bacterium
CGGCAGCCTGGAGGGCGACCTGACGGGCGTCGTGCCGCCGCTGGTGATGGAGGCGCTACGGCGGAAGCTGGGCTAGCCGCGCAACAGTTCAGTAAGCCTCTTCCGACTGATGCCGGCGCCCTTGAGGACACTGGCCAACGTTCCTCGCGGAAGGTCCCCTTTGTGCATCGGAATCACGACCGGAGCCCCGCGCCCCGGCTTCCGCATGATCAGGTGAGAACCACGCCAGCGTGACTCGACCCAACCGTCCTTCTCGAGCGCGCGGCGAGCCTGCCTGGGGCTAACGGACGGTAGCTTCGCGGACGGCGGCATTCGGGACTAGCCAGACTGGAATGCTCAGCCAGTCGGAGGCCTTTCGCCTTGCCGGTGGCTTGACGCTCACCATCGAGGCGGTTGGGGCTAGCCCTCGCTCAGCGAGTACGTCCAACAGGGTTTCGTGTTCGCAACAGTCCTCGAAGAAGCCGGCGAGAGCCTCTTCGAGCATTCGGTACGACTCCTCCCTGGTGTCGCCGTGGCTCGCAACGTCCAGGGCGGGGCAGGTGGCGACCCAGACGTCGCCCTCGCGGTGCGCCTCGACCTGGACGGTGACCGTCCAGGCCAAACCGTGGCCGCTCACTCTCTTGGCTCCTGCCCGCACGGTCGTTCCACTCCCAGGCGCGTTCTCGGGGCGCGGATTACGGTATCAGGATGTCCGGCAGTGGAGTCCTCGACGAGGACCCTCCGACGCCCTGCATCGACTTCGGACCTGCCTCCGGCTGAGACGGCTGCTGGGCTGGCGCGGGGGCGCTGAGCAGCACCAGGGCCGGCAGAATCCAGGAAGGTTTGAACCTGCGTTGCCGCTTCTTCAAGGCCGCCGCCAACAGTCCCTACTTCGGACCGATCGTCCCGGTCGAAGTCAGGTTCGTTCCGGTCAACGGGTCGTGGACCGTGATGACATAGGAGTGTTCGCGTCGGCGGAGTTGCAGATCGGTCTCGTAGTAGAAGATCTGGCCCGGCTGCGGTTCCTGAGCGCCGGCGATGGGGACCTTCTCGAACGACACGTCGGAGCGGTTGCCGGCTTCGTCCATCGCCGTCACCCGAACCTCGACCACGCTGAGCCATTCCCCGTCCACGGGAAGGAGCTGGATTCTGTCGAGCGGGATCGCCACCTCGACAAACACGGACATCCTGCCTCGGCCGGCGCGAACCGGCTCGGAGAAGCGCACTTCGAGTGGAGGCGTGTCGGGTGGGTCGCCGAACAGCAGCGCGGCCTTCGCCGTCATCTCGAGCTCGTGCTCGCGCGACATATCCACGTAGCCCTCGCGTGTGCGAGCGTCGAGGTCCGTTCGCCCTACCAGCCGCACCGCGATCTCGTGGAATCGGTTGTCCTCACGCCGCTCGGGCTCGAAGCCGAGCCAGTAGTACGACCGGGTATCCGCCACCACGCTGGCCAGCGCCACATCGCGCCGGGCGTTGACCAGCGGCACGCCTCCGGTCGAGCTTGCCAGCATGTGCAGGGCGCTGTGGATGGTGTCTTCTCTTTCGAGCGTACCGGGCGCCGGGCCGCTCTGGTTGGGCTGGGCGTTGGCGCCGAACCCTCTCGTCGCGTCGCCGTAGAAGCTCCTGGTGAGGCCCGGCACGTCCACCGGATAGAGGGAGAAGCCGATCAGATTCGCTGTCGACACCAGCGGGCCGTAGAGGTCGTGCTCGCTCATCACCCTGCGGTCGACGCTGGGGAGGGTGCTACCGGGCAAGCGCTCCTTGGCGAAGATCTCCACCGACCGTGGCCAGCCCCCGGCGAGCAGCAGCATCACCTTGCGGCCGGGCCGGTTGGCGAAGCGGCGCATGGTGGCCATCGCCGCCAGCACCGAACTCTCCAACTGGTTGCTCAACGATTCCCGGTAGGAGAGGTCCATTCGTGAGCTGTCGTCGGTCAGACCCGAGGCGCCCCGCGGGCCCGATCCAAGGAGTCCACTTTGATCCCTTCCCGCCTCGTGCTCGACGATCAGTTGTCGGTCCTGAGCGAGCTGCCTCCGTTCCGAGAGTTGCAGCAGGCCATGGGATGGCCGGGAACGGGCCCGGTCCAGCGCGTCGATGAACTGGTCTGCCGAGCTCGTCCAGGCGGTCAACGTCTCCGCGGTCTGGCCGTCGTAGGCGACGGCGGCGATCCGGTCCGCCGGACCGAGTTCTCCGAAGTCGTCCGCCAGACGGTCGAGCACCCGGTTCCGGTCGCGCTCGATGGAGAAGAGGTCGTCGATGAAGATGAGGAAGTTCGTGCCGACGGGAGCGCTCGGATCCAGGCTTGGCACGGCGGCGATGTCGCTAGCCGCACTGTCCGAACGGAAGCCGTCCTCGATCTCCGTGAAGTAGTCGATGGGGGTCGCTTCGCCGTCGACGAGGAGCTCGAAGTCCGAGGCCTCCAGGCCGTAAATCCGGTTGCCTTGTCCGTCGGTGACGACGACTTCGACGTTCACGACCCGGACGTCGATCACCTCCGAGAAGACCGCCGGCAGGTCTTCCTGCTGGCCCAGCGCGGGGCCTGCCAGCAGTAGCAGTGCGGTGAGCGGCCTGAGGATGGTCAGTTTGCGCCGCGGTGGACGGTGCCGCCCGCGTCCACGGTCCAGGTGTCCGTGCCGTGGATCAACTGGTCGAGCGTCTGCGGCCGCGTCGTGGAGATCTGGTCGATCTGGTCGATGACGCCGGCGTCGTAGGTCGGCGCATCGATGGCGCGCAGCACGCCGAGGGGCACCGGGTAGTCGCCCAGGCCGTCGCCGGTCGAGAGGCTGGCCATCTGGAACGCGAGGGACGGGTTGTCGTGCTTTTCGTCCCAGACCAGACAATCGTCCGCGGTCGTGCCGTTGCCGAGCTGGACGACCTCGAAGTCGGTGCCGGTGAAGCGCAGGCCCTTGTCCTTGTTGTCGCCGAAGACGAGAGGTTTGCCGTGCTCCAGGTAGAGGCCGTTCTGCTGCCTGCCCGTCTTGTCGGTCAGGGCGGCGAACGCCTTGTCGTTGTAGATGTTGCAGTTCTGCATCACCTCGACGAAGGCGGAGCCCTTGTGCGCGGCCGCCCGCTTCAGCACGGCCTTGAGATGCGGGATGAAGACGTCCACGCTGCGTGCGACGAAGGTGGCGCCGCTGCCGATCGCGACGTTCAACGGGTTGAAGGGGAAGTCGACCGAGCCGTGAGGCGTCGATTTCGTGCGCTTGCCGAGTTCGCTGGTCGGCGAGTACTGGCCCTTGGTCAGGCCGTAAACCCGGTTGTTGAACAGCAGGATCTTGATGTTCACGTTCCGGCGCAGGGTGTGGATCAGGTGGTTGCCGCCGATCGAGAGGGCGTCGCCGTCTCCGGTCACCACCCAGACGTCGAGGTCCGGACGGGTCATCTTCAGTCCCGTGGCGACGGCCGGGGCGCGGCCGTGGATCGAGTGGAAGCCGTACGTGTTCATGTAGTACGGGAAGCGGCTGGAGCAGCCGATCCCGGACACGATGACGAACTTCTCTCGTGGGATCCCCAGGTCCGGGAACACCTGCTGGACGGCGGCGAGAATCGCGTAGTCGCCGCAGCCGGGGCACCAGCGGACCTCCTGGTCGCTCTGGAAGTCCTTCCTGGTCAGCGCCGGGGCTTCGGTGGTGGGCATCTCTAGCTCGGTCCTCCGGCCATGTCCTCGATCCGATGGAGGATCTCGTCCCGGGTGAAGGGTTTGCCCTCGACCTTGGAGTAGGTCTCGATGTCCTTCAGGTAGCGGGCCCGCAACAGCAGGGCCAGTTGGCCGAGGTTCATCTCCGGCACCAGGACGCGCTCGAAGCGGTCGAGCACATCGCCCAGGTTGCGGGGGAAGGGGTTGATGTGCCACAGGTGGGCGCGGCTGACGGTGAGGCCATCGGCCCGGGCCTGGTTCACGGCGCCGGTGATCGCGCCCAGGGTGCTGCCCCAGCCGAGCACGAGGAGCTCGCCACGCGCCGGACCGTCCACCTCGATGTCGGGGATGTCGTTCACGATCCGGGCCACCTTCTCGGCGCGCAGGCGCACCATGTGGTCGTGGTTCTCCGGCTCGTAGTTCACGTTGCCGGTGACGTCCTCCTTCTCGAGTCCGCCGATGCGGTGCTCGAGGCCGGGCGTGCCGGGGATGGCCCACGGCCGGGCGAGGGTCCGCTCGTTACGCATGTAGGGCATGAAGCCCTCGGCGTTCTGGTGGAAGTCGATCCGGAGGTCGGGCAGCTCCTCGACCTGGGGGATGCGCCACGGTTCGGCACCGTTCGCGATGTAGCCGTCGGAGAGCAGGATGACGGGCGTCATGTACGTCGTCGCCATGCGGACCGCCTCGAGCGCGGTGTCGAAGCAGTTGGCGGGCGAGGACGCGGCGATCACCGGTACCGGCGACTCGTTGTTGCGCCCGAACATCACCTGCAGCAGATCCGCCTGCTCGGTCTTCGTGGGCAGGCCGGTCGACGGCCCGCCGCGCTGGATGTCACAGATGATGAGCGGCAGTTCGACCATGACCGCCAGGTTGATCCCCTCCGCCTTGAGGGCGATCCCGGGACCGCTCGAACAACTGACGCCCAGGCTGCCGCCGAACGAGGCGCCGATGGCGGCGCAGACCGCGGCGATCTCGTCCTCCGCCTGGTAGGTGGTGACGCCGAAGTGCTTGTAGGTGGCCAGTTCGTGGAGCACGTCGCTGGCGGGGGTGATCGGGTAGGCGCCGAGGAACAGGGGCAGCCCGCTGCGGCGGCTCGCGGCGACCAGGCCGATGGCGAGCGCCGAGTTGCCGTGGATGCTGCGGTAGATCCCGGGCTCCAGCTGGGCGGGCTCCACGTCGTACCGCACCTGGAAGGCGTCGGTGATATCGCAGAAGTTCCAGCCCGCCTTCATCACCTTGACGTTCGCCTCGGCGATCTCGGGGCGGCGCTTGAACTTGACCCGTAGCCAGTCGATCGTCGATTCGAGGGGCCGGCTGAACAGCCAGTAGACCATCCCCAGGGCCAGGAAGTTCTTGCACCGGTCCTTCGAGCGGACGTCGAGCGGGCTTTCCTCCAGGGCGCGCCGGGTCATCGTCGTCAAAGCGACCTGGTACAGCCGGAATGCGTTCAGGCTGTCGTCCTCTAGCGGATTCGACTCGTAGCCGGCGCGTTTCAGGTTGCGCGGCGTGAACTCGTCCGTGTTCACGATGATCACGCCGTTGTCGCGCAGGTCGCGCAGATTCGCCTTGAGTGCGGCCGGGTTCATGGCGACGAGCACGTCCGGGGCGTCGCCGGGCGTGTGGATGTCGTGATCGGCGATGCGGACCTGGAAGGCGGATACGCCCGGCAGCGTCCCCGCCGGCGCCCGGATCTCCGCCGGGAAGTCGGGCAGCGTTGAGAGGTCGTTGCCGATCAGCGCCGAGGTGTTCGTGAACTGCGTGCCCGTGAGCTGCATGCCGTCGCCGGAATCGCCGGCGAAACGAATGACGACGTCGGAGACGGTTGCTTCTGCGGCTCTGCCGGCAGCCGTCTGCCCTGCGATCGGGAGGGTCATGTTCGTCTCTTGCGATGTCGACGCGAGGCGCTCTTGAGCGGCTTCCGAGGCGGAACCCTACCCCGCCGCCAGATCCGCGGGCGATCAGGGCTCCGTCCGCGAGGGGGGGTTGGCGGCAGATAGTACCATGACGCTGCCCCGCGCGTCGGCGAGAGATTCAGTGCCCAGTCGCGAGAAAAAACCCGGCCGGATCAGGCGTTGGCGGCGAGCCGCCTGGCTGTCGGCGTGCGTTCTGGCGCTGGCGCTGTCCATCGTCGCGCTGAGGCTGGATTCGCCGCTGGCCGTGAATGTGCTGGCTTGGCTCGTCGGCAGCATGGCGGCCGTCGTCATCCTGTGGGCCGGCTTCGTGTGGCTGCAGCGCCGGCTCCTCTGGCGTGTCGGACGCCGGCTGGCCTTCAGCTACGTGCTGTTCGGTCTGCTGCCCTTCCTGCTCAGCCTGGTGCTGGTGATCGTCGCCGCCTACCTCCTGTCCGGGTTCTTCCTCGGCCACCTCTACCGGGATGCCGCCATCGGTCTTCAGGAGGAACTCGAGGCGGTGTCGGCATTCCTCATCCAGCCGCTCGAAATGGGGCTGCTCGACCCTTCCGGTCTGCCGTCGGAACTGGGCGGAGCCGCACTGGCGTACTACCAGGACGACGTCCGGGCGGGTGGAGATCCCAGGGCGCCGGACGGCTTCCCCGCCTGGCTGGAGGCGGACGACGAGTTCGATGGTCAGCGGCGGCGTAGCCGCGTGCCGCCGCTGGTCGTGCTTCCGGACGGTTCGTCGACCCTGGCCGCGGCCTTTCGCCGCGGGACGTCCGCGGTGGTGGCGTTCTACGACCCGGCGTCCATGGGCCAGCTGGAACGGGAGTTGAGCCGCCGAAGCGATGTCTGGACACAGCTCCGGCGCCAGGGCGAGACCGACGGCGCGGAGTGGACTGTCCAGGTGCGGGACGCCGAGTTCGTGCTGCAGCCGCTGGCGCGGACCCAGGGCGGAGCGGAGCGCGAGGCGTTCTTCGAGTCGCTCGGCGCCGACTTTCCGCTCAGCATCGTGGGCGTCGAGATGGCCGGACCGCTGCACTCCTTCGCCAGCGGGGAGGCGGTCTCGCCGCCGGTGTCGGCATCGCTCGCGGCGACGCAACCGATCGTCTTCCGCCATCTCTTCTCGTCCTCGGGACAGGTGGACACCCTGGGTTTGATCGCCTTCTTCATCCCCGCCTTTCTGCTCTTCGACGTGTTCATCGCGGCGATGGTCATGGCCCTGTTCATGATTCTGGGGCTGAGCCGCGCGGTGAACCGGCTGAGCGCGGCGACCGGGGCCGTGCAGGCGGGCGACTTTTCGGCCCGCATCCCGGTTCGGCGCAAGGACCAGATCGGTGCGCTGCAGCGATCGTTCAACGAGATGGCCGGCGGTTTGGAGCGCCTGATTGCCGAGCGTACGGCCCGGCGGGCGCTGGAACAGGAACTCGAGTTCGCCCGGGAAGTCCAGAAGAACCTGATCCCGGGCCAGGGGCTGCAGGTGGAGGGAGTCGAGTTCGCCACCTTCTTCGAGCCGTCGGCGGCGATCGGCGGCGACTACTTCGACATCCTCGAGCTTCCCGCCGAGGGGGAGGGCGACAGCGGACGCCTGGGCGTGGTCATCGCGGACGTCGCCGGGCACGGCCTCTCGGCCGGCCTGCGCATGGCGATGCTCAAGGCGGGGCTTCTGACCCTGGTGGAGGAGGGGAAGCCGGCGCGGCAACTCATTCCCGCCCTGGACAGCTTGGTGCGCAAGGCAAGCGACCGTGTCTTCGTGACCGCGAGTCTCTCCCTGATCGACCTTTCGACCGGAGTCGTCGAGATGACGAACGCCGGCCATCCTCCCGCCTACCTCTTGCGGGACGGCGAGATCGAGGAAATCCTGCTGGCCGGATCCCCACTGGGCGCCCTCGGCGAGGACTACGGCTTCCGGCGGTTCGAGCTAGAGCCCGGCGATGTCATGGTCTGGCTGTCGGACGGTTTCATCGAGGCGTCTGCCGCCGATGGAGAAGTGTTCGGCTATGACCGCACGATGGAGTCCCTCAAGGGTTCTGCGGATAGCGCCATGGAGGTGCGCGACCGAATCCTCGAGGAGATCCACCGGTACACCGAAGGAGTCGGCGCGGACGACGACCTCACCCTGGTCGTGATGCGCTACCAGCCGGAGGCGGCAACCGTCGCGACGCCCGTTGGCCACGAGCTGCTGCGGGCCGCCGGCGGCTGAGGGCGGAGAACGCGGACTTGAGGTTCGCCTCGCGGGTCGCCACGGCGGCCACGATCCTGCTGGTCGCCGCGTCCTCGGCGGGGGCCGAACTCGCCGTGCTGACCAACGGCTATCGCTACAAGATCACCGCTTGGGAGCTCCTGGCGGAGCGTGGTTCCGTGGAGGCCGAGCGCATTCGGCTGACCCTGGAGAACGGCTCTTCGGTCACCCTGCCGCTCCTGCGGATCGAGCGCATCGTCGACGACGAGATCACCGACGAGCCGACTCCCGAACCGCCGCCCGAGGCCGGCTTCTCGCTCGACTACCGGCCCGGACAGACTGCGCCGGCCGTTCCCTACGGCGAACTCTTCCTCCGGATCGGCCGCGAGCACCAACTGAACCCGGATCTGCTGGCGGCGCTCGCGCGTGCGGAGTCCGCCTACGATCCCGGCGCCGTGTCGTCTAAGGGCGCCCGTGGCCTGCTTCAGCTGATGCCCGCAACCGCCGAGCGCTTCGGCGTCCCGGCCCGAGAGCTCTACGATCCGGCCCGCAACGTGCTCGCGGCAGCCCGCTACCTGACCTGGTTGCGCCGCCGCTTCGAGGACGACCTGCCTCGCGTGCTGGCGGGCTACAACGCCGGCGAGGGCGCCGTCGACGCTCACGACGGGGTGCCGCCCTACCGCGAGACGGTGACCTTCATCGGCCGCGTCTACGGCTACCTCGGCCTGTAAACACTGGGTGCGCCGGCCTTCGGGCCGGCATCAACGCGAGGCCGCGAAGCGGCGAGCCCGAGCTTCTCCGCGCCTTCACCGCGCCCGGGGATGGAATCGGTCGTACAGCGTCCGCAGCCGGTGCTCGTGGATGTGGGTGTAGATCTGGGTGGTCGTGATGTTCGCGTGGCCGAGCATCGCCTGGACCGCGCGCAGGTCGGCGCCGTGCTCGAGCAGGTGCGTGGCGAAGCTGTGGCGCAGTACGTGGGGGGACAGATCGGGGATACCGGCGCCGCGGCCGTAGTTCCTGAGCAGCTTCCAGAATCCCTGCCGGGTCAATCCACCGCCCCGGTAGCTGACGAAGACCACGTCGTGGCGGCCCTTCGCCATCGCCGGCCGCACTTCCCTCAGGTAATGGTTGAGCCACGTCTCGGCCGATTCGCCCACGGGCACGACCCGTTCCTTCGCCCCCTTGCCGAACGCGATCAGAAACCCGGCTTCGAGCTGGAGCTGACGGAGTGTAAGACCGACCATCTCGCTGACGCGTAGCCCCGTCGCGTAGAGCAGTTCGATCATGGCGCGGTCCCGCACGCCGGGAGGGCGGCTGGTGTCCGGGGCGCGTAGCAGGGCCTCGACCTGTGCTTCGCGCAGCACCTTCGGCAGCCGTCGCGGCAGTCGCGGCTGGTAGAGGTTGACGGCCGGGTTGTCGTCGCGGGCGCCCTCGTTGACGAGAAAGGCATAGAACCGGCGCATGGAGACCAGGGCGCGACTGACAGATCGCGGCGACAGTCCGTCGAGGCGCAGCCGCCGCAGATGCCCGCCGAGGTCGCCTGTGGTGGCGGTCAGCAGATCGCCGCCCGCGTCCTCCAGATTGGCGGCCAGCCGCCGTAGATCGCGCCGGTAGGCGTCCACCGTGTGCTGGGACAGACCCCGTTCCACCAGCAGGCCGTCCAGATAGCGGTCCAGTGTCCGCTCGCTTTCGGACACCGCGGCCGGCCGGCTCAGGGTTCTCGCGGGCATTCGTATAGCCAGGAATCTATCAGTCGCGCCGCGCTACGATTCCTCCATGACCAAGCTGAGACTTCCCGTCGCTCTCGCCGTTCTCTGTCTCCTCGTCGCCTGTGGACAGCCGGCGCCCGATACCGCAAGCCAGCTCGACACCTGGATCGCCCACCTGGCCGACGACGCGATGGAGGGGCGCGGTCCAGGCACTCACGGCGACGTGATGGCGCGCCAGTACATCGCCGACGTGATGGCGGACATGGGCCTCGAACCGGCGGCCGCGGACGGTAGTTGGGAGCAGCCCTTCGACATCGTCGGCATCGACGCCGCGGTGCCCGAAACCTGGACCTTCGAATCGAGCGGCGGCGGCAGCATCGAGTTCGCCTTCTGGGACGAGTTCATTGCCCACAGCGGCGTGCAGGCGGAGCATGCCGCGATCGAAGACGCGGAACTGATCTTCGTCGGCTATGGCATCCAGGCGCCGGAGTACGGCTGGGACGACTACGGCGACGCGGACCTCGCCGGCAAGGTGCTCGTCATGATGAACAACGACCCGGACTGGGACCCGGATCTGTTCGAAGGCGACCGCCGCCTCTACTACGGCCGCTGGACCTACAAGTACGAGAGCGCGGCGGCCCAAGGCGCGGTGGGCGCGATCATCATCCACACGACATCCTCAGCCGGATATCCGTTCCAGGTGGTGCAGACGTCCTGGACCGGGCCGCAGTTCGAGTTGCCCGACGAAGGCGAGCCGCGCACGCAGATCAACGCCTGGCTGACCGAGGAGGCGTCGCGGCGCCTGTTCGAGTTCGGCGGCGTCGACTACGACGCAACCCTCGAGTCGGCCCGAAGCGCCGATTTCGTTCCGGTACCGCTCGGCGTGTCGACCAGTCTGTCGCTCACGAACACCGTGACGAGCGAGCAGACCGCCAACGTGCTCGGCGCCCTGCCGGGCAGCGACCCGGAACTGGCCGACGAGTGGATCGTCTTCACCGCCCACCACGACCACCTCGGGGTTTCGCCGGACGAGAGTCTGGAAGACCGCATCTACAACGGCGCGCTGGACAACGCGGCCGGCGTCGCCCAAGTGCTGGCGGTCGCCGGCGAACTGGCTGCGCAGAGGCCCGGTCCAAGCCGCTCCATGCTGTTCGTCCTCGTCGGCGCCGAGGAGCAGGGCCTGCTCGGCTCCGAGTACTACGCCGCTCACCCCACGGTGCCGCCAGGCAAGATGGCCGCGAACATCAACTACGACGGCGGCAACCAGTGGGGCCGGACCCGCGACGTGACCTACATCGGCTACGGCAAGTCGAGCCTCGACGCCGTCGTCGAAGCGGCGGCGGCCGACCAAGGCCGCACCGTGCTGCCCGACCAGTTCCCGGACCGCGGCTTCTTCTACCGTTCCGACCAGTTGAACTTCGCCCGCATCGGCGTGCCGGCGATCTACCTCGACAACGGCACCGACTTCATCGACCGGCCGGCGGG
>JAPOVF010000299.1:0-8518 GCA_026708285.1 Acidobacteriota bacterium
GCTCCGGCTGCCGCCAGGGCGGTCGGCAGGATGTCGAGCGTCGACACCGGCGCGTCGACCGTGGTCCCGGCTGACACGGCCGCCGGCCAGCGCACTAGGTAGGGCACGCGGACACCGCCCTCGTAGTAGGTCAACTTGCCGCCGGAGAGCGGCTCGCAGGAGCACAGCCCGGGGAAGTAGCCGGCACAGCCGTTGTCGGACAGGAAGACGACCAGGGTGTTGTCCGCAATCCCGGCTTCGTCCAGCGCGTCCAGGATGCGGCCGACGGCGTCGTCGAGGGCGGCGATCATGCCGAAGTAGATCCGCCGCAGCTCGTGCTCTTCGTCGGGGAACCGGTCGTAGTACTCCTCCGTGACCTGGAACGGCGAGTGGGGCGCGTTGAACGCCGAGTAGAGGAAGAACGGCCCCTCCGCGTGCCGTCGGATGAAGTCGACCGACTCGTCGCCGAAGACGTCCGTGATGTAGGCCGGCTCGTCGACTACGGTCTTCTCCGGCCCGCGGACGATCAGGTTGCCCGCCTGGCGCGTCGGCGGCGCAGGCGGCTGTGTTCCCCGGACGACGAGATCGGTGCGCGGATCGTCCGGCGGCCGCCTCCTGAACTCCTCGTCGACCGACATCGATACGGCACCTTGTGTCCTGCGGTTGATGAACCGCGTGGCGCCCGAGAGATGACCGTAGAACTCGTCGAAACCGCGGTTCGTCGGGTAGTGCTCGTCCTTGAAGCCCAGGTGCCACTTGCCGACGATGCCCGTCGCGTAACCGGCCGCCTTGAGGTGGTCGGCGATCGTCAGCTCGCCCGGGATCAGGCCAACATCCGGCACTTCCGGCGCCTGGCGCGCGTTGTACTCGAAGCCGAAGCGTTGCTGGTAGCGACCCGTCAGCAGCGCCGCCCGCGACGGTGAACACACCGGCGTCGTCACGTAGCCCTGAGTAAACACCGCCCCCTCTCGACCGATCCGGTCGATGTTCGGCGTCTGGAGCCGATCGCCGTAGGTCGAGACGTCGGCGTAGCCGAGGTCGTCGGCCAGGATGACGACGATGTTCGGCGGTGGAGCGTCCGCGGAGGCCTCCTGCTCGTTGCCATTCCCGTCCGTGGAGCAGGCGATCCCCAGCGCGGCCAAGAACGTAACCGAAACAAACGCGCGTCCGCCCATTCGAGAACTCCGTCGGTTCCTGCGTCTAAGTCAGTAGCTGGACTGTACAGAAAGGGACCACGTTGCTACAAGACGCTACAGTTGCTACGATCGCTTCCGTGCCCACGATCACCCAAAGACAGCTCCGCAACGACTCGGCGAAGGTTCTCCGGGCCGTTCAGGAAGGCCAATCCATGACCATTACCCGAAACGGGACTCCGGTGGCCGAACTTCGGCCGCTGGCTGCTCGACGATTCGTGTCCCGCGCCCTTCTCAGGGAAGCCGCCAAGACCGCTCCGCGGATCGATGCGCGCCGCTTCCGGGACGATATCGACGCGGTCATCGATCCCTGGGTCGATGACTAGCGAACCGCGGGGCTGGAATCGCCGGACATGAGCTCTGCCGTACAACCTCTTCAGGAGGCGACGCATGAAGCCGGACTTCAGGCCAGCCGAGCACTCGGCGCCGACAGCCACGGCCTGCTGGATACGTCCGTCGTCATCGACTACGACTCAATCGACGCTTCCAAACTCCCGGATCTGTCCGCCGTTTCGGCGATCACGATCGCCGAGCTCACGGTTGGTCCTCTGGCGGCCGGTCAGGATGCCGAGGAACGAGCCCGCCGGCAGGACCGCCTGCAGTGGGCCGCCGCCACCTGGGATCCTCTGCCGTTCGACAATGGGGCAGCTCGCGCCTACGGTCGCATCTACTCCGCACTCCTGGTCCGCGGCCCCGTCGGCCACCGGCGCCTTGCCGACCTCCTGATCGCGGCCGTCGCGCTGGCCAACGATCTGCCCCTCTACACCAGAAACGCCGCCGACCTGCGTGGTCTCGAGGAGCTACTCGCCGTCCGATCCATGTAGCGCCTCCAACCCGCTAGTCGACGCGTCCGGCCAGCTTCCAGGCGTAGTCCAGCGCGTGGCCCAGCGAGTCGGTGAACGCTTTCCCCTGCCAGGCGATGTCGAACGCCGTGCCGTGGTCCACCGACGTGCGGATGATCGGCAGGCCGATCGTCACGTTGACGCCACGCTCGAAGCCGTAGAGCTTCATCGGCGCGTGGCCCTGGTCGTGGTACATGCAGACGATGGCGTCGTAGCGATCGAGATGGATCGCCTGGCGGAAGACCGTGTCCGCGGGATGCGGGCCGGACACGTCCAAACCGTCCGCAGCAGCAGCCTCGATCGTCGGCCGGATGATCTCCTCGTCCTCGGCGCCGAACAGGCCGTGCTCCCCGGCATGCGGATTGAGTCCACACACCGCGATCCGAGGCCGTGCAATGAACCGCGCAAGGGCCTCGTGGGTCAGATCGATCACCTTTCGGATCCGCACCGGTTCCACCCGCTCGATCGCCTGGCGCAGGCTGACATGAGCGCTGACGTGGGTCACCGCCAACTCCGGCACCGTCAGCATCATCGCGAAGTCACGGACGCCGCACAGCCCGGCGATGAACTCGGTGTGCCCCCGAAAGTCCGGCCGCGACATCCGCGTCGCCTCCTTGTTCATCGGCAAGGTCACGACGCCCGAGACCTTGCCCGCCAGCGCGTCACGCGTGGCGCGGTCCACATAGGCCAGCGCCGCCGCACCCGCCTCCGCACTGAGCACTCCGGGCGTCACCCGATCAGCACTCAGCTGCCTCAGATCGCGCACATTCAGCGCACCCTCCGCCGCCTCGTCCGGTTCTCTGACCACGCGCATCCGCACATCCAGCCCCAGCACCGCCGCCGCGCTCGTCAGCACCGCCGCGTCGCCATACACCACGACGTCACTGCCCAACAGCCCCTCCGCAAACCGACGCACGGCAATCTCGGGCCCGACGCCTGCAGCATCCCCCATCGTCACCGCCATCCGCCGACCACTCATGCCTGGAATCTACTCCGCCCCTTGTCATCGCCCGTGCCACCCGCCCGCAGCCAACTGTCCAAAGCTCCATCCCTCGGCAACGACCGCCAGCCCGGGGCGGTCCGGGGGAGGGGGTCCCAGCGAGCTTGGAGTGAGCGACGGCCCGCGCCCCATCATCAGCCGATGCTGACCGGAGCGAACGGAATGCAGCGAGCTCACCCCCTACCCGACTCAGAGAAGGCGAGCGTTCGCTGGGACCCCCTCCCCCGGACCGCCCCAGGCGGGTGTGTTCGACGCCCGGCGTCCGGTGCCTGCCGCTCGTGTACATTCGCCGCTCCGTCCGCAAGCGAACTCAGGAGGAGCGTCCATGGCCGAGTACATCCCAAGCCCGATCAAGTGGGTGCGCGACCAGGTGGAGCTCTATGAAGGCAGCGGCGGCACCGAAGGGGTTGGACTGCGAGACACCGGCCTGCCCTGCATCATCGTCACCCACACGGGCAACCGGACGGGCGCCATCCGCAAGACGCCGCTGATGCGCGTGAAGGACGGCGACAGCTACGTGCTGGTCGCCTCGAAGGGCGGTGCGCCCGCGAATCCCGAGTGGGTTTCGAATCTACGGGCCGACGCCGATGTCGAGATCAGGGACGCCACCGAGGTTCAGGCGATGCGCGTGCGGGAGGTCGAGGATGCCGACGAACGGACCCGCGTCTGGGCGCTGGCCGTGGAGGCGTTCCCGCCATACGAGGACTACCGGAACAAGACGTCCCGCACGATCCCGGTGTTCATCGCGGAGCCCCTGTAGCAGCCGGGGACGACTCAGCTATTGGGAGGGATGTCCTCCCACCCAGACCGGGCTCGACCAGGCCATCGCGTCGTTCAACTGGCACACGCGGACGAAGTAGTAGTCGCCCTGGCGCGGGCTATCCGTGTCGGTGTAGCTGAACGTGAGGTCCCGCGGACCGTCCGGGCGGACGCGCCGCAGGGTGACCGAGTCGCGGTGGTAGCCCTCGATCGGCAGGAGCTTCTCCAGCCGGCCGCCCTGCAACTCGGAAAGCGGCAGACGGACGCGGGTACCCGGGATCACCGCGCGGGGACGGTAGAACGGCGGTGCGGAACCCGTCTCCGCCGCCTCCTCGAGCTCCAAGACGATCGCGGCGCCAGGCCGCACGTCGGTCACCGAAAGCTTCAGTGAACTCGTCTCGCCGCGGGTGTTCGTCCGGAACGTGGCGCCGTTGCCGTTCTGCTCCACGTGCTGGGTCGTCGGATTGGCGAAGTCCGTGCCCTCGACCCTGACCAGCGTGGCGCCGGCAACGGCCAGTTGACCCCGCCAGTGCCGCCAGCCCCGGGGCGCGTCGCCCATGTGGACCGGCGTTTCCTCGGAGTAGAAGGTCAGCATGAGGTCGGTCGGCGCGCCGCCGCCGGTATCAAGCGAGTAGTCCTCGCTCCAGAGTTCCTCCTCGTTCTTGATCAGCGCGATCGAGCCGATCGGAGCGGTGCCAATCACCCGGCCCGCGATCTCACGGGTGTCCGAGAACGGCGCCCGCGACCCCATGCCGATCCCGTTCACCTCGAACTCGAGGATGATCCGGTCCCCGGTCGTGGCGTACGTGCGCCGCGCCTTCATCCCGTCGAAGATCGCGTCGCGCGACCTCTCCGGCGCCAGCACCGCACCGAGGCCGCCGCGCTGCGCCAGCGAGGTCCGGTTCGGGGCCGAGTAGCCGGGGTGCGAGAGATGGTCGTCCGAGGCGGCGACGACGCCCACCTGGTGGCCGCGTGACAGGTACTCCTGCATGAACCACTCGAAGGTCCCGTGCATCGACATCATCTCGACCAGTGGCTCCAGGCCCGGATGCGACTGGCGGAAGTCCCCCGGGTTGTGGGCGTGCGGAATGACGACGACGTCGCGGCGGTCGTAGCGGGTGTCGAGTTCGCGGTAGAGCTCGGACAGGGTCGGGAACTCGAGCACCGAGATCACGTCCTGGTCCTCGACCGTGCGGTAAAGGACGTTGTGATGGCCGCCGCCCTGGCGGGTGTGCCGGGTCCACTCCCAACCGAGGTACGGAATGAACCGTCCCGGCTCGTCGTACTCGGCGCTCTTCTCCCGCATCAGTTCCCACTCGCCGGCGTCCAGCCAGATGTCGTGTTCGGAGTGGGTCACGAAGTCGAGCCGGGCGTCGTCGCGCGCGAAGCGCAGGAAGAAGTCCAGGGTGCCGATGCCCTCGGCGTAGCCCGAGTGGCCGTGGGTGTCGCCCCAGTAGATGCCATACTCGGGGTTCTCCGCCACCAGGATCGGGTTCGCGTCGCCGGTGATCGCCGGCCCCGCGCCCCGCGACCGAATCGCCGTCCAGTAGACGCCGGGCTCGTCGAGAGCCAGTTCGACGACCGCGATCGCCTCCGTTCCCGGTTCGGTGGAGGCGCGGAGCTCGCCGTTCAGCGACACGTCGAAGCCGGGAATGTCGCCGGTCGCCCGGTTGTAGAAGCGGTCCTCGGCGCGCACGGACATCTCGAAGGTCTCGCCTGGGCGCACAACGCTCGGCGCGAAGCCATGCACGCCGGCGACGGACGTGCCGACGACGGCGAACGGCAGGATCGGCAGGGGCCGCCACTCGCCGGAGCCGTCGAGATCGACGTACAGCGGGAACGGCAGCCGGGCGCTCGAGGTCTGCGCCATCATGATCCCTGGGCCGCCCCCGGAGGTGTCGCCGTAGGTGATCGTGACGCTCTCCCCCGGCTCGACACGGCCCTCGGCGACCCGGAACATGAGCGCCGGCTCAGGCGCCCGGAAGCCGCCGTGAGGCCCGGAGGCCATGTAGACGTCCGTCTCGAACCGCGCGTTCGCCGCGTCCGTCTCGATCGCGACGTAGCCCGCGCCCGCAGGGTCGGTGGTCTGGAAGGCGCCGTAGTTCGCGTTGAAGTGGCGCGCCACCCAGAAGCCGCCGCCGGTTTCGACCGCGCGCGACCCGGCGGTCCAGGTCTGGCTGACGGTCGCGTGTTGCCGCGCTTCGAACGGACCGAGCGACCCGGCCTCGAGAGAGCCGAGAGCGCCGGCCTCTTCGCGCAGGGTGAACTCCCGCACCAGGCGGTCGACGGCGGCGCCTGCATTGACCGCCGCGCTACCCGTCGGCGGCAGGGTCGACTGGATCCGGACCCGCGGTCCCTCCAGGCCCATCTCATGACCGGCCAGCGAGAGCGCGTCGGCCCAGTCGGCGACCACCGCCGACCGCGCGGCGACCGTCGACTCGTCCGTCGGCGCAGCCGCGACGTCGGCCTTGAGCTGTTTGATCGCGGTCCTCAGGTCGCGATCGTAGACCGGACCCGGTCCGGCAGCGTCGCAACTCACAAGGGCGAAGGCCAGGGCGCCGCTCACAAGGAGCGGCGCCCGGCTCCAGCCGTACCCTCCGAGCCGGATCAGAAGCTGAAGCCCGCCTTCAGCCGGAACTCCCGCGGCCGCTGATACGAGGCGACCCTCGGAGTCGGCCGTCCGGTCTGGGTGTTGATCGCGATCGGCTCCTGGCTATCGGTCGCGTTCGCGAGGTCGAAGCCGATCTTCGCCCGCACGTTGCCCGCCATCGCAACCGAGTACATCAGGGACAGATCAACGGTCAAGGTGTCCGGGAGCCGGTGGGAGCCCGCCGGCTCACGGAAGGTCGACGTCGTGATCGGCTGATTCGATACCGGATGTCGCACCTGGGTCGAGACGTGGCTGGCCCACGGTGCTCCCGATGCGTAGTGGAGGAAGCCCCCCAGCACCAGGTCGTGCCTGCCGAAGACGAATCGCTTCATCCCGATCACGTTCGCCAGGTGCTCCCGGTCCTCGAGCAGCCGCCCGAACCAGTAGGGACTGGAGGTCGCGTTGGTCAGCCCGGTGCCCACCTCGATGCCTCCCAACCCCTCATTGAGGTTGAAGTTGTCATTGAGCGAGTTGATGTTCCCCTTGGTCGAACTCAGGGTGTAGTTCGTGCGCAGTGTCCAGTTGTCGCGGAACAGGCGGTTCGCCTCGATCTGCAGCCCCCGGTACTCGCGGCGGGCGTCAGACCAGTTGCGGAGATCTCGCACCACCCGGCCCGCATCGTCGTACTGGAGCGTGGCGTGGAAGATGTTGTCCGCCTCGCTCGCCACCAGCCGCGACTTGACGACCCACTTCTCGGACACCTGGAAGTCCGCGCCGAAGGAGATCTCGTCCTTGTAGTACGGGTCGACGTCCTGGATCGCCTGGTCGAACGTCGGCTCGACGCGCCGCTGGAAGCGGTCGTAGCGCTGCGTGGCCCGGTTCCACCCGAACTGCTCGTAGATGTTCTCGCCGTTGTTCTGGCGGGTGAACTCCTGGAGCACGATGCCCATGCCGATCGCGTGGTAGTAGCGGCCGAGCGTGCCGCGGAGCAGGATGCTGCCGTCGGCCTTCACGTCGTAGACGCCGCTGACCCGGGGCACCCACTCGGTGTACTCGTTGACCCGCTCACCGATGTCGTTGTCGATCGTCTGTTGATCGCCGCGGATGCCCAGGGTCCAGACCCAGTTGTCGCCGACCTCAAAGCGATCCTGGGCGAAACCGGCCAGAAAGTCGCTGGACTGCGTGATCACGTTCGACGGATCGAACACCCGCTTGTTGACCGGCGTCACGTAACCGCCGGGCAGGTTGGGGTCGAAGTTCCGCCCCCGAAACTCGGTGATGATCGAGGTCAGGTTGCCGAACTCGATCGCCTGGGCGTCGACGCCGAACTTCCACTCGTGGCGGCCCCGGAAACTCGTCAGGGATACGCTCGCCTGGTCGCGCGGGAAGTCGTTGAAGCCCTCGGCCAGGCGCACGGCCGGACCGTTGTGGCGCAGTCCCGTCGCCAGATCGCGATAGCGGAAGTTGTTCCCCAGCGGGTCGTCCGGCGACGCGTTCGGGTCGATCGGGTGCTGCTCCGCCGCGTTACGGCCGACGAACTCCTCGCGGTTGGCGACCTTGAACTCGAGGAAGTTCGAGGCGCCCAGGCCGAGGCTCCAGTTCATCGTCTGCACCCGTCCGTTCAGCGGGAAGTTCATGATCGCGTACTTGTCGCCCGGGTTGCCGGACAGGCCGATTGCGTCCGACGGAGCATCGATCGCCGTGATCGCGATCTGCTGGTTATCGGTGGGCTGGAAGTTGACCTTGGCGACCAGGGGATCCGCCTGACGGCTGAGATTGACGATGCTCCCGTCCGACAGCCGATCGATCCGGTTGTCCGAGATCCTGCCGTAGGAGACGAAGAACCACGCCCGATTGCGGGCGAGCGGACCGCCGATACTGGTCTCGTAGCTGTTGATCTGATCGTCCGGACGCTCCAGTTCCAGAGCGTCCGGCGCCCGCCACTTCGGGTTCTGGCCGATATAGAGCGCCTCGCCGTGAAACTCGTTGGTCCCCGTCTTGACGGTCGAGTTGATGATGCCGGACGTCGCCCGGCCGTACTCGGCGCCGAAACCGGTCGACTCGAGCTTCGTCTCGGTCAGCGCGGTGCTGGGGATGAGTAGACGCATCTCGCCGCCGCGGCGGTGCATCGAGGTGTCCACGCCCTCGACGTAGA
>JAPOVF010000299.1:9171-10809 GCA_026708285.1 Acidobacteriota bacterium
TTCGCAACTTCGTTCGCTCTTCTGAATCCGAACCTGGGAAGGAGGCCCAATGACCAGCCCTACCCGCCGCGACTTCCTCCAACAGTCCTCGCGCCTGATCGCGGGCGGGACTCTGGCCGGGCTTTCCGGCTGCGGCGGATCCGAGCCGCAAGTCGAGGCCGACGACCGCCCCAACGTCCTCTTCTTCTTCCCCGACCAGCACCGGCCCGACTGGCTCGGCCCAGGCAGCGGCGGTCTCGCCGCACTGCGAACACCGAACATCGACCGCCTTGCCCGCGACGGCGTCAACTTCACCAACGCCCTGGTGCCGTCGCCGGTCTGCGCTCCGTCCCGTGCCTGCCTGGCCTCCGGCCGCGAGTACGACCGCTGCGGCGTGAGCAGCAACCGATTCGACTATCCGCTGGACCAGACGACCTTCTACGGGCGACTCCGCGACTCCGGCTACCACACGATGGCGGTCGGCAAGCTCGACATGTCGAAGAACAGCGGCAACTGGGGCATGGACGGAACGAACAACGCCTATGACTGGGGCTTCTCGGCGCAGATCAACAACTGTGGCAAGGGCGACGGCATGGAGTCCTACCTGGAGGATCCGGAAGGGCCGAAGGATCCGTACTACGCCTACCTCGACTCGCTCGAACCGCCGCAGGGGCGCGCCTGCGCCACCGATTTCCGCCGCCGCCGCTCTGGCTTCCCCGACACCTGGTGGGGCGACGTGATCACCTCACCCCTCGGTCCCGAGGCCTACTGCGACAACTGGATCGCCCAGAACGGACTGGACCTGATCGAGGCCGCGCCGGAGGACCACCCGTGGCACCTGGTGATCAACTTCGTCGGCCCGCATCCACCGGTCGACATCACCGCCGAGATGGAGGCGTGGGTCCGCGGCCGGGATGGGCTCGGCCAGCCCTATGCCTACCAGGGCGCGCTGACGCCGGACGAACACACGGCGACCCGCCAGAACTACGCCGCGATGATCGAGAACATCGACGCCTGGCTGGGCCGCTACATCGACATGCTGGAAGAAACAGGCCAGCTCGACAACACGATCATCGTCTACTCCAGCGACCACGGCGAGATGCTCGGCGATCACGCGCGCTGGGGGAAGTCGGTCCCCTACCAGGCATCGGCGGGCGTACCCCTGCTGGCCGCCGGCCCCGGCATCCGCGAGGGCTACGAGTGCCACCTGCCGACGACCGTCCTCGATCTGGCCGCCACGTTCCTCGACTACGCCGGCCTAGCCACTCCAGCCGACATGGACAGCCGCTCCCTGCGGCCACTGCTGGAGGGCCGAACCGACAGTCACCGCGAAGCCGTGCTGTCCGGCCTTCGTGACTGGCGGCTCGCCTACGACGGCCGTTACAAGCTGGTGACCGGCTTCGGCGGCGAGGACATCCTCTGGGACCTGGAGGCCGATCCGATGGAGACGGACAACCTCGCGGCGAAGCAGCCGGAGGTTGTGCGGCGGTTGCGCGACGCCCTCACCGCCTGAGCCCGCTATCATCCCGCCGCCGGCGGTCGACCCGGCTTCGATCATGTCCGTTCGTTCGACGCTCGCCGCCATCCTGCTCGCGGCCGCCGTTGTCCCCGCAACCGCCCAGTCCGAGGCGACGACCGGGATCATCCGCGGCACCGTCC
>JAPOVF010000238.1 GCA_026708285.1 Acidobacteriota bacterium
ACCCGAAGGAGGACCTGATCGTCATCTTCATGGTCCAGTTCTGGATGTCGGGCACCTTCAACTTCCGGGGTCAGCTCAAGTCGATCGTCTACCCGGCACTGACCTAGTGGCCGACCACGCGCGTTCGACCGCCGAACGCCGGGTAGAGCAGCGCAGCGCTCTGCTGCGGCGAACGAGGCGGTTCGAGAAGACGGTCTCGTGGTCCCGGCTGGTCACCGTGCTTGCCGCAGCCGTGCTCGTCTGGCTGTCGGTGCAGGCGAGGCTCTTTCCCCTGGCCTGGGCGGCACTCCCGGCCCTGCTCTTTCTGGTTCTCGTCGTCCTTCATGAGCGCGTTCTGAGACGGGCCGAACGGCTAAAGCGCGCGCAGATCTTCTACCGCCAGATTCTCGACCGGCTCGACGGCGACTGGCGGGCCGGAGGACGGCCCGGCTCGCGCTTTGCCGACGAACACGCCGAGCATGTGTACGCCGCGGACCTCGACCTGTTCGGTCCCGACTCGCTGTTCCGGATGCTGAGCCGCGCCCGCACCCGCGGCGGAGACGAACTGCTGGCGTCGTGGCTGCTGGGGCCCGCGCCACCCGATGTCGTGCGCAAGCGGCAGGAGGCCGTCCGGGAACTCGCGCCCCGACTCGACTTCCGGGAGCGTCTGGCGGTACGTGGGCGGCTCGCGCGCACCGACATCGATCCGGCAGCCGTGCGAACCTGGGCGGCGGGGGGAGGGACGCCCGCCCTGCCCGGCGCCGGCGGGCGCGACTTCCTGGTGCGCGTCCTGCTGGCGGCAGCGGCCGCCGCCAACCTTGTCACCGTGACCGGCTGGATGGCCTGGAGCTGGGGGCCGTCGCCGTTTCTGGCCGTGGCGACGCTGGAAGTCCTCTGGATGATCGCCAGGCGGCGCTCCATCGCGGCCGCCACAGGCGGCGTGACGCGAGCCAGCCGTGACCTCAACCTGGTTGCCGCCCTGCTGGAGGTCATCGAGCGCGAGCCATTCGAAAGCGACCTCCTGGTCGAACTGGCGGACAGGTTGCGGGGCGGCGACGGAAGCACCGCCTCCCGGAACGCCAGACGGTTGCAGCGTCTGGTCGATCTGCTCGACTCGATGCGGAACGCCCTGTTCGTGCCCTTCGGCCTGCTGCTGCTGTGGACGCCCCAACTCGCCTACGCCATCGACGCCTGGCGCCGACGCCACGGGCACCGCGTGGCCATCTGGCTCGACGTGCTCTCGAGTGTCGAGGCCCTGGCCAGTATCGCCTCTCACGCGTTCGAGCATCCGAACCACGTCTTCCCCACGCTGGTGGAGCCGGCCGGGACGCGACACCCGCTGCTGGCCGGCAAGGGACTCGGGCATCCCCTGCTGCCCGCGGACGACTGCGTCGCGAACGACGTGGTTCTGGGCGCCCGCACCGCGAAACCGGAGTCGCCGGCCCAGTGCCTGATCGTCAGCGGCTCCAACATGTCCGGCAAGAGCACGCTTCTCAGGACGGTCGGAACGAACGTCGTCCTGGCACTTACCGGTGCACCCGTACGCGCAAGGTCGCTGGTCCTCTCACCGCTCGCCATCGGATCGTCCATCCAGCTCCGGGACTCACTCGCCGAAGGCCACTCCAGGTTCTACGCCGAGATCACGAAGCTCAAGTCGGTTCTCGACCTCACCGAACAGGAGACGCCGGTGCTGTTCCTGCTCGACGAGATTCTCCACGGCACGAACTCCCACGACCGGAGAGTCGGCGCCGAGGCCCTGGTCCGCAGCCTGGTTGATCGCGGCGCGGTCGGACTCGTGACCACCCACGATCTCGCCCTGGCGCGGATCGCCGACGACTCGCCCGGGCCGTCACTGCGCAACGTCCACTTCAGGGACGACCTGGTGGATGGGAAGATCCTGTTCGACTATCGCCTGCGCGAGGGCACCGTCACTCGCAGCAACGCGTTGGACCTGATGCGCCAGGTCGGCCTCAACGTCTGAAGGCAAGCCCACAACGACGCTGCGCCAGGTCAAGCCGCTTCAGGTCACGAACTGCCCGGGTGGTATAGGAGACGCTCCGGCCGCTCAGAGGCCGAGTTCCCTCTTGACTTCTTCGGAGCCATGCACTCGACCGGCTCCGACGTCGTCCCAGGCCTCCTCCAGACCGCGCTCACACCCCTCACTCGACAGTCGGTCCGTCTCGGGCACGCTCGACAGGAATCGAATGAACCGTCCCGCCCCCAGTTCACTTCGTGTAGACTCGGCCTTTGAAGCTCTCGTCCTGCTTCCCATGACTGCCACCGTTGTTCCCTTCCACTCGTCGGCTGAGCCGACTGTCGTACCGGGGCCCACGCCCGTTCCCGAGCCGGAGGCGTGCGCGGTGGAAAGGGCCGAGGATTTCGAGACACTTAGGGACCGCGCGCGGGACCTTGGTAACAGCGGCTCTTACCGAAAGGCCGCTGTCCTCTATGGCCGAGCCGCAGAAGCCGCGACCGCCACCGGAGACATCGACGGGGCCGACGAAGCCCTTTGCGGGTGGGGAGCCGCCGAGACCGAACTCGGCAACGGTACCGAGGTCATGCCGGAACTTCGGCGGATTCTTATCGGCAGCAGCAACGACGACAACTGTTGGCTGGCTTCTTACACGTTGGCCCGCGCCCACGAGTTGGAGGGGCAGACCAAGAAAGCACTGTTCTATGCGCGACTTTCCCACCATCACTCCGCGCATGTGCGGCGACAGGGGCTGACGGGGCTATCGCACAATCTGCTTGGCAACCTCCTTGTAGCCGAAGGCCGGGAAGCGGAGGCAGCCACCGAGTACCGGATCGCTCTCCGCGAGTCGGAGAACTCGCCACCTACTTGGGTGGCGGGTGCTGAAACGAATCTGGGCTACTGCCTACTCGTCGGTGCAATCCGTGCCAGAGGCCTCAGCAGAGCCCGGATGCGGGAGGGCCTTCGTCTTATTTACCAGAGCATCCGCACGTTCCGTCGCGAAAGTGCCGTCCAGTACAGCATGCTCCCGCATCTTGACCTGTGTTTCGCCCACCTGGAACTGAAACGGCCGGCATCCGCTAGACGGCACGGTTTGCGTGCCCTCGAGCTGGCCAAGCAGTACGGAGATTCGGCGACGACCAGGAACTCGCTCTACCTACTCGGCCATGTAGCGTTGCTCGAGGCGGATACCGAAGCGGCGCGGCAGTACTTTGGCGAACTCGGTCAGCGCTTCTATCCCGATCAAGCAGGCCTTACGGACCTGCTGATGTCGGTCGATCTACGTCAAGTGGTGAACCTGAGGGTGTGATGAAGGCAATGCTCACCAGGTTCCTGAATGAAGCCCGAATGGGCCGCGTAGCGATCCTTGCGACGCTGACGCTTCTGCCCATTGGTGGCGCCGTTCATGCCGCAGGCAGCTCGCCGGTTCTCGGTAAGAGTGGCGACATCTACCAGATCGTCGTCGGAACCTACGGGGATCTGTTCCCAGACGGCAGCGAGACATCGGTAGACGCCGAGGTCATGCGGCTGCAGGCTCGGCGCGCATCGGGCGCAGTCGAGAACTACCTCGTTCCCGGCAGCGAGTCGGCTGACAGTGACCGTACGCCGTCGCTCTTCTTCGATGCTTCGACCGAGAAGCTGTACGTGGTCTGGTCAAGCAGCAGTGTTTCGACCCTGACCCGGATAAACCTCGCCTCCTTCGACGGCGCTGACTGGTCCGAGACGATTGAAGTCTCCGGGAACATCTACAGCGAGAAGTCGGCCCCGCGCCTCGCCGTAACCCACGACCGGTTTGAGTTGGCAGGAGGAAACACCGGCGAGGCGAGCACCCGGACGGTTCTCCATGTCGTCTGGTCGGAGAGCACGACGGACGGCGAGAAGGCCATGTACGCACCCGTCGTGCTGGTCGATGGGGAACTCGCGTCCACATGGCGTCGTGTGCACCGGCTGAACGACTACGTGTCCGACGCGGTAGCCGACAACCCGTTCAACGTCGAAGTAGCGGAAGCTCTGCAGACCGCCCCGACCATCGAGGCGGGCGCAGAATCTAACGCGGTCGTTATCGGCTTCGCCGACAGCGACACCGGAGCGCTCGTTCAGTTGGAGATCTCCACTCCCGCAACCGAACTCGCCGAACTCGCCGACAGCCTCGCCGACCACCTTGATGCCTCGAATCTCTGCGCACACGTCGATATCGAAGGGTCCGACGCGCTCACGCGTATCGCTGAGGAGGCGCGAGTTCATATCGTCGTCTTCGGTCGCCGGATCCACAGCCGTGTGCTCACTCCGCTGGCCCAGGACGTCAAGAACGTATTGATCACTCGTGCTGCCGATCTTTGCGCCGAGGGCGGACTCACCAGCGTGTCAAGCGCCGCCCGAGTTCACATCGTAGTCTTCGGCGCCCGAGCCCAAGCGGGCGAACTTCTGGAGAGGGCCGAAGCCAGCGCAACCCATGTCCTCCTCACCTCGGCCCAGCCAGTAGAGGACGGCTACGTCCAGCACCTCGCCCGGCTGCAGGTGAAGTCGGAGCGCGCGGCGCCCGAGATCGGAAGCGGACAGCCGACGATCTTCGTCTCGCCCAACGGCAACGGTGCCGTCGTCGTCTGGGAAACCGGTTCGTCGCTGACTTACGTAGAGACGGCCAGCGACGATGCGGAGGCCGCCTGGAGCGAGTCCTTCACGTTGCTCCTCGACGACAATCTCTCCCGCTCCGAGGCCTACTCGATCCTCCACGAGCGCGCTCGCTCCCTCGACTAGATCCCTGCGGGGGCACCCCGACGGCGTCCAGCTCGTACCGGTCTCAGTGGGCGGAGTCCCGGCAAGGGCGAGTGCTGCCCGAGGCCCGCCACCGCGACTACGGTCCCACGCTGACGACGGAGCGGTCCGGACCCCGGAGTTCCCGCCGCAGCGCGTCGCGGTGCCGGAGAAAGGCGGGCAGCACGTTAGCGGCCAACGGAGGAACGGGATCGTTGACCAGCGTGGCGGGATTGATCCAGCGGCCGTTTCTCTGCACGCGGTAGTCGAGATGGGGACCGGTTGAAAGGCCGCTCGAACCCACGTAGCCGACCACCTGGCCCTGCTGCACGCGGCGGCCGCTCCGAATCCCCTCGGCATAGCCGGACAGGTGGAGGTACGCCGTCAGGTAACCGTTGGAATGACGCAGACGGACCGTTCGGCCACCGCCGCCGCGCGTGCCCGCCGAGACGACGGTGCCGTCCGCGGTCGCCTGCACCGGCGTTCCGGTCGGCGCTCCGTAGTCGACGCCGTAGTGGGGCATGCGCCGCTTGAGGATCGGATGGTAGCGATTCATCGAGAAGCGCGACGTGACCCGTGAGTAGGGCAGAGGCGAGCGCAGGAACTGCCGTCGCAGCGGCTGGCCCTCGCCATCGTAGTACCGGTTGGCTCCGGCCTCCGTCGCCACGACCGCATCTTCGGGCTCTGTGTCTTCGGCGCCCGTGAAGCGATACGCCTCAAGCCAGTTTTCCCGGTTCCGGTAGCGCAGCGCCACGACGGCGGCGACACCTTCAGTCTTGCCGTCCAGCAGCAGTTCCTCGTAGAGGATCTCGAAGCGGTCGCCAAGACGAAGATCGCGATTGAAGTCCAGATCCCACTGCAGCACGCGCGCCATGCTGTACGCCAAGCGGGGAGGACCACCGGCGCGGAGGATCGATGTCTCCAGCGCTCCCCGTAGTTCACCGTGAACGAGGCGCCGCACATGGGCCCGCCGGTAGGGCCGGTAGCGGCTGCGCCAGACGCCGTCCCTGCGCTCGGCAACGACGACGCCCTGACCCCGGCGCGGAAGTCGGATGGCGACCAACTCCCCGCCTCGGCGAACCATGGAGTAGACCGGTTCGCGCGCACGAAGTCTCCGCGGGTCGAGTACCTCCGCTACCGACGCCGAGGCCTGGTGCAGCTCGGAGTCGGGGACGCCCGCCCGCGTCAGGACGCGGTCCAGCGTGTCGCCGCTACGAATCCGACGCTCGAGGGGGAACGGCACCCGGTCCAGGGCGGCCGCATCCAGGTCGGGGGCTGGAGCCGCCTCGGTCGGGCTGTACGGTCTCTCGGGGACAACAACCAGCCTCTCGGATCGCGGCTGTAGTCCCCGCCATCCGGCAAACACGCTCAGTCCGATCAGCGCCGAAGCGCCAATCCAGTGCGCAAGTTGCTTGGAACGCATGAGTTAGCGGGTGCGGCGGAGGCGGACGAGTCCCCTATTGTGCCACGTCGGTCCGCCTTCGGCACAAACCCGGCTACCTTGCGGCTTGTGCAACCTCCCCGGCGGCCTTCAGGCTGCGTCCTGCCTGGACCGCATCTTCCGGGGCATACCGGACCGGATGTAGCCGTGTTCCCGCCCGTAGCGCAGCAGGACCGCCTCTAGCTTGCGCCGTCCCCGGTACAGCCGGCTCATCACCGTTCCCAGTGGGATTCCGAGCCGGTCGGCAATCTCGCGGTAGGACAGTCCTTGCAGGTCCGCCAGTTCGACCGCAACACGGTAGTCCTTGGGCAGATCCTCGAGGGCCCTCTTGACGTCCTGATCCAGGGCGCCTTCCAGCAGGTCTTCCTCCGGCGTCGTGCCACGCGCGAAGAGCGGCGACTCCAGGAGCTTCCACTCGAAGGCGTCCTCGATGTCGTCGAACGAGTTCTTCAGCGGCTGCCGCTGCCGCTTGCGGTAGCGGTTGATGAACGTGTTCTTGAGGATCTTGAACAGCCAGGCCTTGAAGTTCGTCCCTTCCTGGAACTTGTCGTAGTACTTGTAGGCCCGCAGATAGGTCTCCTGGATCAGGTCCTCCGCGTCCTGCTTGTTCCGGGACATCCGATAGGCCGTGCTGTAGAGGCTGTCCATGAAGGGCAGCGCCTCGGCCTCGAAGTTCCAACCACCACTGTGATCGGCCATCGCGTTCATCTGTACCTCCCCGCCGCGCGTTGTTGGACCGCGGCACCTTCGACAGCGAGAGGCAGCACATTCGATGCCAAGTCCAGCGACCAGAGCCCGACGCGCCGTTCTGCTACTACCCAGCAGGGTTTTGGACGTCCTTCGGCAGCCAAGGCGCGGTGCTCGCTGCCTCGGATCTGCACCCGACACGGCCAAGATGGCCGGTCCGTGCCGGAAATGAGTCGCACACCCAACCGGGGGCCGCTCTAGCGGACCCTCGGCGGGCGTTGTGGCTCAGCGGTGAAGGGCGTAGCTTCCGCCGCTGAGCAGTTTTCCTGGTTTCTAGAAGAAACCGGCGCCGCGGAGCGCGATCAGGAGGGTATAGAGGACGACCGATTCCATGAACGCCAGACCGATGAGCAGCATGATCTGAATACGGCCACCGGCACCCGGGTTGCGCGCCAGTCCGGCGCAGGCCTCGCCGGTCGCACGACCCTGACCGATCGCGCCGCCGGCCGCGGCGATGCCGAGCCCCACGGCGGCCCCCAGCAGGCCGAGATTGGCGCCGCCGTCGCCCGCCCCCGCGCCGTCCTGCGCCAGAGCCGGAACGGCAAACAGCGTGAGTAGCACGGCCACGAGAAAGACCAGCTTTGACTTCTTCATTTCGCGAGAGTCCCCTTAGTGTGCCTCGGCCTCAGCCTCGGCGATGTAGACAGTGGTCAACAGGATGAAGATGAACGTCTGGATGGTGGCAGCCATGAGACCCAAAGCCATGATCGGCAGCGGCACCGCGAACGGGACCAGGCCGAAAATGGCGGCAGCCGCGAGGTGCTCGCCGAAGATGTTCCCGAACAGTCGCAAGCCCAGCGACAGCACCCGGGCCGCGTGGGTGATGATCTCGAGCGGGATGAAGAGGGGCGCCAGAAAGATGACCGGCCCGGCGAAGTGCTTGAAGTAGCGCAGCCCGTTTCTGCGCAAGCCGAACAGGTGGTAGAGCACCCACGCCGTGATCGCGAGCGCGAAGGTCACGTTCACGTTCTGGGTCGGGGGCTTCAGGAAGAAGATCAAGCCCGACAGATTGCTCAGGAAGATGAAGAAGGCGAACGAGGCAATCAGGGGCAGGTGCCGCGAGCCACCCTCGCCGATCGTCTCTTCCAGCAGGTTGCGCAGCCACACGAAGAAGACCTCGATGATCTGCTGGAACTTGCCGGGATCGTCCTTTCGCAGACCGCGTGACACGGTGACACCGATCGTGGTGACGACGCCGAAGACGAACAGGGCCATGACCACATGGTCGGGCACTTCATGAGGGAGGTTCTCCCCGGCTCCGGCCAACTCCACCACGCCCTGCCAAGCCGCGTTGACCGGCTTGTAGAGGATCGAATGTTCACCCGCGGCCATGACGATTGAAACGACTCAGGAAGTGAAACCGGCCCGCCAACTCGGAGATCAGCAGCGCCAGCGGCACGACCGTGAATCCCAGGATCAGCGCGATGAACTCCCTTGACCCCACCAGAAGGGCCGCGACGATGAAAGCGCTCAACAACGAATAGCGGACGACGATGAACAGGATGTTCTTGGCGCCAACACGCCCGTCGGCGTGAGGCTCAAGCGCGCGAACCTGCATCTCCAGGCCGCGGAAGCTGAAACTACTGACGACCCCAGCGGCTGTCAAGGTGAGCGCGGCGCTTAGACTCCAGGCTAGGGCAAGCGCGCCTCCCACGGCGGTCACGCCCAGAGCGCACCGCACGACGCGCCTCGACATGACAGCGAGTTCATCGTTTGTCCGTGCCACCATCTTCCTCGTCCGCGTTCAGTCGCTGCACGACCTGGTACACGTTGTAGAAGCCTGCCGCGACACCGAAGAGGCCACCGATCAGCGCGCCGCCATTCGGCACGCCGAACCAACCTCCGATCGCCCTTCCGGCCAGGTAGCCCAGAACCGAGGCCACGGGAAACACGAGCCCGATGGTGGCGACATCCAGGAGGCGGCGCGGCAGGCGCATTCCAGGCACCCAAGGTGGAGGACCGCCGTCAGGCCCTCGAGTCCCACAACACATCGGCCTCGCCACGCATCTTGTTCTCGTAGCGAGCCATCACGAAAAGGGCGTCGGAGAGTCGGTTGACGTACGTCAGGGCCGGAGCGCCAACTGCCTCCGTCGCCGCAAGAGTCACCAGACGCCTTTCGGCACGCCGGCAGATCGTGCGTGCCAGATGGAGAGCCGCGGCGGCCGGAGACCCACCGGGCAGAACGAAGTTGGCCAACGGCTCCAGCTCTTCCTGCAGCGCGTCGATCGTCTCCTCCAAACCGCGGACGTGCCGCTCCTCGATGCGCGGGACCGGCGGAGCGTCGCCGTCAGCGGGCACGCAGAGATCGGAACCGAGGTGAAACAACTCCTGCTGCACCTGGCCCAGACAGCGGCCGATCCGTGCGGAAACGCCGGCGGCCACGGCTACGCCGACCGCCGAGTTCAGTTCGTCGATCGCTCCATAGGCCTCGACTCGGGCACAGTCCTTGCGAACCCGCACCCGAATGCCGAGACCGGTCGTTCCGTCATCGCCGGTCCGCGTATAGACGCGCGTAATCCGCGGCAAGGGGGTCCCAGGGCCAGACCGTTAGATGTCGTCCCGGATCGCGCCTTCGACCGGGCTGCTGGCGCCCTCGGTGTAGATGCCGCCAGTCAACTCAAAGGACTCGACGGCGCGCTCGCGGAGACGCTCTAGGGCCTCGTCGAAGTTCTCCGGCATCATCTCCTCATCGCAGAAGGAGCAGCAGCTCTCCCAGGTGAAGCCCAGGCCATCCACCTGCTTGCGGCCACCGGGCGTCACCTCGTCGGTGATCGGACACCAGATGGTGCTCATGGCCAGCATGAAGTTGCGAACGTAGCGCTCTTCGGCGGCCTTGGAGGCGTGGGAGTCGGGATCGTTGGCGAAGGAAGCCTGCACTCCCGGCTCGCTGCCGCGGTAGTCGATGCCCCCATGCGTCCACGTCTCGCCGTCAGCGACGGAAGGCACGAGCCTGACCGGGCAGAGATCGGTCGACTTGACCGCCTCCGGGATCTTCACCTTCGCCAGGTCGACCGCGTCGGGCGGCAGCTGGGCGAAGGCAGGCGCCACAAAGAGGAGCGCCACGAGAAGTACGCTGAGGCGAAGAACTGAACGGTCTGAGATGAGCTTGATCGGCATGGGGTGTCTCCTCCGCGAGGCTGAGAGTCAAGACTTGAAAGCGCCGGCCACCGGCGGTCGCTACCTGAGACAGGACGCGGAAGTATAGCAACCTGCGGCCGCATTTCCGCAGGGCTCCGTAGCGCTCTCCACCCGCCCGAAAAGGGAACGGCTGCGAGCCTCGGGCTGTTACTCTGTCTGGCCGTGACCCGAGCCGGCTGCATGCAACTCCACCGGCTTCGGAGCTGCCGGAACCGCTTCGTCCTCGCGAGCATACTGACCGGCCTCGCAGGCGCGGCAGTCCTGACCACGGCCGCCTCCGCGCAGGAGGTCGAGGGGAAGGGGAGCGGGCCGTCCAACTCCGTACAGACCGCGGAAAGAGACGACCTCGACCAACGCCACGCTCAGTGGCTCGCCGAGGTTGCCGCGATCATGACCTCCGAAGAGCGGGATCTGTTCCTCCTCCTCACGAGGGACTACCAACGCGATGCGTTCATACGGAAGTTCTGGCAGGTCCGCGATCCAGTTGCAAAGACCGGCCGCAACGAAATGCGGGAGCGGTGGGACGAGCGGGTGGCCTACGCTCGAAGCAACTACGGAGGACTCACCGACGCCCGCTCGCAGGTGCTGCTGATTCACGGCGAACCGAACCGGATCGTCCAGGTCCGCTGCACGACAACCCGAATCCCGGCCGAGATCTGGGTCTACCAGGGCAGTGA
>JAPOVF010000290.1 GCA_026708285.1 Acidobacteriota bacterium
TACTCGACGGCGCGCGTCGCGGTCGCTTCCATGTCGCCGAAGTCGGTGGCGAACGTGCCGGTCAGCGAGTCGCCGTCGACCATGCCGGAGAAGACCAGCGTGAGCTGCTGGCCGCCGGCATCGATCTCAACCGTGAAACCCAGGGAGCCGTCGTCGCCGAACGTCACGTCGGTGGCTTCCACCGAGCCGTCCGGAGAGGCCATGGCCACCATCAGGCCGCCGGCATCGCCGGTCACGTCGATCGTCGGCGTCTGGGTGCCGAGCGGCGTCTCGATCGACATGTTCCAGGAACCGACGGCGGCGGGCATGGCCGGCGCGCCGTAGGCGCTGCAGCCGAGGGCGAGCAGGGCGGCGGCGAACGCTAGCAGGAGGTAGTTGCGGATTCTCATTTCGGCCTTTCCGGTCCCCATCGGGACCCGTGAGGTTCGGAGCCTCAGGGGCCCCGGAGTCTGGATCGTGTAGACGGCGGATGATAGCCGAGCGTCGCCGCTCGCGAGGCGCTAGTCGTTCTCCAGTTGGCGACGCATCTCGTCGAACATCGCCAGATCGGCGAGTGAGGGCTCCGGGTTGTGCAGGTCGAGCCGGGCCAGGGCGTCACGCACGATGTCCGCCACCACCCACCGCATGTACGGCTTGCTGTCGGCGGGGATTGCGTACCACGGCGCCCAGCTCTTGCTGGTCGCGCGGATCGCCTCGCCGTAGGCGCTCATGTACTCGTTCCAGAACCCGCGTTCACGGACGTCGCTGATCGCGAACTTCCAGTGCTTGTCGGGGCGGTTGAGGCGCCGCAGGAAACGCGCCTTCTGCTCGTCGCGGGAGATGTTCAGGAAGAACTTCAGAATGACGGTGCCGTTGCGCGCGAGGTGGCGTTCGTGCTCGACGATCGACTCCATGCGCTGTTGCCAGAGCCCGTTGGGGTCCAGGTGGGGCAGGTTCTGTTTCTGCAGCAGTTCGGGATGGACGCGGACGACCAGGACCTCTTCGTAGTAGCTGCGGTTGAAGACGCCGATCCGACCACGCTCGGGCAGGCTGCGGGCGGTGCGCCACAGGAAGTCGTGATCGAGCTCTTCACTCGAAGGCTGCTTGAAGTTGAACACCTGGCACCCGGCCGGATTGACGCCGGTGAGCAGGGCGTTGATCGTGCTGTCCTTGCCGGCGGCGTCCATCGCCTGAAAGAGGAGGAGCAGCGCGTGGCGGTTCTCGGCGTAGAGGAGCCGCTGCTGGCGGCTGATGTCGCGCACGGCGCGCCGCCGCAGCTTGCGCAGTTCGTTGTGGCGGGGTGCGTCCTGCGGCGGTTCCGTGGCCCAGCGCCGGGGATCGAAGCGCTTCACTCCCTCGGGTACGAGGTAGCGCTGGGCCGGCCTCGCGGCCTGGTCGAGAACGCCTTCGGGGCCTTCAGGGGGCATGAAGGGCCGATGATGCCACAGGGCTCCGGGAGCCCGGCGCTATCTGGCGTTCGTCTGGGGAAGGAACCCCGCGAGTTCTTCGACCACCGAGGCGTACTCCGCCAGCGGCGCCAGGTTGGTCCACTCGTGCGGGTCGGCGTCATGGTCGTAGAGTTCCCGGCCGCCGTCGTGGTACTCGATGTAGCGCCACCGGTCGGTGCGGACGGAGTGGTTCCGGTAGCCGTAGGTCGTCAGCACGGGTCGGGACCAGTCCTCCCGGGGGTTCTCGAGAAGGGGCGCCAGGCTCTGACCGTCCAGTCCGCTGCGACCGGGGAGTTCGGCGAGTTCGACCAGGGTCGGGTAGAGATCGATCAGGCTCACCGGGCGTGGGCAGAGGGCGCCGCGCTCTACTCCCGCCGGAGCCGAGATGATCAGCGTTGTGCGGGTGGCCACCTCCCAGAGCGCGTGCTTGCGCCAGTGCTGCTTCTGGCCGAGGTGCCAGCCGTGGTCGCCCCAGAGCACGACGATCGTGTTGCCGGCGTGCCCGCTCTCGTCCAGGGCGTCCAGCAGCCGACCGACGTGCGTGTCGACGAAGGTGATCGTGGCCAGATAGCTCTGCACCGCCCGGTGCCACTGGTCGTGCTTCAGCACCATGGCGTGATCTTCGCCGTGCCTGCTGAAGTTGCGTGAGTCGGAAACCGCGTACACCTCCGCGGCGAGCTTCTTTCCGAACGGGGGCAGGTCGTCCCGGTCGCTGTCCAGCGTTTCCGGCAGCTCGATAGCGCCAAGAGGGTGCATGTCGAAGTACTTCCTGGGCACGTACCAGGGCAGATGGGGCTTGGTGAAGCCGCACGCCAGGAAGAAGGGCCTGTCGTGCTGCTGCTGCAGCTCGCCGATCGCCCAGTCGACGACCTGGACGTCGAACATCTCGGAGTCGTCCACGTCGAGCGGTCCCCAGGGCGCCCACGCGGACTCCGGCACGCCTTCCTGTCTCTCGCCGATGTGCCGAAGGCCCGTCGGCCGCGGCGGCGTGTAGTAGTCGTCCCAGGATGCCGGATCACCGGCGCTCCTTCCGTGGAAGATCTTACCGCCTCCTTGGGTCGAGTAGCCGTGCGCCTTCAGGTGCTGCATCAGGGTCACCGCGTCGGGAAGCTTCTCGCGGAACCGCTCGCCGTTGCCGTAGACGCCGGAGTTCGACGGCAGGACGCCCGACAGCAGACTGACGCGAGAGGGATTACAGAGGGGTGCGGGGGCGTAGGCCCTCGTGAACGAGACGCCCCGGCGGGCCAGCCGGTCGATGTTCGGCGTACTGGCCTGCGGGTGACCGCCGAGGTGGCCAACCCAGTCGTTCAGGTCGTCGACGGCGATGAAGAGGATGTTGGGAGGCCGGTCCTGCGCTAGCGCCGGCGTCGCGACGAGCACCGACAGGGCGATGAGCGGTGCAGCGAATGGGAACCTGAGCATGCTGCCTCCTGGGGTTCGAGGACCGCCCTACTATAGGGCTGGCTCGCTAGAGTCGTCGTGTGAAGCAGACCCGCCGTACCTTCCTGGCTTCCTCCGCCGCGATGCTGAGCGCGGCGGCGCTGCCCGCCGGGCGACCGCAGGTGGGCAGAGCGCCCAACATCCTGCTCTGCATCTCGGACGACCAGTCCTGGCTCCACACCGGAGCTGGAGGCGATCCCGTGGTCTCGACCCCGGGTTTCGACCAGGTCGCCCGGGAAGGGGTTCTCTTCCCGCACGCCTTCTGCGACGCACCGACCTGCGGCCCTTCGCGCAGCGCGCTGGTAACCGGGCAGCCGATCTGGCGCCTCGAGGAGGCCGGGAACATCCACAGCACGCTGCCGGCGAAGTTCGCCACCTACCCGGAGATGCTGGAACAGGTCGGCTACGCCATCGGCCACACCCTGAAGGGCTGGGGTCCGGGACGGCTGGAACCGGGCGGCAGGAAGCGGAACCCTGCCGGGGACCGGTTCGGGAGTTTCGAGGAGTTCCTCGATTCGCGGGACGCGGGCCGGCCGTTCTGCTTCTGGCTGGGCAGCTACGACCCGCACCGGCCCTACACGGCGGGATCGGGGCAGGAGTCGGGCAAGGATCCGGCGAAGGTCGATGTTCCTCCGCACCTGCCCGATCATCCGATCGTTCGTGACGACATCCTCGACTACTACGTCGAGGTCGAGCGGTTCGACGGCAGGGTGCGAGCCGCGCTCAAACGTCTCGAGCGGGCGGGAGAACTCGAGAACACCCTGGTCGTCGTGACCAGCGATCACGGCATGCCGTTTCCGCGGGCGAAAGCCAGCCTGTACGACTTCGGCAGCCGGGTTCCTCTCGCCGTTCGCTGGGGAGATCGCATTCCGGGCGGCCGGGTGGTCGACGACTTCGTCAGCCTGAGCGACCTGGCGCCGACGTTCCTCGAAGCGGCCGGTCTCGAGCCGGCGGCGGAGATGACGGCAAGCGGTCTGTTGCCGCTCCTCGAGTCTTCGGCGAGCGGTCGCGTGGAGGCGGGGCGCGACGCCGCGTACATCGCGATGGAGAGGCACGACGGCTGCCGCCGCGGCGGCAAGGGGTATCCCTGCCGGGCGATCCGTACCGACAGCCACCTGTACATCCGCAACTTCGAGCCCACACGGTGGCCCTCCGGTTCGCCCAACGCGAACGACTGCGCCCGGGGCATCCCCTATGGCGAGATCGATTCCTCGCCGACGAAGACCCTGATGATGGAGTCGCGGGGCGAGCCCGGGATCGACCATCTGGCCGAACTGTCCTTCGGGACCCGGCCGGAGCACGAACTCTACGACCTGGCGAGCGATCCGGGACAGTTGAACAACCTGGCGGGCCAGCCCTCCGCGCAGCAGCTTGTCGGGCAGTTTCGCGATCGGCTCATGGATCACCTGGCGGACACCGGCGATCCGCGGGCCCTGGGCCTCCCCGCGCCCTGGGACTACTACCCCTACTACGGCCGGCGGGTGAACGAGGACTGGGAAGTCGACGCGCGGCCGGGCTAGAGTTATCCCAAACCCCCTTGAAGGAGAAACGCATGGGCAGAGTCGACTGGTACTACCACCGCAACGGCTGAACGAGCTGCAAGAGAGCGTCCAAGTTGATGGACGCACGCGGCGCGGAGATCGCTGACAGGACGCCGGCGAGTCGCAAGCTGGGGCGAGCGGACGCCGAGGCCCTACTGGCCGATGCGGAGACGCTCTTCGTCGCCAAGGGGCGGAAACAGACCGAGCTTTCGGCGACCGACCAGGGGGCGGCCGATCTGATGCTTGGGCCGACCGGCAACCTGAGGGCGCCGGTGGTCAGGGTGGGCCGTACCCTCATCGTGGGCTACCACGAAGAGGCGCTGAACCAGGCTCTGGGCTGACGCCTCGGACTCGCCGCTTCGCGGCGTCGCCTTGGTGCCGGCCAGAAGGCCGGCGCACCCAGTGACTAGGCACCCAGTGATTAGTTGTAGGAGAGGCGCCGGACTTGTTCCGGATCGTCGCCCTCGAAGAGAAGCCGGCCATCGACGAAGCGGGCGTCGGGCAGCGCTACTGCCAGCACTTCGCCCAGCTCCTCGACGGCGTACACGCTCAGCGATTCCCGCACGTCGTCGGGCAGATCCTCGAGATCGGCCTCGTTCTGCTTCGGCAGCACGATCTCCCGGATGCCGGCGCGGACCGCGCCCAGCACCTTCTCCTTGACTCCGCCGATCGGCAGGACGCGGCCGGACAGGGTGATCTCCCCGGTCATCGCGAGACCTGCCTTCGCCGGCCGGCCCGAGAGCGCGGAGACCAGGGCTGCCGCCATCGTCACGCCCGCGGACGGGCCGTCCTTGGGGATGGCGCCGGCGGGGACGTGGATGTGCACGTCCGTCTCGAAGGCAGCTGCCGGGATCTGAAGCGCCTCGGCGCGCGACTTGGCGTAGGTCCAGGCGGCGCTCGCCGATTCCTTCATCACGTCGCCGAGTTGGCCCGTGAGCTCCAGCCGACCCTTGCCCTTCGTGGTCTCGACCTCCACGAACATGATGTCGCCGCCCATGGGCGTGTAGTACATGCCGGTGGCGACGCCCACCGCATCGCGTTCCAGTGCGCGCTCAGGCCGCACCCGCGGGCGGCCCAGGAACTCCCGGACTTCGCTGGCGCCGACCTGGGTCGTGGCGTCGGCGTCTCGAGGCTCGGCGTCCTCGGGCGTCGACGCGAGCCGGCGGGCCACCTTGCGCACCATGCGGCCGAGTTCCCGTTCGAGTTGCCTGACGCCTGCTTCGTGGGTGTAGTGCGAGATCACCTCGCGGAGGGCGTCGTCGCCGACCTCGATCTGCTTCGGTAGCAGGCCGCCGGATCGAACCGCGCGCGGCAGCAGGAACTGACGGGCGATGTTCTCCTTCTCGTGCTCCGTGTAGCCCGAGAACTCGACCGTCTCCATCCGGTCGCGCAGCGGTGCCGGGATGTTCTGGATGAAGTTCGCGGTGGCGATGAACAGCACCTGGCTGAGGTCGTACGGGACCCCCAGGTAGTGGTCGATGAAGGCGCCGTTCTGGGCCGGGTCCAGGACCTCCAGCAGCGCGGCGGAGGGATCGCCCTGGAGCGAAGCGCCCAGCTTGTCGACTTCGTCCAGCAGGAACACCGGGTTCTTGACGCCGGCCTGCTTCATGCCGTGCAGGATGCGCCCCGGCATCGCCCCGACGTAGGTGCGGCGATGCCCGCGGATGTCCGCCTCGTCCCGGGCGCCGCCCAGGGAGACCCGCACGTACTCGCGGCCCATGGCCCGGGCGATCGACTTGGCGATCGAGGTCTTGCCGACGCCGGGAGGTCCCACGAACAGGAGGATCGGGCTCCGCTCCGCTTCCTGGTCGGTCTGGGCCTCCTCGTCGGTCTGGCCGCTGCCGGCGTCCTCGGGACTGGCCGCTGCTTCCTCGTCGGCGGTTTCCGCGTCGTGCTCGGGTCTACGCGTCTGGCGGTCGTGCATCACCCGTACCGCGAGGAACTCCAGGATCCGGTCCTTCGTGTCCTCGAGGCCGTAGTGGTCCTTGTCCAGGATGCGTGCCGCGTCCGCCAGGTCCAGCCTTTCCTCGCTGAGTTCGCTCCACGGTAGCTCGCACACCGTGTCGATGTAGGTGCGGATGACCTGGGACTCCATCGATTCGCGGCCCATCCGCTCGAGTCGCTTCAGTTCGCGCTCGACTTCCTTTCTCGCGGCGGGCGGCAGCTCCAGCCCGGCGACCCGCTCCTTGAGCTCTTCCAGATCGTCCGCGCCGTCGTCGTCGCCGAGTTCCTTGCGGATGGCCTTCAACTGCTCCCGCAAGTACATCTCGCGCTGGCGGTCGCCGATTTCCTCCTCGACCTGCGTGTTGATGTCCTGCTGGGCGTTGAGCACCTTGATCCGTCGCTGGACCAGCATCAGGACCCGCCGCATCCGTTCTTCGACCGCGAGCGTCTCGAGCAGGGACTGATGGTCGCCGGCCGGGAGTTCGAGGTGGCCGGCCACGAGGTCGGCAAGGCGGCCGGGATCGGTGACGCCGCGCAAAGTCTTCGTGAGCACGTCGCTCGGGATGCCGGCCCGTTCACCGAGCTCGGCGGCCCGGTTGCGCAGTTCCTCGTCGAGCGCGATGAAGGCGAGGTCCTCCGGGTCTACCGGCATCAACTCCTCGGCCGGCGACACGGTGGCGACCAGATGTTGCTCCATGCTGTCGATGCGCAGCGCGATGCCTCGATGCAGACCAAGGACCAGGGCCTGCGTGCCGCCCAGCCCCTGCTGGAGCTGGACCACCCTCGCCATGACACCGATCGTGTGCAGCCCGAGCGGGTCGGTCTCGTCGCTCTTCTCGCGTTGCAGGAGAGCGAAGAACCTGCGGTCCGGGCTCTCCGCGGCTGCCTGGATCGCACTCAGTGTGTCCGCCCGGCCGACGGACATCGGCACCGTGACGCCCGGGTAGATCACCATGTCCCGGAGGACGACGACGGGCAGTTCGGGCTTGGGATCCGTCGTGCGCGGCGAAAGAAGCGCCTCGGATGCCGTGGGCTCGGCGGTCAGGGCCTCGGGGTCGGGCTCTCCGGCATCGCGCCGGTCTTCGTGTTCGGTCATGTTTGTGGTCGCCTCGCTGTCCGGTTCGGGGGTCGGTCGTGTTCTCGACGGAACGGGGCCGACTCGAGATCTTACTCCATTTCGCTTAAGTTGGATAGATCTGAGTCTAACTCCATAAAGATCTTGCTTCGCAGCAACGCATCCTTGCGGTGCCAGCGGTCATTGAGCCACTCCTGGGCACGCTCGGGTGGTACGTCGGCGATCGGGATCGTCTCCCACCTGACGTTCACCGGCCCCGCCGCGCCGCCGAGGAACTCCCAGAACGAAGCCGCCCGCGGGTAGGCGAGGGTCAGATCGATGATGGCGCCTTCTCCTGATGCGAGCGCCTCGATCATCGCGGCGAGGCCGCCGGCCCTGGGCGGAAGCAGGTGCTCGTACGGTCCGCCAAGGGCTTCGCGCCTCGCCTCGGTGAACCTCGTCCCCTCGGCGAACGAGAGGATGGCGGCGGGGGAATCGAGCAGGGCCGCGGAGGCTGCGGTCACCCGGCGGCGGTCGTCGCCGCGCCGATGCGTCGGGTCGCTTCCTCCGCGCGAGCGGCGCCGCAGCACGGGAAAGTCGAAGGCAAGGATGATCAGGCCGAAGATGGGCACGTAGAGGAGTTCGCGCTTGCAGAGGAACTTGACGATCGGACCGCGGGTCGCGACGACGCTCTGGACGATCAGGATGTCGGCCCAGGACCGGTGGTTGGAGAGGACGATGTGCGGCCGGGCGCAGTCGAGTGTCAGCTCCTCGACGTTCCACGAAGCGCCCGAGATGCGGCGGAGCAGCACGTTGTCGACACGCACCGCGGCCCGGTAGATGCGATTGGAGACGCGCCCGAACCACGGTCGGGTGCGGGGCACTGCCTTGGCGGGCAGCAGGAGCAGTAGCAGAAGGCCCCAGAAGATGAGGTTCAGAGTGATGCCGGCGAGGCAGGTCGCCGCCCTCAGGTGGCGATGGAGCGTCAAGTCCGGCGTGGCGGCCAGAGCAGCAGGGCGTTCGTGCGCCGGACATAGTCCCGGTAGCCGGGATCGTCTCGCCAGCGGCGGTTCGCCCGCGCCTCGAGCATGCGAACGCCGCTGATCTTCGTCAGCAGAAGCCAGACGAAGATCGGCGAGATCAGGGTCGCCAGTTGCCAGCCGTGTAGCGCCGGTGCGGCGATCACGGCGATACCGATCCAGAGGACGATCTCGCCGAAGTAGTTCGGGTGGCGGGACCATGCCCACAGACCCGATGTGATGTACCGGTTCTGGTTCTCGGCCTCGGCCCGGAAGCGGGTCTTCTGGGCGTCGGCGGTCACCTCGACCACGAAGCCGAGAGTCCACAGGACCAGTCCGGTCGCTAGGGTCCAGTCCGGCGGCGTGCTTTCGCTCGCAAGCAGTGCCGCCAGGGCCGGTGCGGCGGTCAATGACACCCACAGGCCCTGGAGAGTCCAGGTCATCAGGAAGACGGGGAAGTTGGGCTTGATCTGCCGGAAGCGGCGATCCTCGCCGTCCCGGCGGACGCGCAGGAAGAGGAAAGGACCCAGTCGCAGCGCCCAGACCGCGATTGCCGCGGCGATGACGAGTGATCGCGAGTCGAAGCCGCCGCGGATCAGCAGGGCGCCCGCGGTCACGACCAGGAAGGTGAGGCTCCCGGTCAGATCGAAGAAGCGCTCCGTCTGCAGGAACCAGGCCGGAATGAAGGCGATCCACTGGACGGCGAAGGCCGTGGCCACGACGACGGCGAACGCCGGCATCTCGCCGACCTCCACGCCGCTGCTGCCGCCGGCGGCCGCCATCAGCGCACCGGCAACGAGCGCCGCGGCGATGCCCAGGTAGGGAAGGGACTTCGGCACCCACGGAACCTAGCAGCCAGGCGCGAGCGCGGTGCAGACTGGGTGCGCCGGCGTCCCGCCGGCATCCACCGAAGGCGGAATCCGGACCTCCCCTGCCGTCCCCTGCGCTAGTAGGGCATGTCGTCGTCGCCCAGTCCGAAGTGGTGTCCCAGCTCGTGGACCAGGGTGTCGCGCACCTCGCGGACGACGTCCTCCTCCGTGTCGCAGATCCACAGGATCGGCAACCGGTAGATCACGACCCGGTCGGGCAGGGCGCTGTAGCCGGCTCCGCGTTCGTCGAGGGGCACGCCGTGGTAGAGACCGAGCAGGTCGTCCTCCTCGGGATCAAGACCTACGAGCCGGAGGTCCTCTTCGGTCGGTTCTTCCTCGACGACGACGGCCACGTTGTCGATGAGTTCGGCGAAGGTCGGGGGTAGCGTGTCCAGCGCGCGCGCCAGCAGGTGCTCGAACCGCTGCAAGTCGACCTCGATCATGGGGCGCAAGCCTTCCATCGGGCGGCGGATTCTGTCCACCGCTGCCGGGCACCTCTACCGGGCTGCTAGGGTCTCCCGGCCGAAAGAGACCGAGCGCCACCGTGACCGATCCCAGACGACGTCCCAATATGCGCGACGACCCCTTGGCTCCGGGAGAAGCGGCAAGGAACGCGCTGACCCTCCACGAACTCGTCGTGGCCGCGCGCCGGAAGCTGGGCGGGAACGTCTGGGACTATCTCGTCGGCGGCGCCGAGACGGAAACGAGCGTCAAGCGCAACCGGCAGGCGCTGGACTCCGTGGCCTTCCGGCCCCGGGTGCTCACCGATGTCTCCAAGGTCGAGGCCGGTGGTTCGCTGCTGGGCCACGACCTGCGCATTCCGGTCATCCTGGCGCCGATCGGCTCGCTCCAGTTGTTCGAGGAAGGCGGCGGCGCCACGGCCGGAAAGGCAGCCGAGGAATTCGGGATCATGAACTTCGTCAGCTCGGTGTGCCTGCCGGGGCTAGAGGGCACGGCAGAAGCGTCCGATTCGGCCAAGGTGTACCAGCTCTACTTGGCCGACGACGAGGACTGGATGCGCGGCTTGATCCGCCGGGCGATGGCCGCGGGCTACAACGGCTTCTGCCTGACCGTCGATACCCAGGTCTACAGCCGCCGCGAGCGGGATCTGCTGAAGCGCTGGCGGCCGCCCTCGGTCGGTGAGGCGACGACCCGCGTCGCGCCGCTGAACTACCAGGCGCGGATGACCTGGGATCTGGTCAAGCGGATCAAGGACGAGTTCGACATCCCCCTGATTCTGAAGGGCATCGCCACCGCGGAGGACGCCGGCCTCGCGTGCGAGCACGGCGTCGACGTGGTCTACGTCTCGAACCACGGCGGCCGTCAGCTCGACCACACCCGCGGCACCCTCGA
>JAPOVF010000192.1:0-2895 GCA_026708285.1 Acidobacteriota bacterium
CGGGCGAGAGTGGTCGTGACGCCCATGTTCAGGCCCCAGGCGACGCTCGCCGTGACGACCAGCCACCAGGCCGGCTCGATCCAGATCAGGAACAGGACGAAGATCCGCGAGAGTTGCAGCACGACGAACCAGCGTCCGGGCTGCTGAAACGGCATGAACCGGAGCATGATCAGGTTGGAGACGACGGCGCCGGCGAAGAAGAGGATCATCAGCCAGGACAGGAGTTCCGCGTCGCCGTCGTAGACGCGGAGGACGATGAACGGGAGCACGGTGAAGAAGGCGCCGGCATTGAAGATGCTGGAGACGAAGTTCACGGTCATCGCGTCGAACACGGCCCGCTGGCGGTAGGAGGCCCGGAAACCCTCGACGATGCGCCGCCAGGCGGGTGCTCCGGACTCCCCGTCGTTCGCGGGCTGCGATCCGATCCGACGGATCCAGAGGGCCGCGGCTGCCAGGCAGAGGCTTTGGGCCAGCAGGACCTGCCGCAGTCCGAAGGAGTCGAGCTGTCCGGCGACCCGCAGTCCGATCATGTAGGTGAACATGCTGATCGCGGTGGCCGCGGTCACTCCGCGCTGCAGGTCGCGCCCCGCGATCCTGTTCAGCACCGCCTGCTGCGCCGGACTGGAGAACGACAGGGCGGCGCTGAGGCCGAGTCCCCAGGCGGTCACCGTCCACACGTTGAGTCCGCCCAGTTCCAGTGCAAGGACCAGACCGAAGGGAACGAGCGCCGCGGCGCCGAACACGCGGGTCAGGGTCGCCCTGGCGTCCGTGCGGTCGGCGTTGGCGCCGCCCCAGAGCATGATGATCACACCGGGCAGGCCGATTGCCGCCTGCAGCGGCCCGACCCGGTCGGCGGGCAGAGCGAGGACGCCGGCGAGCAGCCAGACCAGCAGGAGCTGTTGCATCGCGAGGCCGGCGCTCGAGCACGCCCACGACCCCATGTACGCTAGGAGGCCCGGTCGGCGCCACAGGCTGACGGCAGGGGTAGCGGGAGAGACGATGACGCGGATCTCGGTTGGCGGCGGAGTCGGGAAGCGCCTGCGAAGGCTATACGCGGGCCTCGGGCACCGGTCGAGGCCCGGCATTCTGGGCGTTGCCGCAGCGACGAGCGTTGGCCTCGCGGGCTGTACGGCGTCGGCCCAGGAGGCGGTCGACTTCGCGGAGCTCCGGCGGCGTATGGTGCGCGACACGATCGCCGAGCCGCGCGATGGACGGCCGCCGGTACAAGACGCCAGCGTGATCGAGTCCATGGAGAAGGTGGAGCGCCACCTCTTCGTACCCGAGGACGCGCGGGCCTGGGCCTACCGCGACTCGCCGCTCGGCATCGGCTGGCGGCAGACGATTTCCCAGCCCTACATCGTCGCCCTGATGACCGAGCTGGCCG
This sequence comes from Acidobacteriota bacterium, assembly GCA_026708285.1. GTDB lineage: Bacteria > Acidobacteriota > Thermoanaerobaculia > Multivoradales > Multivoraceae > Multivorans. Next base: position 1,385 of record JAPOVF010000192.1, read on the forward strand.
CGCCGAATCCCGGGCACAAGGTGCTCGAGATCGGTACGGGTTCCGGTTATCAGGCCGCCGTGCTGGCCGAGATCGTGGACCACGTCTACACGATCGAGATCGTCGAACCGCTGGGGCTGCGGGCGGCCGAGGCTCTCGAGGCGGCCGGCTACGAGAACGTGACGACCCGGATCGGCGACGGCTACGCGGGCTGGCCGGAGGAGGCGCCGTTCGACGCGATCGTCGTCACCGCCGCTCCGGACCACGTGCCGCAGCCGCTGATCGAGCAGTTGGCGCCCGGTGGGCGGCTCGTGCTGCCGGTGGGACCCGTGGGCGGACGCCAGGAACTCCAGGTACTGGAGAGGACCGCCGGGGGTGAGGTGGAGCGCACGCGTGTGATTCCGGTGCGCTTCGTGCCACTGACGCGGAATCGCTAGAGGCGCAGGCTTGCACGGAACCGGCCGACTGGGTGCGCCGGCGTCCCGCCGGCTGCCGCCGAAGGCGGCCAGGTCAACGCGCCGGCCGCAAGGCCGGCTCCGCTCGGACGGCCGGTTCCGTGCAAGCCTACAGCGGCACCTCCTCGCCCTGGCCTTCAATGACGAGTCCCAGTGTCACGGCGCCGAGCGGCACGGCCAGGGTTGGCTGGTCGAGGTCGTTCCAGAACATGGTGGCGCTCTCCGCGCCGTCGTAGTTCTGGAACAGCGCCATCGTCATCGGGTGGGTGGCGCCCTCGATGATCGTGTTGCTGGCTTCGACCAGGGGTTCCTGTTCGGGTACGCCGTACGGGTCGAAGCTGTCGAGCGCTATCGGAATCAGCAGCAGGAAGTCGCGGAACCAGGTCTGTCCAGTGTGGTCGCCGTCGGCGGGCTGCACCGCGTAACGCAGCGTGTACGTGCCTGCCGGCACGATCTGCGCCTTGTAGGTGCTCCACGGTCCGGCAGTGCGCATGATCCCGACCAGGCCGCCGGGAGGCAGCGTCGGGTACTCGACGCCGAGCTCGGCCGAGGGATCCTGCATCGGCAGCGCGGGGGGGAACCAGAACTCGACCGGCTCGCCCTCGTCCCGGACGACGCGATAGCCAGCCGGATCGAGCAGGGTGCCAAGCCAGTCCGGCAGACCGGGCGGCAGGCCGTCCGTACGTTCCATCGCGGGCTCGGCGCCCAGGGACGCTGCGAGCAGCAGCCCGGCGAGGAGGAGCCCGGCGCGGGCAGCCGGTCCTTCCGCGCTCACTCGAAGTTGATCAGGTAGTAGCGGAAGTCGGCGGGATCCACTTCGTCCAGCATCAGAAGGAACTGGACCAGCGGATCGATGTCGGCCTCGGAGATCCGGATTTCGCCGAACAGCGGATCGACGCCCTCCTCTTCGGCTCGGGCCGCCTCGACCAGCCCCATGTGGTGTCGGAGCGCGTCCTCCAGAGTGGCAGCGCTGCCGTCGTGAAGGTACGGATCGGTACGCGGCAGGTTCCTGAGCGGCGGCGTCTTGAAGTTCCCGCTGCCCGTGCCGTGGAGGGAGTAGTCGCTGAACGTGGGCGG
>JAPOVF010000192.1:3010-10573 GCA_026708285.1 Acidobacteriota bacterium
CCTTCCTGGTTGAAGATGCGGCTCTCGATGACCGCGGCGTAGTTCATGATGTCCTCGTCCGCGTTCGGCGCCGTGCGGAAGCGGTTTTGCTCGGTGAACGCGTCCCAGCGCGAGGTCATCGAGAAGTCGAGCGTTCTGGTGTAGTCGGCCAGGGCGCGGGCGCCGGCCGCCGCGACTTCCAGGGGCTCCAGCGATTCCAGGTCGAGACCGTAGACCTGCTGGAACTGCTCGATGTACGGCACGCCCGAGATCGCGTTGTGGCCTTCGTCCAGGAGCACGTAGGCCGCGTTATCGAGCGCCTCGTCACGCGCTCCAGGCTTCCACCCGTACTGTTTTCCGATCAGCTTCTCGAGGATCATGTCCTCCATCGAATCGTAGGCGCCGTCCCAGCCGAAGACCTCGGCCCGGTGGACGCCGGCCAGAGTCTGGGCATTGCGGTCGGTCGTCTCGCGCCCCGCGGTCAGGCTCGTGGGCGTGTGGTCGGCGTAGAAGCGCTCCTTCTTGCCGGCCACCGATTCGCCCAGGGCGTGGCACACCGAACACGCGATCGCGAAGTCGGTGCCCTGGTTGTTGAACAGCAGCTCCGCGAACAGGTCGGTGCCGAGCTGATTCAGTCCCTCCGGCGCCTCTTGGGCCGTAGCCGCCGTGCCGAGCAGGAAAGCGGCTGCGGCCGCGGCACTCAGCCGGCGGGTCACGCTTGTTCTCTTCATGGTCGTCCTCCGCTTGGCGCCGTGGCGGCACACGCTTTCGGTCCTTGACACGCCGAGAATAGACGATTGCCCTGGTGACACACTACGGCTCGATGGGCACGCCGCGAACGGTTCCCTGGACGGAACTCGACACGATCTTCTTCGACGCGGGTAACACCTTCCTGTCGATGGACTTCGACCGGGTCGCCGCGGTGGCGGCCGACATGGGCCTGGTCTGCTCAGGGAGCCAGTTGGAGCGAGCGGAGGCGGCGGCCCGGCCGGCGCTCTCGGCGGCTCTTGCCGAGGGGAGGTCCACCGAGGGCGGCTCAGCTTTCCGTCTCTACCTGGAAGAGATACTGCGCTGCGTGCCGCCTTCCTGCCGTGACGGGGTCGAGCGCGGGTCGATGGCCTTCTCGCTGGCGGACCGGCTCTTCTCGCCCGGCCGGAACGATCTGCTGTGGAACCGTCGGCTGCCGGGCCGAATGAAGGCGCTGGAGCGAATCCGTTCGCTCGGCTATCGCATGGCCGTGGTCAGCAACTCGGACGGCACGATGAAGCGGACCGTATCGCAGATCGGCTTTGGCCATCTCTTCGATGCGCTGGTCGACTCCTCCGTCGTCGGCTTCGAGAAGCCGGATCCGCGGATCTTCGGCGTGGCGCTCCGGAAGACAGGGGCCCGGCCGGACCGCACAGTTCACGTGGGCGACCTCTATGCGGCCGACGTCGTTGGCGCTCGGTCCGCCGGCATTCACGCGGTCCTGCTCGATCCATGGAACGACTGGCCGGAAGTCGACTGCCCGAAGGTGGCCGACCTGGCCGAACTGGCAGACCTTCTGCCTGGGCCGCCGGGCGGCGTGCCGCTTCAGTCCATGAGACGCGGAGGATAGGGGGCTCGGTCCGGCACCGGTCGCACGCTAGCCGGCAGCCACGAAAAGGGCACACGTTGCGGCCGAAATGAGCATTGTTTCGTCACGGCCCTTGTGTACCGTGTTGCCCGCTCCTCAGCAGTCACGGAACTGACCTCCTCAGTTCAAGATCCGACGCCACCAACGCGCCCTTCTTCAGTAGGCCTCACCCAGGATCGTCCACTTGTCTGGAAGCGGCGGGGTCCAACAGGCGATCCGGATCGTGGAGGAGGCCCTTCTTCTCGTGCTCGACGACGAGCACGGCGACTTGTCGCCGACTTACTCGTCCGACCTGCTGGACATCGTCGTCGCGGGCGCTGTGCTGATGGAACTGGCGCTTGAGGGACGGATCGACACCGACCTCGAGCGGCTCGTCCTGGTGGATTCGACGCCCCTCGAAGACGATCTTCTCGATTCGACCCTGGCCGACATAGCGGCAGGTCCGGGTGATCGCCACGCCGACTTCTGGCTCGCCCGCACGGCCGAGCGGTCCGGCGAGATCCGCGACCGTGCGCTTTCGCGCCTGGTCGAGCGCGGCATCCTCGAGGCGGAGGCCGGCGGCATGTTCCTCTCGCGCATCGTCTCGCGTTCCCGGCGCTACCCCACGCGCGACGGCCGTCCGGTAGAGGAGGTGCGCCTTCGGATCATGCGGACACTCTTCAGCGACGAGATTCCCGACCCGCGTGACGTAGTGCTGATCTGCCTGAGCGACGCAAGCGGCGTCTTGCGTCGCTTGCTTACGCCGGTGGAGCGGACGCGGCTGCGGGAGCGGATCGAGCTGATCGGAAAGTTGGACCTGATCGGACGGTCGTTGCTTCCGGTCATTCGCGAAAGCCGCCGCTCCGCGGAGGTGCCGGCGGTGGCTCGGCCTGTAGCGGAGATCCCCGAAGTCAAGGGCCTGCCGCTCCTCGGCAGTGCCCTCAGCATGAGCGGCGACGTGAGCGTCTTCTTCGCCAAGCAGTACTCGGCGCTTGGCCCGTGCTTCCGGGTGCGGGCCCTGAACCGTCGCCTCACCGTCCTTGCCGGGCCTGAAGCTGTTCTCTTCCTTCAGCGTGAGGGCAGGACGCATCTACGGGAGACCCATGGTTTTCGCAGATTCACCTGGGCGCTGGGGGCCGCGCAGTCGATCACGAACCTGGAGGGTGCCGCTCACACCCGCATGCGCAAGGCGATGGCACCGGGCCTTTCGCCCAAGCGCATCCACGAGCGCATGTCCGACTTGCTGCGTCTCACGCGCCTGGAGCTGGACGGTTGGGTGCGCGAAGGGCCGGTCCGGGCCCTGCCAGCCCTTCAGCGCCTGATCAGCCGCCAGAACGGCGCGTTGTTTGCCGACATCTACTCCGAGGACTTCCACGAGGACATCGACCATCTCATGACCGTGGCGTTGTCCGTGCATCTGGCGAAGACGTCGCCTAAGTGGAGGCTGAAGTTCCCGCGAACGTCGCGCGCCCGAAAGCGCCAGCGCGCCCTGATCGAGGAGATCCTTGCGACTCGCCAGGAGGCGAAGGCTGGAAAGCGAGCGCCGACGCTGGTGGACTACTTGCTTGAGCAGCACAGGGAAGATCCGCAGTTCCTCCCCGAGGAGGATTTCCCGATCACCCTCCTGGTCGGCCTGTTCGCGGGTATCCACACGTCCGCCTTCATCTGCGCCTTCGTGCTCTACGAGGCCTTGAAGCGACCGCACCTCCTGGAGAAGATGAGGGCCGAAGCGGATGCGTTCTTCGGCAACGAAACGAACGCCGCTCCGACGCTGGCTGACTTCGATGTCACGCAGAGATTCGTGATGGAGACTCTGCGCGTCTATTCGCTCACGCCGGCGGCGGAGCGAAGCGTAACGAACGCGTTTTCCTTCGAGGGTTACAGGATTCCGGCCGGCACGGACATCATCGTCGCGTTCGCGGCGGCCCACCATTTGCCGGAGTACTTCCCCGATCCGCGGCGTTTCGACATCGAACGGTACACGCCCGAGCGGGCGGAACACCGGGCGCCGGGCGTCTACATTCCGTTCGGCGCCGGAGCCCACAGTTGCCTGGGCAGAGGCGTGGCTCAACTGCAGCTCGTCCTGACCCTGGCCACGATCTTCCGCGAAGTCGACCTGGCAATGGCGCCGCCGAACTACAAGCTGAAGGTCACGTACGGCCTGACGCCTCGACCGGGGAACTCGTTCAGACTCGCCGCGCGCCGTCGGGCGGGCGGGCACGGCGATTCAGCGGTCCTGGCGTCCGGGGGATCGGCATGAAGGGAACGGCGTCGTCGGCCTGGTGCCTCAGGAGCGCCCAGCGCCGCGACGAAGAGCTGCGCGCGGAGCCGGAGATCGCGTCGTCCCTACGGCCTCGGAGCCTCGATGCGACGATCGAGGTCGCCGTGCGCAACCTGCTGGGCTGTCGGCGGGAGGACGGCCACTGGTGCTTCGAGCTCGAGACCGACTCGATTCTCGAGTCGATCTACGCGTTGCTCTTCCACTTCCTCGACCGCGCGGACGATCCGCGAGTCGCCAGGTTGTGCGCGAGTCTGCGAGCCCGACAACTCGATAGCGGCGGCTGGACGACCTACCCTGGCGGGCCGGTCGACGCGAGCAGGTCGGTTCTGGCCTACCTGTGTCTGAAGCTCGCCGGGGACGATCCCCGATCGCCCGCCATGGCGGCTGCGCGGCGGGCCGTCATCGCGGCCGGTGGAGTCGGCGCATGCCACTCGTGGATCAAGGTGTATCTGGCGATCTTTGGCGTCTGGCCCTGGCGGCGGTTGCCGGCCATGGTGCCGGAGATCATGCTTCTTCCGCGCTGGTTCTACTTCAATCTCGGCGAGATGTCCGCGTGGACGCGGGCGATGCTGGTGCCGTTGCTGGTGATCTGGGTTTACAGGCCGCAGGTGGCGCTCGACGCGACGCTGGACGAACTCGAGACCGATTCCGCGCCAGCCCGGGTACGGCGGACGCTGGTCGAGCGCTTCTGGGCCGGGACGTTCGTGGGCATCTCCGGGCTGATCAAGGCGGTCGAGGCGGTTGGCCCGTTTCCCCGGTGGCGGCGTCGCTCCCTGGCCGAAGCCGAGAGATGGATCGTCGAACGCATCGAGGGCGGCGATGGCCTGGGCGGTTTCTTTCTGGCCATGGTCAACGCCGTCATCGCTTTTCGTTGTCTGGGATACGAGGAGAGCCATCCCTTCGTTCGGAGTCAACTGCGGGAGCTGGAGACTCTGGAGATCGAGGAGCCCGGGGAGTTCTGCCTGCAGCCCTGCCTGTCGCCGGTCTGGGACACTGCGCTCGCTGCAGCCGCGCTGCTCGATGTCGACGCGGACGAGCGGGAAGGGCGGATGCAAGAAACGCTGGCGTGGCTGCTGGACCAGGAGGTAGCGCTGGTGGGCGACTGGCGCGCGAAGAGCCTGAGGGATGCGCCCGGCGGATGGTGCTTCGAGTACCGAAACGGCTTCTTTCCTGACTGCGACGACACGGCGGAAGTGCTCGGCGTGCTGGCCCGCCTCCGGGGGCGAACGGGGACACTGGAGGCGAGGCGGCAAGCAGCGCAGGCCCGTGGAATCGACTGGCTTCTGGGAATGCAGAACCCGGACGGCGGCTGGGCTGCCTTCGACCGTTGTTGCGACAAGGAGCTTCTCACCCTGATTCCCTTCGCCGACCACAACGCGATGATCGATCCGAGCACGCCGGACGTCTCGTCCGGGGTCGTCAGTGCCCTGCTGGCCTCGGGGCTTCGTCCGGCGGATGAGCCGCTCGTGCGGGCCGCCGAGTATCTGCTGGGGCAGCAGGAAGCGGAGGGCCCCTGGCCGGGGCGCTGGGGGGCCAACCGGATCTACGGCACCTGGCGTTCGCTCACCGCTCTTGGCGATCTGGCGCTGGCGTCGGCGGCGCTTGGCGGTGGCCCGGAGCACGTCGCGGGGGCGTGCCGGCGCGGTCGGCGTTGGCTTCTCCGGGCCCAGAACGAGGACGGCGGATGGGGCGAGTCGCTCCGTTCCTATGCGGATGCGAGGGCCAGCGGTGTTGGAGGCAGCACGGCATCCCAGACAGCCTGGGCGATGTTGGGTCTGGTCGCTTCAGTCGAATCGGTGCCGGCGACCGCCGAAGCCGGCTCAGTGCGCGCGGCGTTGGGGCGTGCCGTCGCCTTTTTGCAGGAGCGTCAGCGGAATGACGGTTCGTGGCGCGACCGTTGGTGGACGGGCGTCGGTTTTCCGAAGGTCCTCTATCTTCGCTACCACGGCTACGCGCAGTACTTTCCGCTCAGAGCACTGGCGGCGTACCGCCGTCTGGCCCGGGGCTCCAACCGCGGACCGACGGAGTGACCGGAGTGCCGAGGAACAAGCGTGCCGTGTTCTTTCACTCGGGCACCATGGCGCCCCCGACAACGTGGCTTCGCCTCCTGTGGGAGAACGGCGGCGCCTCGCCAGCGTACTGGGGCAGGGTAGCTCGGATCCTCGTTCCGACGACTCTCGCCGCTCCTCTCCGCCTCATGGAACGCCTGCGCTACGGCCGAGCCGTCAAGCGGACGCGCATTGACAAGCCGCCGGTCTTCGTGATCGGCGTCGCTCGCAGCGGCACGACCCACCTCCACAATCTGCTGGCGCAGGATCCGCAATACGGTTCGGTCTCGACCTTCCATGCCGCCGTGCCGACCTTCTTTCTTCTCGGGCGTCGCCGACTCAAGCCGTTCATGGCGAGGTTCGCGCCTGGGACCAGGCCGATGGACGACGTCAAGGTGTCCATGGACATGCCACAGGAAGAGGATGTGGCAGTCGCCAACACCTGCCCCTTCTCCTCGGTCTATGCGATGTCGTTTCCGCGGCGTTCACAGTGGTACTTCGAGCGGTACGCCTTCATGAGGGGGCTTTCGGCACGCGAGACGAAGCGATGGGAACGCGTCTACATGGAGGTCCTGCGGAAGGCCACTCTGGATGGCGGAGGCAGGCGGCTCGTGCTCAAGAGTCCGGTCAACACGGGGCGAATCCCCCATCTGTTGCGGCTCTTTCCCGAAGCGCGGTTCGTCCATATCGTCCGCAATCCGTACGTCCTCTACGCATCCCTGGTGCATCTGTTCCGCTCGATCGTGCCGCTCCACCAGCTTCATTCGGTCGCTGACGACGTTCTGGAGGATCTCGCTGCCTTCCTGCTGCGCGAGACGTTTCGGCAGTACCTGCGGCACCGGGCGTCGATTCCGGAGGGGCGACTTGCGGAAGTGCGTTTCGAGGACCTGGAACGGGATCCTCTCGGCGAGCTTGAGGCTGTCTACAAGGCGCTCAACCTGCCGGGTTGGGCGCGAGGCAAGGTCGAGATCGAGAAGTACGTGACCGGGCTGGCGGGCTATCGGAAGAACCGGTACGTGTTCGAGCCCTCTGCCATCGAGCGTGTGCGGAGGGAATGCCGGTTCGCCCTGGACGCCTGGGGCTACTCGCTTCCGTAGGAGCGGCCCCGCGGCGCGGTCAGACCGAGAGACGTTTCCAGTACTCGTCGCCGGCGTCCCTGGCCAGGCATAGGCCCCCGTCCGAACCGACGAAGACGGGGTCCTTGACAACGCGCACGCGTCCGCCGCCGAGTTCGCCCAGGGCCTCCTGCAGTTCGGCGCCAAGACCCCGGATCAGGCCGGAGCCTCCGGTGAGGATCACGTTGTTGCGCACTCGGCCCTGGTACTCGGGTTCGACCCTCGCGATCAGGTCGAGCATCGTCTCGCGCAGGGGATTCAGCAGGCTCTCACAGGCGCGGCGCATCGGCTCGGTGATGTCGATTCGGGTCGGTTTGCCCCGCACGGGCGCATCGACGACCACCGGGTCGCTCTCGCCGACGAAGGAGTGCCGTTCCTTCCAGGCCCGCACCATGTGGGTCGAGACCGAGGCGTCGGGATGACGTTCGTCGATCAGGCCGTGCAGATGACGGTCCACGGCGTCGCCGGCGACGCTCAGGGTGCGCTGGTCGTCCTCGGTGGGGAAGCGGCCCATCAGGACGCAGAAGTCGGTCGTGCCGGCGCCGA
>JAPOVF010000122.1 GCA_026708285.1 Acidobacteriota bacterium
GCATTCGCCCGAGCCGCGGGATCCGAGCCGCGATCTGGGCCATCTTCCTGGTCGAACTGACCCTCGTCGGATTCGTCATCCGCTACGTGGTCCTCGAGCCATTTCTCAACTGAGGAGCAACCATGTCCTTACGACCGTCCCGCATCGCCGCATGTCTTGGCGCCCTGACCCTGCTGGCCGCGTGCGATTCCCCGGACGCCGACGTGGCGGACGAGGGCACCGAAGGTGTCCGAACGATCGGTGAAAGCGCCAGCTTCCGCGGCATCAACGGCATCCTGTTCGGACCCGACGGCGACCTGTACCTCACTTCCGTGGTGACCCCCGCGGTTGCCCGACTCGACCCGGAGAGCGGCGAGATCCTCGACAACTGGGGACTCGACGACGGAGCTCAGTCGCCCGACGACCTAGCCTTCGGGCCCGACGGCTCGGTTTACTGGACCGACATCAGCAACGGCGACGTGACGATGCGGACGCCCACGGGCGAGACCCGCGTGGTCGCCTCGCCGGGCGTCGGCGTCAACCCGATCACCTTCTCGGACGACGGCCGGCTGTTCGTCTCCCAGTGCTTCATGGACACCCGCCTGTTCGAGCTCGACCCGGCGGGTGAGGCCGAGCCACGGCTGATCCGCGACGATCTCGGCCCTGGCTGCGGCCTGAACGGCATGGACTGGGGTTCCGCCGACGGCAGGCTCTACGGCCCGCGCTGGTTCCGCGGCGAGGTCGTTCGCGTCGATGTCGACAGCGGCGAGATGGAGACGGTCGCCAGCGGCTTCGAGGTGCCCGCCGCGGTCAAGTTCAACAGCGAAGGCGTACTCCATGTGCTCGACTCGCTGCGGGGCGAGGTCGTACGCGTCGGCGAGGACGGCGGCAAGGAGGTCGTCGCCCGCGTCCAGCCCGGGCTCGACAACTTCGCCTTCGACGCGGACGACCGCCTCTTCATTTCGAGCTTCGCCGATGGCTTCATCGTCGAGGCCCTGTCGCCTGAGGAGAACCGCATGGTGCTCGCGGGCGGACTCAACATGCCCGGAGGCGTGGCGCTCATCGGTAGCGGCGACGCGACCCGGCTCGTGGTCGCCGACTTCTTCGCGCTGCGCCAGCTCGATCCGGCAACCGGCGATGAACTCGGCGTCGTGCGCGACGTGATCGGCTTCTCGGACATCGGAACGTCGATGTCGGTCCATGCCGCGGACGGCGGGAGTCTGATCCTCTCGAGCTGGTTCGACAATGCCGTTCGACTCTGGGACCCGGCCGCGGACGCGCTGGTGCAGATCTTCGGCGAACTGGCCGCCCCGATCGACGCGATCCAGCACGAGGGCGACATCGTCGTCAGCCAGTGGAGCGCCGGCAACGTGATCGCCTTCTCGCCCGAGAACCCCGAGGAGAAACGGGTGCTGGCGGAGGGTCTCTCCGGTCCGGCCGGTCTGACCGCGGCGGCCGGCGCACTTTACGTCGCCGACAACCTGGCGGGCACCGTGCTCCGCATCGGTGAAGACGGTGCCGAAGCCGTGGCCGAAGGTCTGGATCAACCGGAAGGCCTGGCCGCCGCGAACGGTTCGATCTACGTCGTCGAGGCCGGCGCCGGCCGCGTGGTGGCCATCGATGCGGCGAGCGGCGAAACGCAGTCCGTCGCGGAAGGCCTCGAACTGCACGTGCCGCCCAGCGGCGCCTTCCCGAACACGATGCTCTTCAACGGCATCGCCACCGACGGCGAGACCGCCTGGGTCGCCGGAGACGCCGCCAACACCGTCTACGTCATCGACCTGCCCTAACTGGGTGCGCGGGCCTTCTGGCCGGCATGAGGCGCGACGCCGCGAAGCGGCGAGCGCGATCCCTGCCCGACTCAATCCCCCAGGCCCTGATCGCCGTACGTCGTGGCCGCCCCCGTCCCCCCCGGCCCCAGCCGGCCGCCCTCGCCGAAGTGCCCCTTGCCCGGCACGTGGTTCACTTCGACCCGGATGCCGTCCGGGTCCTCGACCAGGATCGAGTAGTAGCCTGGCGCGAAGCGGTCGCCCTCCTCGGGACCGTGGATGATCGTGGCATCGAGTTCGGACTCGATGAAGCGGTAGATCGCGTCAACGTCCTCGCGGCTGCGGGCCCGGAAACAGAAATGATGCAAGCCAGGCCGATCCTGGTCGAACCCTCGGTCGCGCTTGTCAGGCGGCGCACCGCGCACCAGGATGCCGGTCCGGCTGCCGATGCAGTACAGCACGTCCTCACCGCGGATCAGGGTCCGCATGTCGAGGAAGTTACATAGCCGCTCCCAGAACGGCAGGCACCGTTCCGGGTCCCGGACCGTCAACTGGATGTGCGCGATCCCGTTGACGCCTACGGTCTGGCCGGTGCCGCTCATGCAAGACGGTCCGGCCACCGGCGCCTCGCGTGGAGGACGCGGAGAATCTCGACCGCGTCGTCGTTCGCAATGTACGCCCGCGCTTCCTCAAGGTCGGCGATGGCGCTCCGAAACCAGACGATCCTCAACGAGGAGGTTCTCGCTCGTTCCCGGAACCCCAGGACCCGAGCCAGGCAGTCACTCTGCCGTGCTCGACGAACTCCGACGCTGGCGCGGTGGCGGCTTCTTCGAGAGTTCGGCGGATCTCCTCAACCTGCCATTCGTTCACGTCCAGGTACTCGTTCAGCGCTTTGGAGGCGAGAAAGGCCTTGGACCGCTCGGTCGACTTCGCGAGCCGGTCGAGCCGCCGGTGCGTGTCGTCGTCAAGTCGCAATGTCATCGTGGGCAAGGCAGCCTCCTGCACTCCGTTGCGTTCATCTGCATTCAGTATACGACGTAGCCGCCGCCGGTCACTCCCCGCCGGTCGCGGCCGACTCCGCCGATCCGAGTTCAATCAACTCGAAGACGCCGAACATCATCTCGTCCGTCGACTCGAGGCCGAAGCCGACATCGCGGGTTGGGTCGGGGTTGTCCGGATTGTCGGCAGAGTTGTCGTAGACCGCGACGATCTCGATCACGCTTCCCGCGGGTAGGAGCTTGGGCTCCTCCGGGTAGTAGAAGAGTTGCCAGTCGAAGTCGTACTCCGGCACGTCCAGGAGGATCTCGCGGCCGCCGTCCGGGTAAACCGCGGTGAACGACATCCGCTTGCCGCGCATGTGCATGTGCGGGAAGTAGGAGACGATCTTCGAATCGGCCTTCACCTCGTGCCGGGCCTCAAGCCGGTGCTCGGAGGCGCCCGCCGGAATCGAGAAATCCGTCGTTCCCGCGAGGATGGCGGAGATCTCGGCCTCCATCTCTCCGTCGCCGAAGTAGAGACCGATCCGGGTCCTGTCCGTTGTCTCGGACCTGCCGTTCGGGTGGTAGTGCTGGTTCATGACCAGAAGCTCTCCGGGCTCGACCCAACGGCCGGCGCCGTCCGGGAACACGGTCGGTGCCGTGCCGGCGGCCCAGATCGCAAGAACGTTGAAGCGTCCGTCGTCCTCGACGCCGTCGGTCTCGCCCCGGATGTTCTCCGCCTCGCGCTCCTGGTTCAGGTTGACCATGAAGGCGACCTGATGGTGGTTGACCGTGCGGTCGCCGGGCCGGAACTCCACCGCTCTCACCCAGCGGCGCTCCGGGATGTTCAGCAGCACGAACTGATTCGGGAACAGATCCGGTCCGTCCGCCGGCACCGTGACCTCCGGCAACTCGATCACGTAGTCCGGTTCGCCCAGACGCCAGCCCTCCGTGAACTCGGGCGGCTCGGGCATCGCCGCCGGATCGCCCGGTTTCGCCCCGCCTTCGACCCAGGAGACGATCGTGTCGATCTCTAACTGGCTCAGCCGTGCGTCGTTCGTCCACTCGCCGTGCTCGGGGCTCGCAAACCACGGCGGCATCTCGCCGCTGGCGACGACGCGCTGAATCGACCGGGCCCACGGCCGCGCGTCGCGGTAGGTCAGGAGCGACATCGGCGCGATCTCGCCCGGCCGGTGGCAGCCGACGCAGTGGCGCATCAGAATCGGCGCCACGTCGCTGCTGAAGACCCTCGCGTCGGCGTCGGCGGCGCCGGCAGGCAGGGCGAGCGCCGAGGCGAGGCCAAGGAAGGCAACCGTGGCCATCTGGACCATCGAACGCACCATGATCAGGCTCCTGTCATTGCAATCACTCCCCGCTGCTCACTCGCCGCCGGTCGCGTCCGACTCCGCGCTCTCGTCCGAAGCAACTTCGATCAGCTCGAAAATGCCGACCATCATCTCGTCCGTCGAGTGGAAGCCGAAGCCGATATCGAGGGTCGGATCCGGGTTGTGGGGGTTCGCCGCGGAGTTGTCGTAGCGCGCCACGACCTCGACCACGCTCCCGGCCGGCAGTACTTTCGGGGCCTCCGGGTAGTAGAAGAGCTGCCAGTCGAAGTCGTACTCCGGCACGTCCAGGAGGATCTCGCGGCTGCCGTCCGGGTACACCGCGGTGAACGACATGGCCCGGCCGCGCATGTGCATGTGCGCGAAGTAGGACACGATCCGCGAATCCGCCCCGAGTTCGTGGTGGGCCACAATCCGATGGTCCGGAGCGCCGGCCGGGATCGTAAAGTCCATCCTGCCAGCGAGGATCGCCTCCACCTCGACCTCCAGCGGGCCCTCGCCGAAGAAGAGGCCGATCCGGGTCCTGTCGGTACGCTCCGAGTCACCGTTCGGATGGTAGTGCTGGTTGAGCAGCAGCAAGGTGCCGGGGTCCACCCAGCGCCCGGCGCCGTCCGGGAACACGGTAGGCGCCGCGCCGGCCGCCCAGACCGCGAAGATCTTCACGTCGACGCCGGGGGCTTTCCCGCGCCGCTCGCCGCCGACCTGCCGCTCCTGGCTGTTGCCCGCACCCATGCCGCCGAATCCGCCCATGAAGGCGATCTGGTGGTGATTCACGGTGCGGTCGCCGGGCTGGAACTCCACCGCCCGCACCCAGCGGCGCTCAGGGATGTCCAGCCGCACGAGCTGAGTGGGAGCCAGGTCCGGACCAGTCGCCGGCACGGTGACGGGCGGCAGTTCGATCACGTAGTCCGGTTCACCCAACTGCCAGCCATCCCTGAACCGTGGCGGTTCGGGCATCTGCGCCGGATCGCCGGGCTCGGCGCCAGCCTCCACCCAGGCGACGATCGTCTCGATCTCCTCAGGGCTCAGCCGGGCATCGTTCGCCCACTTGCCGTGCTCGGGATTCGCGAACCACGGCGGCATCCGGCCACTCGAGACGACCCGTTGGATCGATCGTGCCCAGGGCCGCGCCTCACGGTACGTCAGAAGCGACATGGGCGCGATCTCGCCCGGCCGGTGGCAGCCGACGCAGTGGCGCATCAGGATCGGCGCCACGTCGGTGCTGAAGACCGTCGCAACGTCAGCCGCCGCCGCGGCCGGACCGGCGGCCACAAGGCACCCGGCGACGACGACTCCCGTCCTCACGAGATGCAGGCCCAACCCTCCAACGGAACCGAGCACTGGCGAGACACTACCGCAACCGCCCGATCCCGAATGGGCGGTTGTGCTCGTAATGCGTGTAGGCGGACGGCGGAGCGGACAAGGAGGGAAGCCCGGGTCCGCCGTCCGCCCCACGCCCTCGACAACCCGTTGAAGCTCAGCGGGCCGCCGGTGAGGCCAGTTCGGGTCGCATGGAACCCGCTCTCGCCGGAAACCTGGCTGCACCGGGCTGGCTCACTCCGACCGCAGCAACCCCCATGCCAGAAGCGCGGGAGTCGGACGCTTCCGGGAACGGCCCACGCACGGCGCGAGAATCGGCCCGCATCCCGATCCGTTCGAGTGCTCGATGCGCGACAATAACGTAGGTTCCGAATCATCGAGCCGACAACAGCGTCGGCGTCCGGCCAGAGTCGAAGACCAAGCTGCTAGAGTCCCGCCTCCACCTAGCAGCATCCCCATCCCCCAGGAGACCCAGAGACCAATGTACCGACCGACTGCCTGCCGCGTTCTCATCCTCAGCCTGTGCCTCGCCGTGATCGGCTTCGCCCCCACCGCCGCACAGGATCGACCCGCCAGCCCCGAAGGCGCGGCGGCGACCCAGATCGGCGACGCGTGGATCGACATCACCTACAGCCGACCGATCCTGCGAGGACGCAACGGCTACTTCGGTTCCGGCGAGACCTACGGCCAGGCGGCCAACGCCGGCGGCCCCGTCTGGCGGGTAGGGGCGAACGTGACGACCCGAATCAAGACGGAAGCCGACCTGATGATCGGCGGAACGACGGTGCCGGCGGGCGAATACAGCTTCTTCATCGAACTGAAGGAAGGCGCCTGGACCGCGATCATCTCGAAGCAGGGCTACATGGAGACGTTCGACCGCGCCAAGATGGAAGAGGGCCTGACCTGGGGCGCCTACGGCTACAACGCGGAGCACGACGTCGTGCGCGCCAGCATGATGACCTCGACAGAGGACTTCTCCATCGACCAGATGACGATCCTCTTCACCGACGTCTCGGACGCCGGCGGCGCGATCGTCGTGATGTGGGACAACCAGATGGGGGTCCTGCCCTTCGGCGTCGCCCAGTAGCTCTCGGCGACCTCACTCCTCCGCGGCGGCCCGGGCCTCCTCGGCCCGGGCACCGCTCAGCACGTTCGGGACCGCCCAGTTGCCTTCGCGGCAGGCATACTCGAACAACCCGCCGAAGGTCACGCCCAAACCGCGCCCGGTGCTCAGGCGTCGCACTCCCGGTAGGCGTCGATCACGGCCCGCTCGCCCTCGCGGCCCGGCTTCGAGTTCCCGTGCTCCATGCCCACGATGCCGTCGAAACCCTTGCTCTTCAGGTGCCGGAAGACGTTGAGGTAGTTGATCTCGCCCGTGGTCGGCTCCTTGCGCCCCGGGTTGTCGCCGACCTGGATGTACGCGATCTCGTCCCAGGCCCGGTCGAGGTTCGGAATCAGGTTCCCCTCCGTGATCTGCTGGTGGTAGATGTCGTCCAGAATCTTGACCGAGGGCGAGCCCACCGCCTTGCAGATCTGGTACGCCTGAGGAATCCCCGTCAGGAACACGCCGGGGTGGTTCGTCCAGTGATTGAGCGGCTCGAGCACCGCAACGAGTCCGGCCGGCTCCAGAATCGCCGCGGCCCGTTTCAGGTTCTCGATCACGTTCGCGGTCTGGTACTCCCATTCGAGACCCGGGTCGAGCTGGCCGGGGACGACGGTGCACCAGGTCGCGTTCACCCTCTTCCCGACCTCGACCGCCTTCCTCATGTCCGCCTCGATCGCCTCACGGGCCGAAGGGTCCGAGGAGGCGAAACTCACGCCGCCCCAGGAAGTGTGGGCGACGAAGACGCCCATCTCCATCCCCAGGCGATCGAGCTCCGCGGCGATCTTCGCCTGCAGCGCCGGCTCGCGGCCGCCCATGCCGTTGTCCTCGAGGGCCCGGAAACCCTCATCGTGCATGAAGCGAAGCTGGTCGATGTGGTCGCTACCGGCGTGGTGCCGGAACATCCCGAAGTGGGGCGCGTACTTGAGCTGGAACGCGCCTCCGTCTGCGGGCTGGGCGGCACGCGCCGCGGACGCTCCGGGAGCCGCGCCGACGGCAAGCGCCGTTGCCGCCGCGGCGCCTCCGGCGAGGAACTGACGGCGCGGAATCCGGGCCGTATCAGGAGAACCGACTGTCTTGTTGCGCATCGTGGCAGAGTACCAGCCGCCGAAACGGCCAGAACCGACCCGACTTCCGAGGACCGACATGAACCCAACCGCGAACAGGATCCGCTTTCTGACCACTGCGATCGTCGCCATGGCGACCGGCACCCTGGCGCCCGCCCTTCACGCGATCGACGTCACGGACACGAGGCTGCTGTCTCAGCCCGCGGTCAGTGCCGATCACGTGGCGTTCGCCTACGCCGGTGACCTCTGGATCGCCGGCCGCGACGGCGCCGGAGCGCGACGGCTGACCTCCCACGAGGGGACGGAAACCGGCCCCCGCTTCTCTCCCGACGGCACACTGGTCGCGTTCAGCGCCGAGTACGACGGCAACATCGACGTCTTCGTCATGCCCGCCGCGGGCGGTGAGCCGAAGCGGCTCACCTGGCATCCGGGCGCCGATCTGGTGCAGGGCTTCACCGTCGACGGTTCGGCCGTGCTGTTCGCTTCCCAGCGCAGCATGTTCACGAACCGTCACTTCCAGCTCTTCACCGTGCCGCTGACCGGCGGATTGCCCGAGAAGCTGCCGATCCCGCACGGGTTGCGCGCCAGCTACTCGTCCGACGGCCGCCGCATCGCCTACATCCCGACGCCGGAGCGCTTCCAGCAGTGGAAGAACTACCGCGGCGGCACCACGTCGCGGATCTGGATCTACGACACCGCGGACCACTCGGTCCAGACGATCCCCCAGCCCGAGGGCCGCTCCAACGACACGAACCCGACCTGGATCGGCAACCGGGTCTTCTTCCGTTCCGACCGGGACGGCGAGTTCAACCTGTATTCCTTCGACACGGGCAGCGGCGAGATCGTCCGGCACTCCGCGTTCGACGACTTCCACATCGAGGATCTCTCCGGTTCCGCCGACACCGTGATCTATGAGCAGGCGGGCTACCTGCACCTCTACGATCCGGCCTCGGACCGGCATGAACGCCTGCGGATCGGCGTCGCGGCCGACCTGACCGAGACCAGGCCCCGCTGGGTCGAAGGGCCCGAGAACATCAGGAGCGCGTCCATCTCTCCAACCGGCGCCCGCGCCGTGTTCGGCTATCGGGGCGAGGTGCTGACCTTGCCGGCCAAGAAGGGGGACGCCCGTAACCTGACCCGGACGCCCGGCGTGCACGAGCGCGATCCGTCCTGGTCACCGGACGGAGCGAGCATCGCCTTCTTCTCGGACCAGGGCGGCGAGTACGGACTCCACGTCCGCGACCAGGAGAGCGGCGACGTTCGCCGCTACGAGCTGGGCGGCGAACGCGGCGGCAACGGCTTCTACCACGGCCCCGAATGGTCGCCCGACGGCGAGAGGATCAGCTACGTCGACAACTCGATGACGCTCTTCGTCATCGATCTCGACAGCGGCGACGTGGCGAAGGTCGCGAGCGAGTACTACTACGGCCCCTCCTTTCCGCCACGGCCCGGGCACTCCTGGGCGCCGGATTCACGCTATGTCGCCTACACGTTGAACACCCGCTCCTACATGCAGCAGGTGTTCGTCTACGACGTCGAGGCGAAGACATCCCACCCGGTGACCGACGGGCTGAGCGAGGTCGGCGAACCGGTCTTCGACCGAAGCGGCGACTACCTGTACTTCCGCGCCTCGACCGACGCCGGTCCGGTGAAGCACTGGTTCGCCATGTCGAACGCGGACATGGAACTGTCGAGCGCGATTTACGTCGCGGTCCTGCGCCAGGACGGCGAATCGCCGCTTGCCGCGGAGAGCGACGAGGAGGCCGTGGAGCCGGACGAAGACGAGGCGGAGGCCGAGGCAGGCGACTCCACCGAGGTCGAAGCGGAAGCCGACAGCGACGGTGAAGAGGACGAAGGGCCGAGGGTCGAGATCGACTTCGAGGGCCTGAACCAGCGCATCCTCGCACTGCCCGTCCGGGCCGGCGGCTACAGCAACCTGGAAGCCGGCGAAGCGGGCAAGCTCTACTACCTCCGCTCGCAGCCGGCGGGCCGGTTCGGCGGGGGCGGCGGCGATCTCGTTCTCTTCAACCTGGAGGATCGCGAGGAAACGGTGCTGCTCTCGGGCGTCGGCGGCTTCTCGCTCAGCGCCGACGGCAAGAAGCTGCTCTACGCCGGCCAGAACGACTTCGGCATCGCGAACGCCGGCAGCAAGATCGATCGCGGAGCAGGCGCAATCCCGGTCGACAAGCTGACGGTCCGCATCGATCCGCGCGCCGAGTGGAAGCAGATCTACGACGAGGTCTGGCGAATCAACCGCGACTACTTCTACGACCCGGGCATGCACGGGGCCGACTGGCCGGCGATGGCCGACAAGTACAGCGGCTTCCTGGCCGACATCGCAACCCGCGCCGACCTGAACAAGGTGCTGCGCTGGATGTGCAGCGAGATCGCGGTCGGCCACCACCGGGTCGGCGGCGGCGACCGGCGAGCCGATCCGGAGCGCGTCGGCGGCGGCCTGCTCGGCGCCGACTTCGAGATCGCCGACGGGCGTTACCGCTTCTCCCACGTCCTTGGCGGCCTGAACTGGAACCCGGAGCTGCGAGCGCCGCTCACCGAGCCGGGCGTCTCCGTTGCCGCCGGCGAGTACCTGCTTGCCATAGGCGGCGTCGACCTCGAAGCAGCCGACAACGTGTTCGCGCGCTTCGAGAACACCGCCGGGAAGATCACCGACATCACGGTCGGTCCGAACGCGGACGGTTCCGGCTCGCGCACCGTGTCCGTCGTCCCGATCCCGAACGAGTCGGCGCTTCGCAACCGGGAGTGGGTCGAGGGCAACCTGGCCAAGGTCGACGAGGCCACCGACGGCCGGGTCGCCTACGTCTATGTGCCGAACACGACCACCCTCGGCCACACCTACTTCAAGCGCTACTTCTTCCCGCAGGTCCACAAGCAGGCCCTGATCGTCGACGAGCGCTTCAACGGCGGCGGCCAGGTCGCGGACTACTACATCGACCACCTGCGGCGCCCGTACATCAGCCACTGGGCGACCCGCTACGGCGCCGA
>JAPOVF010000205.1 GCA_026708285.1 Acidobacteriota bacterium
TCTACGGGCACGCCAACTACGCCGAGAAGACGGCGACACAGGGCTTCTACTACCGTAATCCCAACACGCGCGCCAACATCTTCAGCCTGGACGGCGGTCGCACGCTGCTTATCGGTGACGTGCTCGACGCGCAGGACGCTGTGCGCGACGGATCGGCCGGATGCCCAACCGTGACGATCACCGACGACCGGCCCGATCAGGACGCTCTGGCGCAGGTCTTCGCCGACCCCAACTGCTTCTCCTTCCAGGAGATCGCCCCGGGCGGCTTCACCCCCTACTTCAGCGGCGTGATGACCGACATGTCGGCCGTCGCAGGGGTGCGCCGGAGCACGAAGAGCGGTTTCACCTGGGACGCCAGCGCCAGCTACGGCTCTCACGAAGCGGACTTCTTCCTCTTCAACACGGTGAACGCCTCGCTGGGCCCGGCGAGTCCGCGCGACTTCGATCCGGGCGTCTACCGGCAGGCCGAACTCAACCTGAGCTTCGACGTCTCCTACGCGGTTTCCGAACTCGTTCACGTAGCCGGGGGAGCCGAGTGGCGTGACGAGCGCTTCACCATCCGCTCCGGGGAGTTGCCGTCGTGGCAGGTCGGTCCGTACGCGGCGCAGGGTTTCGTTTCCGGCTCCAACGGTTTCCCCGGGTTCCCCGACTACACGGCCGGGACCTGGACCCGCGCCAACACGGCGGTGTACGGCGACCTGGAACTGCGGGATCCGGACGGCCGATGGACGCTCGGCGGCGCGCTGCGCTTCGAGCACTTCGACGTCTTCGGCGACACGACGAACGGAAAGCTCTCGGCCCGCTACGCCCTGACGGACGCGGTCTCCGTGCGCGGCGGCGTCAGCACCGGCTTCCGGGCCCCGACGCCGGGTCAGCAGAACGTGTTCAACGTGCAGTCGACGATCAACCCGGAGACGCTCGACCTGGTCGACAGCGCCACGGTGCCGTCGACCTTCCGCGCCGCGCAGTTCCGCGGCGGCCAGCCCCTTGAACCCGAGACCTCGACCAACGCGACGGCGGGGTTCGTGGTCGACACCGGGCCGTTCACGCTGACGGCCGACTCCTACCACATCGACGTCGACCGGCGGCTCGCCCTGTCCCAGTTCTTCACGCTGGCCGACGAGGAGCGCGCCCTGCTGCTGTCGGAAGGCATCACCTCGGCGCGTACGCTGTCCTCGTTCCGGTTCTTCATCAACGACTTCTCGTCGCGCACCCAGGGGATCGACATCGTCTCGACCTGGACCCCGTCGGCGCTGGGCGGCAACACGGTGTTCAGCCTGGCGCTGAACCACACGGAGACGGAGATCACGAAGGACTCCGAGCTGCTCGGTCCCGGCGACGTGCTCGCCCTGGAACGGGGCGTGCCGGAGACCCGGTGGAACCTGGCCGTCAGCCAGGAAATCGGACGGATCGACCT
Organism: Acidobacteriota bacterium; assembly: GCA_026708285.1. Classification (GTDB taxonomy): domain Bacteria; phylum Acidobacteriota; class Thermoanaerobaculia; order Multivoradales; family Multivoraceae; genus Multivorans. Next base: position 1,418 of record JAPOVF010000205.1, read on the forward strand.
GCTCGGACGCCTCCACTACTTCGGATCGTGGGTCGACCACCTCGACGCCCGCTCCGTGCGGCGAGCCGAGGCGCCGGTCCTCGGCGGCCGGTACATCTTCGACCTGGAGGTCGGCGTTCCCCTCGTGCGCGACACGACGCTCTCCGTGGGCGGCCAGAACGTCTTCGACACGTTCTCGGATCGGATGGACCTGTTCGCTGCGCGATTCGGCCTGCCGTACAGCCAGTTCACGCCCTGGGGCCTGGGCGGCGGGTACTACTACGCGCGCCTGCACTACCGCTGGGGCCGGTGAATGGCGCGCCGGGCGCCGCAGGGAACGCAGGCCATCCAGCGGGCGCTGTCGCTCTACCGTTCGTTTACCGCGGAGCAGCCGGAGCATCGGCTGACGGATCTGGCTGCGGCGCACGGGCTCCATCCGTCGACGGCGCATCGGTTGCTCGGCGTACTGGAGGCGGAGGAGCTGGTTGGCCGCAATCCGGATACGCAGGGCTACCTTTGGCTTCCTGAGAGTGGCTTCAGCGGCGGCGAGCGGCCGCTCCGCCGCAACGGCCTGCGGCCGCTGGAGCCGTTCCGAACGCCGTTTCATCGCCGCACCGAGGCCCTTTGCGAGAGCGACGCCTGGCGGGACTGGTCGGGCTACACCTGCCCCCTGAGCTACGAGCCGCTGCCGCACCACGAGTACTGGGCGGTCCGCAACACGGCCGCCCTGATCGACGTCTCGCCGCTGTTCAAGTACGAAATCGTCGGCCCGCACGCGGAGCGCCTCCTCGACCGGGTGATGACGAGGGACTTCACGAAGTCCCGCGTCGGTCGGGTCATGTACACGTCGTGGTGCAACGAGGACGGCCATCTGCTGCAGGACGGCAACGCGCAGCGCCTGGAGCGCGAACGGTTCCTCGTCAGTGCCGCGGAACCGTGCCTGCGCTGGTTCGAGGACTGCGGCCTTGGCATGGACGTCGAGGTTCGCGACGTCTCCAGTGCCCTGGGGGTGCTGGCGCTCCAGGGGCCGCGGGCGCGGGCGATCGCCGGGGCGGCGATTCAGGGCGTCGACTTCGCCGCGATGCGCTACTTCGACGTTGCCGCCGGCGAACTCGGCGACCTGGCCGGGGAGAACCGGGGTGTCCCAGTGAAGGTGACCCGCACCGGCTACACCGGCGACCTCGGTTACGAGTGCTGGGTCGCGGCAGAGCACGCGGAAGACCTCTGGGATGCACTCACCGCCGCCGGAGCCGCGCACGGCCTGCGGCCGGCCGGTCTTCTCGCACTGGACATGGTGCGGGTCGAGGCCGGCCTGGTGCTGATCGATGTCGACTACGTCTCGGCGTCGCATGCCGAGATCGAAGTGCTCAAGGTGACTCCGGCCGAGGCCGGACTGGGCTTCACGGTCAAGCTCGACAAGCAGGCCGACTTCGTGGGTCGCCGGGCGCTCGAACTCGAACGCGAGCGGGGGTCGGCCTGGGCCCTGGTCGGGCTCGAAGTCGACTGGTTCGAACTGGAGCGGCTGTGGGCAGAGATCGACCTGCGTCCGCAGGTCGTCGGCGAGCCGGCGTCGCGGGAAGCGACGCCCGTGTTCGCTCCCGGAGGGTTGCAAGTGGGGCAGTGCACCACGCGGTTCTTTTCGCCGCTTCTCAAGAAGTACATCGGCCTGGCGACGGTCCACGCCGACGTCGCCGCGCTCGGCACGGCCCTGGAGTTCGAGGTCGCGGTCGGCTACGGACGGCGCCGGGCCCGGGCGCGGGTCGTGAAGCGGCCGTTCTTCAACCCGGCCCGCAAGACGGCCGTGGGTTCGGCTCTGGGCGGCGACGGGTGACCGAAGGCGCGGTGGGAGCCGCCGGGACGGCAAGCGGCGCCCCCGACCGGCGAGGCGGCCGCTTCGATGCGATCGTCGTCGGCGCCGGTCACAACGGCCTGGTCGCCGCGGCCTACCTCGCTCGCGCCGGGCTTGACGTCGTGGTGCTGGAGCGGGCCGCGACGATCGGCGGCGCCACCCGCAGCGAGGAGGTCTTCCCGGGCTTCCGCTTCAGCGTGTTCTCGTATCTCGTTTCGCTGTTGCGGCCGGAGGTCATCCACGAACTCGACCTGGTGCGCCATGGCCTGTTCCTGGTTCCCACCGCGAGCACGCTGAACCCGCTTCCAGGTGGCGACTGCCTGTTCCGCGAGGCGGACCCCCAGCGGACCTATCACCACATCGCGCGTCACTCGCGGCGGGACGCCGAGGCGCTGCCGGAGTACAAGCTCGAGATGCGCCGCATGGGCCATCTGATGTTCAGGTTGCAGCGGGCGGCGCCGGACGAATTGGCGGCAGCGATCGGCGACCACGTCGGTGAGGGTGCGGAGTCCCTGCAAATCGATGTAGCTGCGGAAGTGGCCGACATCGCGCGCTACTTCCTTGACCTGCCGGCGGCCCGGCTGCGTACCTTCGTGCAGATGCTGACGATGAGCTCGGCCGACTTCCTGGGCCAGTGGTTCGAATGCGATGTGCTCAAGGCTGCGCTCTCGAGCTCCAGCATCATCGGGTCGATGCTCTCGCCGCGCACGCCGGGCTCGGCGTACGTGTTGCTGCACCACTACATGGGCGAGGTAGACGGTGTCTACAGGGAATGGGGCTTCCAGAAGGGAGGCACCGGGGCGGTGGCGGCCACGATTGCCTCGGCCGCCTGCAGCTACGGCGCGGAGATCCACACGGACTGTCCGGTCGCTCGGGTGCTGACCCGGGACGGCCGCGCCACCGGTGTGGCGCTCGCGAATGGCGACGAACTGGCGACCGACGTCGTCGTCTCGTCGGCGGCGCCCCAGATCAGTCTCGGTGGCCTGCTCGACCCGGAGGACATTCCCGGCGAGGCCGGCGCCGCACTCGTCGACCGGGCGACCCGCTGGCAGAGCCGCGGCTGCGCGGGCAAGGTGAACCTGGCGCTCGACGGCCCGCCGCGCTTCGAGTGCATGCCGGAACCCGGCCCCCACCTTGCGGGTGGGATCACGATCGCGCCGGGCCTCGACTACGTCGACCGTGCCTACGACGACGCGAAGTACGGCGGTTTTTCCAAGCGTCCGTTCATCGACACGATCATTCCCTCGGTTCTCGATCCCGACATGGCGCCGCCGGGCAAGCACGTCCTGTCCTGCTTCGTCCAGTACGCGCCCTACGAACTGGCCGAAGGCGCCTGGGACGACCAGCGGCGCGAGGCCTTCGGCGACGCCGTCGTGCGCACGCTGTCGGAGTACGCCCCTGGCATCGAGGACCAGGTGCTGCACCGGCAGGTGCTCGTGCCGCCGGACATCGAGGCGATCGCCGGAATCCCGGGGGGCAACATCTTCCACGGTGAGTTGCGCTTGTCGCAACTCTTCCTGCTGCGTCCGGACCCCGCGGCGGCGGCTTTCCGCACGCCGGTCCCAGGCTACTACCTCTGCGGCTCGTCGACCCAGTTCGGCGGCGGCATCTCCGGTGGGCCGGCGCGGCTCGCGGCGCTCCGGGTGCTGGACGATCTACGCCGGTCCGAAACAGCCGGCAGCGGCAGGGGAGCGGAGATACCTTGAGCGAACGGATCGCGATCGTTGGCGGCGGCCACAACGGTCTCGTGGCCGCGGCGCTCCTGGCGCGCGCCGGACGGGAGGTCGTCCTGCTCGAGGCGCGTGCCGAACTCGGCGGCCTGGCGTCGACCAGGGAGCTGATCCCCGGCCACCGGGTGGACGTGGGCCACAACGACCTGGGCATGTTCCGCCGTTCGGTGATCGACGAACTCGAACTCGCACGCCACGGACTCGAGCTGATCGAGGCGCCGGCGGCAGCCGCGGTGCCGGCGGCGGCCGGTTCGGACCCCGTCGTTCTCTGGCCCGAAGTCGAGCGAACGGCGGAGGGACTTGCCCGGGCCAGCGCCGATGACGCGGCCGCGTGGCCCGGTTTCGTGGCCGAACTGGCCACCTGTGCCGCGACGCTCCAACCGCTGCTCAGTCGTCCTCCGGAGCTGGTCGACATGGGGCGTCTCCTGATCTCCCCCGAGTTACTGCGCTTCCTGTCCGCGCCGCTCGACGAGTTGCTGCGCGAGTGGTTCCAGGGCCCGGCGCTCCGAGCCGGTCTGTGCGGTCAGGCGCTTCCGGCCACTGGGCTCGGGCCGCGCGCAAATGGCACGGGCTGGCCACTCCTGTACGGCAGCGTCCTGGGCGCCTCCGACCGTCTCGCGCCGGTGACGCGGGCCCGGGGAGGCGCCGGCGCCCTGGCCGCGGCACTTGCCGCGTCGGCGTCGGCGTCCGGCGCGCAGATCCGGACCCGCACTCCCGTCTCGCGGATCCTCGTCGAATCGCGCCGCGTGGCCGGAGTGGAGCTTGAGGCCGGCGAGCTGATCGAGGCCGGAGCCGTCGTCTCGACGACGACGCCGGCCGTCACCTTCCTTGACCTGATCGGCGCTTCCCGGCTCGAGCCCGCCTTCGTGCGCCGGTTGCTGAACGTGAAGTACCGGGGCACCGCTGCCCGGCTGGCCCTCTCGATCGACGGTCTGCCGTCGTTCCGGGGTCTGGATCGACCGGCGCTCACCGGGCGGATCGTGCTGGCGGAGCGAGCCTCGGACATCGAGCGGGCGGCAGACGCGGCGAAGTACCGGCGGCTGCCGACGCGGCCCTGGATCGAGGCGGCGCTGCCGACGACCCTCGACCCGTCCCTTGCGCCGGCCGGACGCCATCTGTTGCTGGCTACGGCTCACCACCTGCCCTTCGATCTCGAGGGCGGTTGGGCGAACGGCGGCGAGGAACTCCGGCGGCGGATGATGGTGGAACTCGAGCGCTGGGCCCCCGGTATCGGCGGTCTGGTCCGGGAGCAGGTCCTCCTGCTCCCGACGGACTACGAGGACGAGGTCGGCGCCACGAACGGAGGGCTTCACCACGGTGAGATGAACCCGAGCCAGAGCCTGTGGCTCCGGCCGACGGCGTCGGCCTGGGCTGGAGAGCAGTTGCCCGTGGAGGGCCTGTGGCTGGGCGGCGCGGGTTGCCACCCGGGCGGTGGCGTTACCGGATTGCCGGGGATGACGGCTGCGGTGTCGCTCCTCAGGGGATAACCTCGCGCGACCTGACCTGGAGACCATCGATGAAGAACTTCCTCCCCTTCGTTTTCGCTCTTGGAACGGCGCTGTGCTGGGGCCTCTACGGTCCGGTCCTGGGCCGGGCGCGCCTGGTGGACGAGACGATGTCGCCGTTCAAGCCCTATGTCGGCATCGGCATCGCCTATCTCGTCATCGCGATCGTCGGCGGCCTGATCGGCATGCGGGTGATGGGCGACAGCTTCGAACCGACCGGACCGTCGGGAATCTGGGGTCTCTACGCCGGCACCCTCGGCGCGCTGGGAGCGCTCTCGCTGACGCTCGCCATGTTCAGCGGCGGGGCACGGATTCCCTACGCAGTCATGCCGGTCGTGTTCGGCGGCGCGGTCACGGTCACGGCGCTCTACACGCTGTACCGCGGCCGAGGCCAGCTCGAGGTGAGTCCCCTGCTCTGGGTCGGCATCGGCGGCATGCTGATCTCGGTCATCCTGATCACGACGAACACGCCTCACCCCGGGCCGCCGGGCGGCCACGGCGAGCAGGCGGCGGTGAGTGAAGTGGAAGGCGAGACGCGACGATGAGACGAGGGCCGGGACGCGCATGGGCGTGGTTCGCGGTACTCGGAGTCGCGTGCACCTTCGCGGCGGGAGGCGTCGCGGCGGAGGAGCGGAAGGGCTTCTATCTGAGCAGCGGCATGGGAATCCACGCCGCGCCGGGGGTCTTTCTCGTGGGCCACAGCGACGATCGAGCGAGCCGCTGCGACGAGTTCATCAATCCGCGCTACGCCGAGGTGGAAGGCTGCACGACGCCCGATCGCGGCTCCGGCGCCGGCTGGCGGACGTCGTTCGACAGCGCTCGTGGTCTGTTCGCGGGCGCCGCCCTGGGCTACGACTTCGCCGGCCGGCTGCGCCTGGAAGCGGAGTACTTCCACCGCGACTCCAAGTACGACCAGTCGGCGCCGGTCGCCAGCGCCACCGGCGCCACGTTCGCCAAGCTGGGCGGCGAGATCCAGGTCGCGGAGGAACGGATCAACAGTGTGACCTCGGGCAGCGTCTTCGCGAATCTCTACGTCGACTTCGGCGGTGATGGACGCTGGAGTCCCTACGTCGGCGTCGGCGTCGGACTCGGCGCGACCGAGATCGACTACGGCACCTTGTGGGCGCGGAACACGGATCCCGACTCGATCACGACCGCGGCCGGCTTGCCCAATGAGGAGGAAGTGCGCCGCAACCTGGCGGGAACGGTTACCAGCGAGACGACGACGCTCGACGACGAGCTCACCGGCTACCAGGTCATCGCGGGCCTGAACTACGCGCTCGGCGATCACGTCAGTCTCGACTTCGAGGCGCGCTGGACCGACTTCGACGGCTTCTACTCGCTCGACGGGGACGGCTGGCGCCGGCTTCGCAGCCACCCGTCCCAGCTCCGACTCGACGGTAGCGAGCCCGTGTCCTACTGGATGGAGACCGACGACACGGATATCCGGGTTGTGAGCGTCAGCCTGCGCTACGACTTCTAGGAAGTGACTCAGCAGGGCGGCCGAGCGCGACCCGTAGCGGCTTCACCATGTGGGCGCCGTAGCCGACGAGAAACAGCGCCGACGCAATCAGGTGCATCCCGATCCAGGTCTGCCGCCAGACATCGCCGACGGCGGTCTGGATCAAGTAGCCGGAGACGATCATCGGGGCACAACCCACCAGGAGGGACAGGCCGCTCCGGCGGCGGTCGCGGACCCGGCGCCGGTAGTGCCGCCAGACATGGTCCCGCCAGATCAGGCCGACGGCGAAGACGAGCAGGGGCGCCGTCCAGAGGTGCAGGTGCTGGAGATGCGGCTGCCAGGGGTGGCCGACGACCGCGAACTCGTCGGCCGGCGCGGTGAAGTAGCGCATCCAGGCGTAGACGAGGCCCGTGCCGCCGACGAGGGTGGTCGAGGTGTGAACGGTCCAGGCGGTGAGGCGGTTCATGGCACGAGTTCGCCGTCCCGGAACGGGTCCTTCCTGAGCACCTGATCGAGCGCCAGGATCCTGCGGACCGCGTCGGTCGTGGCGCGGGTGGTCAGGGTGGCGCCCGTCACGGCGTGGATCGACCGCTTCAGGCGCAGCTTCGAATCGAGCCGCAGCCTGAGGAACTGGTCGTACCAGCTCCGGCGGGGGATGTACTCCTCCGGTTCGAGGAAGGACATGACCTCCAGGCGTGCGATCCGGCCTTCGGAGTCGACGACGATCATCACCGTCTCGGTCAGAGTGCGGACCCGGTGGACGTCGAAGTACGCGACGCCACCGCAATCGGAGCGGTAGCGAACGACGAGCCGTGAGTCGACCCTGGCGCCGGCCAGATCGGCGGCGCGTCGTCGTTCGTCCCGGGTCAGGTAGAGAGTCTCGCGATCGACCTCGCAACCCGGGAAGGCGAGTTCCAGCGCTTCGTCGCGGGTCAGGAACACGCCGCCGGCAGCCGGCTGCGGCGCCCACAGCGCCAGGACGAGGGTGCCTGCTGCCGCGGCCGCGGCGCGGCGGCTGATCGCGTCGAACCGCACGACGTGGCGGCGCTAGAACAGGTATCCCATGGCCAGGTTCCATTCGTCGAACCCGGTGCCGCCGGGGTTGGTCCAGTCCTGGTAGCCGACCTTGAAGACCAGCCGGTCGATGGGTTGCCAGGCGGCGCCCCAGGTCAGGATCTCGCGATCGAAGATCGGGTCGCTCTCGAATCCGGCCGGCACGCGGACCTGGGTGTCGATCGACTCGATTCGGACGAAGGGCGACAGCGAAGCGCGCCCGCCACGGCGGGCGAGAACGTCGTAAGCCAGCTCGATGTAGTGACCCTCCAGACGTTCGCCGATCGAGTCGCTGCCCGTGATGCCCAGCGCCGCGTTCAGGCGGGCCGCGTCGCCGACGTCGCCCTGGGCCCACAGGCCGCGCAACCTGAAGCCCCGGTGGCTCCAGTCGAAGTGGAAGTCGAGTACCTCGGTGCGAGCGTCGATCGTAGCGCCGGCGGTGTCGTGGAGCCCCTGGCCGGAGTTCCCGACATAGGCAGAGACACCGACGATCAGCCCGGGCGTCGCGGTGTAGTCCAGACGCCCGGTCCAGGCGAAGTCTTCGGCCAGCGCCTTGGCCCCCTTCTGGCGCCCGCCGCGGAGGCCGTTGGACGTGAAGCCGGTACCCTTCAGGCCGTTGACGACGTAGCTCCGGTAGGAGAAGGGACCAACGTCGCCGAAGATGCCGGCGCCGTTTTCGCGCCACGTGCTGGGAATGAGCACCTGCTCGACGTACGGTCGCTCCGCGCTCGGGAAGAGAGTCGGCTCATGCAGCTCGTTGAGCCAGCCCATGGGGAGCAGCAGGATCCCCGTGCGGAAGTTCAACTGCGGTTTCCACAAGTAGTCGACGTAGGCGAACTCGACCGAGGCGCTGCCGGACTTGGACGTCGAGGCGTGCTCGAACTCGATCTCCGAGTTGAACACCCACCGCTCGTCGAACTTGTAGCCGACGTAGACGATGGCGCGCAGGAAGTCGATGGTGTCGCCGAAGCCGGTCGGTGCGCCGCCTTCGCGCTTGCTGGCGTAGCTCTCGAAGACCATTTCGCCGTAGCCGCCGATCGACAGGCCTTCCTCCACTCGGTAGACCTTCGATGCGGCGATGCCCAGACCGTAGAGGCCTTCCTGGTCCTGCGCGCTCTCGGTCGCGGCCTCGCCCAGGGTCAGTTCCTCAATCTCCTCGGCCAGAACCTCGATGCGCCTTTCCAACTCGGAGACGCGTTCATCGGGCGCTTCGGCTGCCAGTTCCTCGATCGCCTGACGCAGTTCGGCGAGTTGCTCCTCCAGCGCCTCGATGCGGTCGTCGGCAGACTCCTGGGCGACTGCCGCGCCGGTCAGGAGGGCCAGTGCCAGCATCGCCGCAAGGAGAAGAAGCGGCCACGTCCGGGCCTTTGGTGCGAGGGTTCTCATAGGCGTTCCCGTGTCCATAGCCGGGGGATAGTGGAGCGGATTGGTCCTATTTGTCAAGAACCCCACCGAGCGGGACCCTGGCCGGGCGGCAGGCCTACTCGACGGCGCGCGTCGCGGTCGCTTCCATGTCGCCGAAGTCGGTGGCGAACG
>JAPOVF010000043.1 GCA_026708285.1 Acidobacteriota bacterium
GTCGGCACGGGCGCGGGTATCGTGGCCGGCGAATTCGACCTGCGGCCATTCCAGGAGGCGTAGTGATGATCACGATCGACACCGGCACGAGCGAACTCCTCTGCGGCCTCGAGGACGGCGTCGCCACGGTGACGCTGAACAAGCCGGAGAAGCGGAACGCCCTGGGCGACATCCTGACGCCGGCGCTACGCAGCATCCTGCTGACCCTCGAAGCGGACGAGCGCTGTGGCGCGATCCTGCTGACCGGCGCCGGCCGGGCGTTCTGCGCCGGTGGCGACGTCTCGGGCATGGGATCGAACCGGGGGAAGGACGGTGAAGCGCCGGAGGCGCCGCCGACGGTCGACGAAGCGGTGGCCAACCTGATCGAGAAGCAGGAATCGCTGACATTGCGCATGGCCGAACTCGGCAAGCCGATCGTCGCCGCTCTGCCCGGTCCCGCAGCCGGCGCCGGCCTCTCCATCGCACTCGCCGCCGACCTGCGGATCATGGCCGACGACACCTTCGTGACGACCGCCTTCCGGCGCATCGGGCTGTCGGGCGACTACGGATCGAGCTGGTTTCTGACCCGCCTCGGAGGTCCCGCCGTGGCGAAGGAGCTCCTGATGACCGGCCGCCGCATCCCGGCCGAGGAGTGCCTGAAGCTCGGAATCGTCAACCGGATCGTGCCCTTCGACGACCTGGCGGCGGAGGCGCGAGGTCTCGCGCTGAAGCTAGCCAACGGGCCCCGGTCGGCACTCCGCTACATGAAGCAGAACGTGAACCGGGCAGTGCTCGGGAGTCTGCGGGAGTCGCTGGCCATCGAGGCGGAGGGGATGGTCCGTTCGGTGCGGACGGCGGACCACAAGGAGGCGGTGCGGGCGTTCATGGAGAAGCGGGAGCCGCGCTTCGGGCAGTGACCTCAGTCCGCGTCGACGACGCCTGACCGGATCGCCCTGCCCGTCAACGCATCCTCGACCAACTCCCCGTCGCGCACGACGAACACGCCGTCCACGAGCACGTGCGGAATCCCCGCCGAGGGCACGGCGGGCTCGGCGAAGGTGGCGCGGTCGATCACGGTCTCGGGATCGAACACCGTGATGTCGGCGTCAGCGCCGACGCTGAGACGGCCCTTCCTGCGCATCGCCGGCGCCACGGCCTCGAGCCGACGGGCCGGCGCCAGGGTCATCTTGTGGATCGCCTCCATCAGGCTGAGCCGACCCTCGTCGCGCGAGTAGCGGCCGAGCACCCGGGCAAACGTCCCGGCGCCGCGGGGATGGGCCCGGCCGTCGATGTAGCCGACGCCGTCGCTCGCGATCATCACGGCGGGGTGCGCGATCGCGTCGCCGAGTTCCCGCTCCGGAATGATGTGCGCGATGATCGTCGCCTCCTCGGACGCGGGTAGGGCCCTTCGCTCGTTGAAGCGGGCCTCGTCCAGGCGCTCACCGGTGGCGACCCACTCGATGTCGCCGTAGTCCGCGGCCAGCCGTTCCCGCCATCCCGGATCGAAGATCGCGGCGCGGATGTCGGTCGAGGCCGCGGTGTAGGGATAGATCTCGGTGGTCACGTCGACGCCCCCGGCGGCCGCCCGGTCGATCATCTCGATGACGGTCGGCATCTGCGCCAGTCCGCTCGAACCGATGTGGACGATGTGGACGGAGGCCCCCGAGCCGGCCGCGTCGGCGATCATCTCCTGGACGGCGGCGATCGAACTCTCCGGCTCCACCACGCCCGCGTAGCGAATGTGGGAGAAGACGGTCACCCCCGCCTCCGCCGCCGTCTGGAACATGCGGAAGATCTCGGACCTCGAGGCGCCCGGCTGGTACTGGAGCGGCAGGCCGATGCCCAGGGCGCCGTCGGCCAAGCCGTCCTTGAGGGTCCCCTGGATCGCCTCGACCTGCTCCGCGCTCGCCGCCTCGTAGGTCGCGGCGCGCTCGTCCTCGCCGAACGCCAGCACACGCGCGGCGCCGTAGGCAACCGTAGCGCCGAAGTGAATTCGCCAGGAGCCCTCCCGTTCCTCGTACCACTCGTCGACCGGGTAGGCACCGCCCTCAAGCTCGAATGCCGCGGTCACCCCGTCCCGGACCTGGAGGTCCCGGCTGAACGGGTCCTGGCCGTGGGCGTGGAGGTCGACGAAGCCAGGCGCTACGACGAGGCCCGACACGTCAACCACCTCGGCGCCCGACAGCGGTTCCTCCGAGATCGACCGGATCTCCACTCCGGCAATCCCCACGTCCATCACGGCGTCGAGACCCGACTCCGGGTCCATCACCCGGCCGCCGCGAAGCACGACGTCGTGCTGGACCTGCTCGGGCGCGCAGGTGATCAGCAGGAGGGCTGCCAGGAAGGACACGACCGCCGCGCGCCTTGCACTCGAGCCCATGTTCTCAGACCGCATCGAGCACGGCATCCGTCGCGCCGCCAGCCTGCGGCTCGGCCGGCGGCTTCCGCCGCTGAACGGTGACCTGGGACCGGAAGTCGTTCAGGATCGCGTAGAGCGACGGCACGAGCACCAGCGTGATGGCTGTCGCGAACAGGACGCCGAAGGCGAGCGAGACGGCCATCGGCACCAGGAACTGCGCCTGAAAACTCCGCTCCAGCAGGAGCGGCAGCAACCCGACGAAGGTGGTCAGGGACGTCAGCACGATCGGGCGGAAACGCGCGGCGCCTGCGTCGCGGATCGCCTCATGCACCTTCATGCCCGCCGCCACGCGCCGGTTGATGAAATCGACCATGACTAGGGAGTCGTTGACCACGACGCCGGTCAGGGCGATCAGACCCAGCAGCGACAGCATGGTCAGGCTGAGCCCGACCACCAGGTGGCCCATGACGGCACCGATCAGGCCGAACGGGATCGCGCTCATCACGATCATCGGCTGGAGGTAGGAACGGAACGGAATCGCCAGCAGGGCGTAGATGATGATCAGCGCCACTCCCAGCGCCTCGAACAGCCCCTCGAAGGTCTGCCGCTGCTCCTCCTGTTCGCCCGCGAAGGAGGAGTTGATCCCGGGGTAGCTGGCCAGGAGTTCGGGCAGCACGTTGGCCTGGAGGTCTCCCACGACCTCGTTCGCCGTGACGACCGCCGGATCGACATCGGCCGTGATGTTCAGCACCCGCCGCCGGTCGATTCGCTGAATCGTCGCGAAGCCGCGGCCAAACTCGGCGCGGCCCGCGAAGGAGAACGGGACCTCGGCGCCGGTCGGCGTCCGGATCCGCATGTCCTCGAGCGACGCCAAGGTCTCCCGTTCCTCCAGTGGATAGCGGACCATGACGCGCACGTCGTCGCGCCCGCGCTGGATGCGTTGCGCCTCGGCGCCGTAGAAGCCCTGCCGCACCTGCCGGCCGAGAGCCTCCAGGCTCAAGCCCAAGGACTCCGCCCGGGGGTCGAGCTCCAGCCGGATCTCCCGCTTGCCCGCACGGAAGGAGTCCGAGATGTCGAAGACGCCCGGGTAGTCGGCCAACCGGGCCTTGATCTCCTCCCCGGCTGCCCGAAGCTGGCCGAGATTCGCACCCGTGAGTTCCACGTCGACTGCCGCGCCGAAGCTGACCAGACTGGCGGTGTACTCGACCCGGACAGCGTCGGGCACGCTGCCCACCTTCTCGCGCCACCGCCTCACGACTTCGGAGGCCCGGATCGTCCGCTCGCTGGACGACATGAGTTCGATGTTGACCTCACCCTCGTGTGGCGCTGCAACCGCCACTTCGAAGCTCGCGGCCGGGCCGCTCTCCCGCTGCAGGATCGCGAAGGGCTGGGAACCGACTGTCGCCATCAGATGCCGGAACACGTCGCCGTGCCCCTCGCGCCGCAACTCCTGCCCGAGTTCGGATGCCGCCTCCTCGATGCGCGTGACTGCCGCGCGAGTCGTCTCGGCCGGCGTCCCCTGGGGCATGGTCAGGAGGACGACCGCGTTGTCCGCCTCGGCGTCCGGGAAGAACTCGAACTTCATCCGGCCGGAGAAGCTGTACCCCGCCGTGATCACGAGCACCGCCACCGCGATGGCAACGGTGGTGTAGCGCCACTCGACCGCCCGCTCGATCAGGGGCCGGTAGCCGCGTTCGATCACCCGCTTCATCCGATCGGCGAAGAAGCCCTGGAAGCGGTACCAACCCCGGGAGACTCCGTGCCGCACCCGCTCCTCACGGCGATGCGACAAGTGCGACAGGTGGTTCGGCAGCACCAGCATGGACTCGATCAGAGAGAACGCCAGGCAGCCGATGACGACCAGGGGAATCGTCCGCGCAACGGCGCCCGCGGGACCTTCCAGCGAGTAGATGAGCGGCGAAAAAGCGGCCACTGTGGTGAGAATCGAGAAAGTGACCGGCGTCGCAACCTGTCGGGCGCCGTCGACCGCCGCTCGCATGCCCCGCTTTCCCATTTCGAAGTGGCGGTAGATGTTCTCGCCCACCACGATCGCGTCATCGACCACGATGCCCAGTACCAGGATGAACGCGAACAGAGACATCACGTTGATCGAGACGTCGACGTACGGCAGAACGATGAGCGCGCCCATGAACGAGACCGCGATGCCCACCGAGACCCAGAGGGCCAGCCGCAGCTTCAGGAACAGGGCGAGCACCAGGAACACGAGCAGCAGCCCCAGCCGTCCACTCTCGAGCAGAACCCGCAACCGGTCCCGCAGCGGCACCGTGTCATCGAGCCAGGTCGTTATCTCCACGCCCGGTGGCAGCGCCGCCGACCGCTCGGCCACGAAGGCCTTGACCTGGCGGGCGATGCGCAGGGCACTCTGGTCGCCGACCCGGTAGACCTGGACCAGGGCAACGGGTTGACCGTCGAAGCGCGATGTCACGTCCGTCTCGGCAAAGCCGTCCGTCACCCGGGCGATGTCGCCCAGCACGAGCCGGCTACCGTCGGGCCGCGCGCGAAGTACGATGTCCCGGTACTCCGCTCCCCGGTATGCCTGCCCCATGGTGCGCAGGAGGATCTCGCCCTCGCGGGCCCTGACCGCCCCGCCTGGCAGATCGAGCGATGACCGCCGCACCGCCAGCACGACCTCGTCGAAGGTCAAGCCGTACTGCCGGAGAGTGTCCTCCGAAACCTCAATCGAGATTTCGTAGGGCCGCACCGCGTCAAGTTCCACCTGGGTGATATCGGGAAGTTCCGAAAGCCCCTCGCGCATCTGCTCCGCGACCGTCTTGAGAGCCCGCTCGTCGACGTCCCCGTACGCGGCCACCGTAATCACGCGCCGGCGGATGAGCGCCTCCTGGATGATCGGCTTCTCGGTCTCCTCGGGGAAGGTCGTGATCGCGTCGACCCGCGACTTGACCTGGTCCAGCACCTCACGGACATCGGCGTTGCTTTCCAGTTCGATGACCACGGTGCCGACTCCCTCGGCGGCCGTGGACCGGATCGTGTCGACACCCTCCAGGTCCTGCACCGCTTCCTCGACGCGCAGGCAGACCCCCTGCTCGACTTCCTCCGGCGCCGCGCCCAGGTAGGGAACCGTTACTGAGACGTTCTGCGCCTCCATGCTCGGGAAGACCTCGATCGGCATGCCGGTCAGACCGAGCAGGCCCCAGACGACGATGAAGATCATCAACAGGTTCGCCGCCACGCCGTTGCGAGCGAACCAGCCGATCACGCCCCTCACGGTGCACTCCGGCTTAGCCGCAGGCGCAGGCCCAGTGCATCCGTTATCGGCTCGACATCCTCTGCGGCGGCACCGTCGATGACCACCCGGGTCACCGGGTCCGCGCCGCCCCGGTACTGGCCGACACGGACGAAGCGCGCGGGCAAACCGTCGTCTGCGCCTCCGCCAACGGCGCCGTCCACGGCAACCAGGGTGTTCGGAACCCGCGTCACGCAACCCGAAAGGTCGACCACATAGCGCGGGGGATCGTCCAGCCAGAACGTGCGGTAGACGGGTGCGCCGCCGGTACGGAGCAACACGTCAGCAAGCCCCGCCCCGCGCTCCAGGTGGACGCCGGTGAGGACGCACGGCCGCGTCTCCGGCGCGGCGGCGGCGCTGGCCGGCGGGCCGGCAGGCCTCGACGCCGCGGCGCCGTTCGCGGAAGGAGTTGCCGCGATCGGCGCAACGACGGTGGCTGCGGGTTCCGATCCCGGCTCGGGTGCGGGCCGCGGCTCCGGTTCCGGTATCACCGCCATGCCGTCCACGGCCGTTTCCAGAATCGTCAAGCTGATCCGATCGCCGCTCGCCAGGCCACTGGAAACGAGTGCGACATCCGGATCCGAGCGTAGAACGCCGACCTGGCGCAGGGCCAGCCGACCGTCTTCCACCAGCCAGACACGATCCGCTCCGACCAGCGCGCCCCGAGGCACCTCGAACACGGAATCGACTGAGCGCCCCACCACCTCCGCGTCCACGAACAGGCCCACCGACAACGGCGGGCGATCTCCAACTGCCCGGTAGGGGTCCTCGACGCGAGCGAACAGGTTCACCATGCGAGTCGCCGGATCGATCTCGCCGCCGATCCGCACGATGCGCGCCTCCCACTCGTGTCGACCGCCGGCGAACTCGGCCTGCAACAACACCCGCGGGCCGGCGCCCCTCAGTTCCGTGCCCAGCGGCAGTTCCAGAAAGGCGAGCTCAGAGTCGGGTACCGGCAGCGTGACCTCGGCTGCGTCCACCGAGTAGATGGTCGCCAGGGGTACGCCGCGGTTCACGAATTCGCCCCTGTCGACCCGCTTGGCGCGCAGCCGCCCGGCGAACGGCGCCCTGATCGCCGTGCGCTCGAGGTCCAGTTCGGCCCGCGCCTGGTTCGCCATCGCGGCCTCCACGCGCGCCCTCGCCTCGTCCAACTGGGGCTCCCGGAGCACCAGGGGTCCCGGTTCGCCGGACTCCCCGAGATCCTCCCACTCCTCTCGTGCGATCTCGGCCTCTGCCTCCTCTCGGGTCAGAGCGACCCGCGCCTGCGCCACCGACGCCCGGGCGCTGGCGACCGCCAGTTCGTAGTCGCGCCGATCCAGCCGCAGCAACACGTCGCCGGCGTCGAAGAAACCGCCGGCCTCGAAGCTCTCCGCCGCCCAAACGATGTTGCCGGCCAGCTCCGAGACCAGCTCCGCCTCGGTCACCGGAATCACCGAACCCTGAGAGCGTACCGTCAACTCCACCGACGTCGGCTCCACGGCCAGGACCCGAACCGGAGGCGGCTCGAGCCGACGCGGCGCCGTCTCCACTGCCGGCCGCGACACGAACAGGGCCACCACGATCAGAAGGGCGAGGGCTACGACCGCGATGGGCAGGATCCACTTCAGCACGTTCAGTCTCCGCCTCCGGCGGCCGGACCGCCCGGCTGCAGAAGAATGCCGCCGCCCAGCGCCAGGATCAGGTCCGTGCGCGACTCCAGTTGCTGGCGACGGGCCGCAAGCAACTGGCTCTCCGACTGAAACGACGTTCGCTGACTGTCGAGCACCTGCAGATAGTCGACGAGTCCCTGGCGGTAACGGCCCTCGGCCAGGCGTTCCGCCTCCCGACTCTCGTTGGCCGCCCGTTCCAGCGCCCGGGCCTGCTCCGCCAACATCCGCTCCGCCACGAGACCGGACTCCACTTCTGCGAAGCCCGCGAGCGCCGTTTGCAGCCAGTTTGCCTCCGCCGCATCGAGACCGGCGGCTACCAGGTCCAGGCCGGCCCTGAGGCGGCCGCCCGAAAGCAGGGGTTGCAGCAGGCCGGCCGCGAGACTCCACACCGAGAAGTCACCATCCAGCAGGTCGCCCAGAGCACCGCTCGACGTGCCGGACGAACCCTCTAGCCGGAAAGTCGGGTAGAGAGAGCGCCGAGCAGCCCGTATCCGTTGCGACGAAGCGATCGCGCGATACTCCGCGGCTCGCAGATCGGGGCGCCGCGCCAGCAGGTCGGCAGGTACGCCGGTCTCGGGCAAGGGCGGCATATGAGGAAGGCCCGCGGCGGCTTCGATCTCACCGGCCGGATAGCGACCAAGCAGCACCTCCATCTGCCGCCGCAGCCCATCGAGCGACTGCCTCTGCGCCGCCAGCGAGGCCTCGACCGTCGCGATCTGGGTCCGCGCCTGGCGAACCTCGAGTGCGGTCGCCACGCCTCGCCGGTAGCGGGCCACGACGCGGTCCCGCGTCCGCTCGCGGCTGGCCAGAGTGCGCTCCAGCAACTCCACCTGCTGCATCGCCTCGACGACGCCGAAGTACAGCTTCGCGACCTGCCCCGCGATCGAGAGTCGGGCCGCTTCGAGGTCGGCTTCGCTCGCCGCTGCCTCGGCCATCGAGGCTGCGGTAAGGGCCCGGAGCCGCCCCCAGAGATCGACTTCCCAGCGGACGTTCAGCGAGAGACCGTAGCTGGTGAAGGCGAAGCTGCGGACTCCGCCCGGTTCGAAGCCCGGAATAGGGATCGGGATCGCTTCGGTCAGCCCGCTCTGGGCGGTGTTCTGCTTGCGCCGGGCGGGGTCGAGCGCCGCCTCCAGCTCGGGTCGCCGGGCCGCGCCGTCGAGCCGAGCCTGCGCGAACGCCGTCTCGACGTTCGCAGCCGCCGCGCGCAGGCTGGCGTTGTGTTCCAGGCCCTCGACGATCAACTGCGAGAGCAGCGGATCGCCGAAGTCGCTCCACCAGTCCGCTCCGACTTCCCGGGCGCCGGCCAGCGCCCCCGCCGCCGCCGCGCCACCGTACCCGGCCGGCGCCGGCGCCTCCATGGCCGGCGGCGTGGCCACGGAGCTGCAACCGAGCCAAAGGACCGCAGCGGAGCCCAGCAGGAGCGATCGGAGCATCCGGCGATGCTACTAGTGCCGCCCATCGGCTAGCGTCATCTCGATGACTCCTTCGGAAGGTCGCGGCACCGACCGGCAACTCCGGCTCGATCTGATCGAAGCCGCAGTGCGCGCGAACGAGGTTGAACTTGGCCGGAGGGACCTCGGACCCGTCGAAAGCGACACACCGAAACGCCGGGGGCGCCGTTTGTCGGCCTGGAGCCTGCTGCTGCTGGCGCCGATTGCCGCCGGCGCCGGACTCGGCTACCTGGAACTGAAGCGCCCGGAGGCCGCACGCCCCTCGGAGGCTCCCGCCGAGGCCGCGCCGCCCGAATCCCAAGTCCGTTTCACCGAGCTGCCGGACTCCCTCGACCTCGACGTCTTCCCCTTGCCGATCAGGAAGATCGTCCTCGATCCGGGACACGGAGGCTCCGCTTCCGGCACGGCGGCCGCTGGACTGACAGAGAAGGATCTCGCGCTCGACATCGCCGGCCGAGCCCGCGAACTGCTCTCCGAGCGATACCTGGTCGCGATGACCCGAGAGGCGGATGTCGACGTCGAACTCGATCGGCGATCCGCCATCGCCAACCGCGCCGGCGCCGATCTATTCGTCTCGATTCACGTGAACTGGTTACCTCGAAACCGGACCTGCGGCGTCGAAACGTACTACCTGGGCCCCACCGACGACCCGGAGCTGACCGCCCTCGCCGAGCGGGAGAACGCGGAGGCGCACGGCTACTCCCTGGCCGACCTGCGCAGCCTCCTGGACGGCGTCTACGCACAAGCGATGCAGGACGAGAGCCGCGCTCTCGCCAACGCGGTCCAGGAAGCCCTGTTCGAACGGCTACGGGCATCGAATCCGGAACTGCGGAACCGCGGCGTGAAGTCGGCGCCCTTCGTGGTCCTGATCGACGCCGAGATGCCGGCCATCCTGGCCGAGGTGTCCTGCCTTTCGGACGCCGGTGAGATCAAGCGGCTGCGCGACGACGAACACCTCCAGTCGATTGCCCAAGCTCTGGATGCCGGCATCCGCAGCTACGCCGAATCACTTCGCCCGCCGGTTGAGCCGGCAGCGGAAGACACGGCGCTAAGCTCCCCGCCGTCACCGGCCGAGGAAGAACCGTGAACAGCACGACGTCCAACAGCGGAATCCTCAAGGTCGGCATCGACCTGGGCACGTCGCGGAGTTCGATCTCCGCCGCGAACGGTCAGCGCCACATGGTGCAGAGTTACGTCGGCTGGCCCCGGGACATGGTGGCCCGCAAGGTGCTCGGGCGCGACGTACTGGTCGGCGCAGAAGCACTGGAGCACCGCCCCATGCTCGACCTGCGCCGGCCCCTGGAGCGCGGACTGATCAAGGAGGGGTCGACCAGGGACGAGAAGGCTGTGCGCGAATTGGTCCGCCGGCTGCTGGAGCTCGCGGCACCCGCCGCTTCCGGGCCGGCGCCGACGGTCCACGCCGTGATCGGCGTCCCTGCCGAGACGCTCCGGGTCAATCGCCAGCATCTCCGTCGCATTCTGACCGGGCAGGTCGCCAGCACGATGGTCGTTTCCGAGCCATTCGCCGTCGCATACGGACTGGACGCCCTGGTCCATACGATGGTCATCGACGTCGGCGCCGGCACGACCGACTTCTGCGTCCTGATGGGCCGCTTCCCCACCGAGGA
>JAPOVF010000401.1 GCA_026708285.1 Acidobacteriota bacterium
GTCAGGTGGATCATGCCGGCCTTGCTGGCGCTGTAGGGATAGTGCTCCTGCGGGTTGACATGCAGGCCGTCGATCGAGGCGATGTTGATCACCCGCGCCGGATCGTCCTCCGTGGCCGCCGCGCGCAGTTCGGGGAGCAGCTTGACGGTCAGGTAGAACGGGCCTTTCAGGTTGATGTCCATCACCTTGTCCCAGCCGGACTCGGGGAACTCCTCGAGCGGCGCTCCCCAGGCGGCGCCGGCGTTGTTGACCAGGATGTGGAGCTGGTCCTCGCGCTCCCTGAACTGGGCGCGGAATCGCTCGACCCCCTCGATCGTCGACAGGTCGTTCGGCAGCGAGATGCACTCGCCGTGAGCGGAGAGCTCCTCCGCCATCGCGTCGCAGACCGGCGCCTTGCGCGAGCTGATGTAGGTGCGCACGCCGTTCTCCACGTAGCCGCGGGCGATCATCGCGCCGATGCCGCGAGAGCCCCCGGTGACCACCGCCACCTTGCCGGAGACGTCGAACAGGTTCTTCATCATCGGAGTTCCTTTCCAGATTGGACGGACGGCCCGGCTACTGCGGCGTGCCCACGGTCAGTGCGTCGGTCAGCACGGAACCGGACCGCGCCACCTGATCCCAGAGGCCCAGCGCGATCCGCTGCCGACCCGGTGGCAGGCGAATCCTCAACCCGGCCCTGTAGTGGCTCTCAAGGGCCTCCGCAAGCGCTTCCCCCGGCACCTGCAGCGGCACTTCCAGATGCTGCGCCGCGGTCAATTCGTCCTCGTCGTCCATCGCCACGACGACCAGCCGCGTCGCGGAGCGGTGGATGCCGTCGACCTCGACCAGTTCGACGCTATTGATCGGGAACTCGATCCACATCTGCACATCGAACAGGTCCTCTCCCTCGACGGGCATCATCGCGTCGACACTGACCTCCATCCGGTGCTGGTTGTCGCTCTGGCCGACGAACGCGGCCGCCAGCGCCCTCTCCGAAATGCGCGAGCGGACCCCCTTCTTCACGTAGCTTTGGCGGTAGTTCGCCGTGGCGCCCCTCACGCCGCGCACCCTCACCTCGATCGAGGTGAACTCACCCTCGAACTTGTCCGCCGACGACAGTCCGAGCGAGTAGTACGACTGCATGCCGCCCACGGCCCGGGTCAGCAGGCCGGTCAGTCTCCCGCCACCGGTGCGGGCAACGCCGCCCGTCCCATCGGCCAGACTGTGGAGCGCTTCCCGGCGGTCCGCGATCTCGATCAGTGAGCCGCGGCCCCTGGAGCGCCTGGCGCTCGTCGCCGCATCGCCCGGCGGCGGCTTGGCCGCGACCAGCGTGACGCCGTACGTGTTCGCCTCAGCCACGATGGCCTGAATCGTCGCCGTTGCCCGGTACTGCTCGACCTCCTGCTGCAGGCGGCCCACCTCCATGCTCGCATCGCGGTCGAACAGGCCGCCCGTGCCCGGCGTGCCGGGGGCCTGACCGCCGCCCGCCCTCTCGACCAGGGCGCCGGCGTCACTGGCGCCGCCTGTGAGCAGGTCCTGGATGTGCTCCATCAGAGTACCCACGGGCCGTTCGGCCACACCGTCGGAGACGAAGACGAGCGCCTTGCGGCCCTCGAGCCAGGCCAGCGTACGCACGAAGTTCCCGAGCGCATCGAAGGTCTCCAGCGAGTCGGCGTGGACCTCGCGGGCGTACGTCCTCATTTCGCCCAGCAGGGCGTCGATCGCGAGGCCCGCATTCTGGCGGTCTAGCCGGTCGCGGCTGCGCATCCGTTGGAAGATGTCCGTCACGGAGAGCTGGGCGCTCTGCCGGAGGCCGTCTCGCGCGTCGCCGACCGTCTCCTGGCCCTTCAAGGAGGCCAAGGCACCCCGAATGGCCCCGAAGTTCCGCGTGAAGTCCTGAATCACTTCCGGCTTCTGGTCGTGTGCGGCGACCATGACCCGCACCCGGCGATCCTCGAGTACCGCCGGCAGGTCGACCTCCAACTCCGCCAGTGCGCGGTCGCGGTTCGCGGACAGCATGTTGTGCTGATCGAAGTACAGCACGAGCCAGATCGGCGCGTTGGCGTCCGGGTCCTCCCGTACGACTTCGTAGAAGTTGACCGGTTCGACGCGCTCGCCGTTCTCGAAGACCTGGAAGTTGGAGAGGTCCAGCCCGGAGACCGGCATGCCCTGCCGGTCGACCACCTGGACGTCGACGTTCACGACCTCGACGTCGACGGTCTCCTGGATGGCGCCGGCAGGCGCCTCTGTCTCCTGCTGAGCGGTGACCGGAGCCGCCGCGACCAGGAGTGCTACCACGGAAGAAGAAACGAGGCCGGTTCTGTATCTCATGACAGTTCGAACCCCTCATAGTCGTTGGCCGCTACCGCGTCGCATTTCTCCACGTAGGGAGGAAAGCCGAGATAGGGCATGAACACCCGAGGCTTCCCGGGCACGTTGGCGCCCAGATACCAGGAGTTGCAGGTGGGATAGAGGGTCGCACCGGCAACTTCGCCGACGTGAGCGACCCACTCGTCTTCGGCCTCGGGCGTCGCTTCGATCGCGGCGTGGCCGCGATCCCGCATCCAGGCCATGCAGTCAGCGATCCACTCCACGTGCTGCTCGATCGACGGGAGCATGTTGGAAAGCACGGAAGGACTCCCCGGGCCGGTGATCACGAACAGATTTGGGAAACCGGCGACGCCGAGGCCGAGGTAGGCGCGGGGACCGTCCTCCCACTTCGACCGCAGGGCCCGGCCGCCGCGGCCGCGGATGTCGATCCGCGCCAGGGCCCCGGTCATCGCGTCGAACCCCGTGGCGAAGACGATCGCGTCCAGCTCGACGTCGTGGCCGCCGGTGCGGAGTCCGGACTTGGTGATCCTCTCGATCGGCGCGGAACTGACGTCGACCAGCGTCACGTTGGGACGGTTGAAGGTGTCGAAGTAGCCGCTGTCCAGGCAGATCCGTTTACAGCCGATCACGTTGTCCGGGCTGAGCAGGTCGGCGACTTCGGGGTCCTCGACGATGCCGCGGATCTTGTCGCGCACGAACTCGGCGGCGGCATCGTTCGCCTCCTGGCTCATCAGCATGTCGGCGAAGGAAGCCATGAAGGAGAAGCCGCCGTATTCCCAGCGCTCCTCGAAGCGTCGCTGGCGTTCCTCCGGGGAGACCTCCGCGAACGCGTCGTTCATCGCGTTCATGTCGGCGCCGAGCCCGGCCGGCATTTGGCTGTTGCGCTGCCGGAACGCCGGGTACTCCGCCTTGACCTCGGCTTCGCGTTCCCGGTCCATCGCGCCGTTGTGGGCTGGAATGGAGTAGTTGGGCGTTCGCTGGAAGACGGTCAGGTGCGCCGCCTCCCCGGCGATCACGGGAATCGCCTGGATCGCCGACGACCCCGTGCCGACGATGCCGACCCTGACCCCGGAGAAGTCGACGCCCTCGTGCGGCCAGGCGCCCGTGTGGTACTTCGCGCCCTCGAAGTCCTCGATCCCTGGGAATTCCGGCAGGTTGGCCGCCGACAGGCAACCCGTCGCCATCACGACGAAGCGGGCGAAGACGATCTCGTTGCTGGCCCGGTTGCCGTTGTGATCGCCATCCAGAGGCGCGGAGGTCGATTCACCCGCTGGTCCAACCTCGATCCGCCATCCCGAAGCCGCCTCGTCGAAGTGCGTTGAGACGACGCGGCGCCGGAACTCGATGTCGCGCCGGAGATCGAAGCGATCAGCCACGTGGTTCGCGTAGCGGAGGATCTCCGGCTGACCTGAGTAGCGCTCACTCCACGACCACTCCTGCTGGAGCTCCTCCGAGAACTGGTACGAGTACTCCAGGCTCTCGACATCGCAGCGGGCGCCCGGGTAGCGGTTCCAGTACCAGGTGCCGCCGACACCGTCGCCGACCTCGAACGCCCGCACGCTGAAGCCAAGCGACCGCAGCCTGTGAATCATGTAGAGGCCGGCAAACCCCGCGCCGACCACCACCACATCGAACTTGCGCATCGCCCGGAATCGTATGCTACGCACCGGGCTTGTGGTCCGGCGACAGCAACTGGACGCCCCTGCCGGCCCGAACACGAACATGCCAGCGCTCGACGGCCTCCGGATTCTCGATCTCACCCGCATCCTTGCCGGGCCTACGTGTACCCAACTGCTCGGCGACCTCGGCGCGGACGTGATCAAGGTCGAACGACCGGGGCGCGGCGACGACACGCGGTCCTGGGGACCGCCCTTCGTGCGCGATGCGGACGGCGAGAACACGAGCGAGAGCGCGTACTACCTCTGTGCCAACCGGAACAAGCGCTCCGTTGCGATCGACCTCGGCACCGCCGAGGGCGCGGATCTGGTACGACGGCTGGCGGCCCGTTCGGACGTGTTGATCGAGAACTTCAAGGTCGGCACGCTCCACCGCTACGACCTCGGCTACGAGGATCTGAAGGACGAGTTGCCCGGTCTCGTCTACTGCTCGATCACCGGCTTCGGACAAACCGGGCCGAACGCGCACCGGGCCGGCTACGACCTGCTGGCGCAGGGCTACGGCGGCATCATGAGCCTCACCGGCGAGCCGGAAGGCGAGCCGATGAAGGTCGGCGTCGGCATCGCCGACATCGTGTGCGGCATGTACGCGGCAACGGCGATCCTGGCGGCGCTGCGCCACCGGGACCACACCGGCCGCGGCCAGCACATTGACCTCGCGCTGGTCGACACGCAGATGGCCTGGTTGGTCAACGAGGGCACGAACTACCTGACCTCCGGAGCCGTGCCGCAGAGGCGCGGCAACGAACACCCGAACATCGTTCCCTACGGTGTGTTCGAAACCGCCGACGGCCACGTGATCGTCGCGGTCGGCAACGACGCCCAGTACGAGCGGTTCTGCGAACTCCTCGGCGCCTCTGAACTGGCGTCGGACGAGCGCTTCCGGACGAACGCCGGCCGGCTCGCCCACCGGGACGAGTTGGTCGCCCGACTGTCCGATCTCGTGCGCGGGCTGAGCAGCGCCGAGGTGCTGGCCGGCCTGGAGGCCCGCGGGGTACCCGGCGGACCGATCCACGACCTCGAGGAGGCGCTGGCGTCGGATCAGGCGGAGGCCCGTGGCATGACGATCGACCTGCCGCACCCGCTATCCGGGAGCGGTACGGTCAGGATGGTCGCCAACCCGATCAGGATGTCCGAGACGCCAGTGACCTACCGGCGGTCCCCGCCCGTTTGCGGCGCCGACACGGACGAAGTGATCGCCGAGCTTCTGGGCGACGACGACTGAGGGGACATCTCACTCGCATCCGGCGAGAGCACCGGCAGTGTCGACGCCTGGAGTCGAACGGCCGGTGCGACTCCAGCCACTTGGTCCCAAGGGTGGTACGGTGGCCGGGCAACTGCCACTTCCCTTTTGCCCCTGGGAGACTCATTGACCGATAACACCGTAGGAATCAGCGGCTTCGGCGGCTACGTGCCGGAGCGAGTGATGACGAACGAGGACTGGACCCGGTACGTAGACACCTCCGACGAGTGGATCGTGGAGCGCACTGGCATCCACCGGCGCCGCGTCGCCGCAGATGACGAGTCCACCGCCGACATGGCAACTGCCGCCGCCAGATCGGCCCTTGAGAGCCGCGGCATCGGCCCCGAGGACATCGACGAGATCATCGTCGCCACGGATACTCCGGAGGTCTACACGCCGGACACAGCCTCGTTCGTCCAGCGCAAGCTCGGCGCCCGCGAAGTCCCTTCCTACGACCTGGGCGGCAGCGGCTGCGCCGGCTTCGTGCAGGCAATGGACGTCGCCCGCTCGCGGGTGCTGACCGGCACCCGCAGGGTGCTCGTCATCGGGGTCGAGCTGATTACGCGTCTGGTGAGCTGGAAGATCCGGGAGACGTGCGTACTGTTCGGCGACGCCGCGGCCGGCGTGATCGTCGAACGCGGACCGCAGATGGCCGAGATTCTCGGCGCCAGGACCGGCACCGACGGCAGCCAGTGGAGCATTCTGACCCTGGAGATCGGCGGCACCCGCAAGCCGTTCAGCCTCGAGTACGCGCAGAAGGAAGAGCATCTGAAGCTGATCATGGAGGGCCGGGCGGTGTTCCGCCACGCCGTCCACCGCATGTCCGAGGTCGGCCTCGACGTGCTGGAAGCAGTGGGCGCGAAGCTCGAAGACGTGGCCATGATCGTTCCCCACCAGGCGAACCTGCGCATCGTCCAGGCGGTCGCGAAGAACCTGGCCGTGCCGATGGAGAAGGTCTACACGAACCTCCAGGAGTACGGCAACACGGGCTCGGCATCGGTTCCCCTGGCGCTGTGGGAAGCGCACACCAAGGGCCGCATCTCGCCGGGCGACCTGGTGCTGCTGACCTCCTTCGGCGCCGGCTTCCACTGGGGCGCGGCTTTGCTCCGCTTTACCGGCTAGGAACCCCGGAACACGGGGAGCCCATCAGCCGAAGATCAGGCCCCAGATCGTGAACAGGGTGAAGGACACGTAGACCGCCGAGGCGATCAGCATCATCACGACGTTGAGCGCCTTCGGCCGGGCGGACTTCGGCAGCTTCGTCAGGTTCACGTAGAGCGTCAGGGGTACGTAGACCGCCATCGCGAAGCCGCCCAGAAGGGCGGAGTTGAAGATGAAGCCGAGCGCGGAAACGCCGCTGAGTTCGAAGAAGGCCGTCGAGACGGTGCCGGCGACCATGAACATGATCGCGAAGGTCAGGTACCACTGGCTCTGGGTCCGCTTCTGGCCGAACTTGAACATCGAGCCGAGCAGGTAGGACCAGGTGCGGGCGCCGCCGTCGACGGCGCCGAGCTGGGAGCTGAACAGCGCCGCCATGCCGATCAGCAGGAACACGTAACGGCCGAACGTGCCGAGGCTCGTCTCGAGAATCACGGACATGTCCCAGACGATCTGACCTTCCTCGGGAACGATGCCCGCCGGACGCAGGACGGTAAGCGCCCCGAACATGAAGAGGAACATCGTGAACGTGTTGCCGAGCCAGAAGAAGATGACCTGGTCCTGGATCACGTAGCGCATCCAGCGTCTGAACCGGCTCGCGTTCTCCGGGGTCTCGTGGTAGCGATACCCAGTCTGGACCTCGGCCGTCTTGTGCACCCGCAGCGGGTTCGCCAGCACCGGGATGCGGCCCCCCATGCCGATGTTCTTGTCCCGCAGGTAGAAGGCGTACCAGAGGTTGCCGGCGCCGCCGATACCGGCGAACACGACCGCGCCGAAGAAGCGGGCGAAGGTGAACTGGTCGTCGAGTTCGATGTGGCCGAAGTTGAGCAGCCCTCTACCCATCTCCTTGACCGCATCCCAGGTCCCGACCGAGAAGGCGACGTAGATCAGGCCGATCGTGATGACCAGCACCATGATTCCGATCGCCCGTTCGACCGCCTTGTACATCTGCTTGGGCCCGAACAGGATCAGGGCGATCAGGCCGAACGTCACGGCGGTCCAGAACCACTCGGGCCCGGGCCCATCGGGGCCGAAGAACAGAGCCTTGAGCGCCGCTCCCGACATCCGCGCCCAGCCCGGCAGGAACAATCCCACGAAGCCGAGCGACAGGAAGGCGTAGATGACCCCCATCGACATCCGCGCGTACGACGTGTACGGGTGTTCGCCCGTGACCACCGCCCAGCGTCCGATCTCGATGTTGATCCAGAGCTGAAGGAAGACGCCGAGCGCCGCCGCCCAGATCATGACCGCGCCGAACTTGGCCGTCACCCAGGGCCACACGGCCAGTTCCCCGGCCCCGATCGCCAGACCGATCATGATCGCGCCCGGCCCCGCGAGTTGCCAGAACGAGAGCTTGCGCTCCGGCAGGTTCTCCTCGCGCAGGGGTGGGATCGGTACCGGCATAGGAACTCCTCCAGCCGGTCCGGCCCGTCACGGTTCAACCGGCGCTCCGCGTTCAGGGTGTCGGGTTCGGAGCACTGTAGCAGCGCGAACGACGGTTCGGGCTCGCACAGCCGCGCGCTGGGCGTTACGATCGGCCGCACTTCAGAATCTACGCAGGAGGAGACGACGATGAACCGAGCGATGCTCCAACCCGGGCGGCGTGCCGCCGCATTGCTGCTCACCCTCACCCTGGCGGTCTCGGCACCGCTCGCGGCCGCCGACCCGGACGTCACGGTCTCGAAGCCGGAACAGGTCGGCCTCTCCGCCGAGCGCCTCGCCCGCATCGACGCGGTGATCAACGGCTACATCGAGGCCGGCAAGGTCGCCGGCGCCACGGGTCTGATCGCGCGCCGCGGTGAGATCGCGTACTTCAACACCTACGGCTACCGCGACCTCGAGACGAAGGAGCCGATGCCGAAGGACGCCCTCTTCCGCATCTACTCGATGAGCAAGGCGGTGACCGGCGTCGCCGTGATGATCCTGCACGAGAAGTACGGCTTCGCGCTGCGGACGCCGGCCTCCCGCTGGATTCCGGCCCTCGGCGACCTGGAAGTCACCGAATGGAGCGTCGACGCGGGGACCGGCGATCCGCGCATGGACCTGGTGCCAGCGAACCGCGACATGACGGTCCAGGACCTCCTCACGCACACGGCGGGTATCAGCTACGGTGGACCACGCAACGCGCGCGGCGGCATGTACTACGCCGAACTCGGCGTCGGCAACCGCGACCAGACGCTCGAGGAGTTCGTCGAGAAGCTTGGCCAGGCGCCGCTCCACAACCACCCCGGCACGGTGTGGCGTTACGGCTACGGCATGGACGTCCTGGGCCGCCTGGTCGAGGTGATCTCGGGCAAGACCTTCGACGTGTTCCTGGAGGACGAGATCTTCGCGCCGCTCGGCATGAAGGACACGGCGTTCTACGTCCGCCCCGGTACCGAGGATCGGCTGGCCGTGCTCTACACCCCCGACCGCGAGGCCGGCGACGGCACGGTCATGCGCTCCAAGGCGCCGCCGCAGGACTCCTACCTGACCAAGCCGAAGATCTTCTACGGAGGCGCGGGCCTCGTCTCCACGACCACCGACTACTTCAAGATGGTCCAGATGCTGCTCGACGGCGGGCGCTACGAAGGCGGCCAGTTGCTGAGTCCGAAGTCCGTCAAGCTCCTGTCTTCCGACCACATCGGCGACATGCCGCGCGTCGGTCAGTTGCTGAGGCCGGGCGACGGGTTCGGCCTCACCTTCCGGGTCGACATGAACCCGGGAATCAACGGCGCGTTGGGTTCCCCCGGTGACTACAGTTGGGGCGGCGCCGCGGGCACCCGCTTCTGGATCGACCCCGAGGAGGAGATGGTCGGCGTCTTCATGATCCAGATCCTCCCCCACGCCGGCCTGACCTACGGCACCGAGTTCCGGAACCTGGCCTACCAGGCGATCGTGGACTGACCATGAGCACGCGCTGCGAACAGATCCACCTCGTCTCACGCCCGGTCGCCGAGCCGGAAGCCGCGAACTTCGACCTCGTTGAAACCGAGCTGCCGAACGCGGGCGAAGGTCAGGCGCTGGTGCGCAACGTCTACATGTCGGTCGACCCCTACATGCGTGGACGGATGCGGGACATCAAGTCCTATACGCCGCCGTTTCAGATCGGCGCGCCGCTCGACGGCGGCGCCGTCGGGGTCGTCGAGGACTCGAACACCGGCGCCCTCTCGCCCGGCGACCTCGTCTCGAGTCGCTTCGGCTGGCGCAGCCACTTCGCCGCCCACGCGGCGGAACTCCAGAAGATCGACACCCACGGCGCGCCGCTCTCCGCCTTCCTCGGCGTCCTCGGCATGCCGGGCATGACCGCCTACGTCGGCCTGCTCGACATCGGTGAACCGAAGGAGGGGGAGACGGTGTTCGTCTCCGCAGCGGCCGGGGCGGTCGGCAGCCTGGTCGGCCAGATCGCGAAGATCAAGGGCTGCCGGGCGGTCGGCAGCGCCGGATCGGCGGACAAGGTCGCCCACCTGGTCTCGGACCTCGGTTACGACGCCGCCTTCGACTACCACGGCGACCTGAACCGCAACCTCGCCGACACCTGCCCGGACGGCATCGACGTCTATTTCGAGAACGTCGGCGGCCCAACGCTCGAAGCCGTGTTCCTGCACATGAACATGTTCGGCCGCATCCCCGTCTGCGGGATGATCGCCCACTACAACGACAAGGAACCGAGACCCGGGCCGCGGACCCTGATCTCGATCATTCCGAAGCGCCTCAAGATGCAGGGCTTTATCGTCTCCGACCACATGGACCGCCGGGCAGACTTCGTCCGCGACGTCGCTGGCTGGATCGCTCAGGGCAAGGTCAGCTACCGCGAGACGATCGTCTCCGGCCTCGAGAACGCCCCGGAGGCGTTCATGGGCCTCTTCCGCGGCGAGAACACCGGCAAGATGGTCGTCCAGATCAGCGACGACCCGACGA
>JAPOVF010000008.1 GCA_026708285.1 Acidobacteriota bacterium
CTGCCGGTCGAGTTCGACGCCACCGCGCGTGCGAAGCGCCTCGCTGTGGAGCAGGGTTTGATTCTGCAGACCGAACGCGTCGGGATGGACCGTGTCCTGAACGCCG
Organism: Acidobacteriota bacterium; assembly: GCA_026708285.1. Classification (GTDB taxonomy): domain Bacteria; phylum Acidobacteriota; class Thermoanaerobaculia; order Multivoradales; family Multivoraceae; genus Multivorans. The sequence goes on from JAPOVF010000008.1 coordinate 107, forward strand.
CCGCGATGACGTACGTCGCCGCCGCTGTGGCTTCGCTGCTGACGCTGCTCTACTTCCTGATGCGGGCGGGGTTGCTGGGGGGTCGGGACTAGCCGCACGACGCGGAGCCGGCCTCACGGCCGGCGCGTCTTTCCGGCCGCCTTCGGCGGCAGCCGGCCAGAAGGCCGGCGCACCCAGTGGTTTGGCCGGCGCACCCGGTGGTTTGCACCCGGTGGTTTAGAGCGGGTCGCCTAGTTGCGCCGTCAACTCGGCCTGCCGGATGGCAAGCTGTTCCGGCGTTGTCGCTTCGAGGACGAGGCGTAGCAGCGGCTCGGTGTTCGAGGGCCGCACGTTGAACCACCAGTCGTCGAAGTCGATGCGGATGCCGTCGAGGCGATCGAGCGAGCCGCCCTGACGTTCGGCGTAGCGCTCGACGAGTGCGGCCATGGCGGCGTCCTTGTCCTCCACCTCGAAGTTGATCTCGGCGCTCTTCGCGTAGCGGCGAAGCGGCGCCGTGATCTCGGAGAGCGTCTTGCCGGAGCGGCGGAGCAGGTTGAGGACGGCGACGACGGCGAGGATCGAACTGTCGGCGCAGTAGTTCTGGCGGAAGTAGTAGTGGCCGGCGAGCTCGCCGCCGAAGATGGCGCCGGTGCGGCGCATCGTGGCCTTGACGAAGGAGTGGCCGACCCGCTCCGGCAGCGGCGTGCCGCCGTGCTCGCGGATGTACTCGGGCACGGCCCGGGAGGACCGGATGTCGTGGATCACGGTACCGCCGGGCTCACCGTCCAGCATCTGACCGGCGATCAGGGCGGTGATCAGGTCGGAGCCGATCGGTTCGCCGAATTCATCCACGAAGGCGGCACGGTCGCCGTCGCCGTCGAAGCTGACGCCGAGGTCGGCTCTGCTGTCTGTGACCAGGCGGCTCAGGTCGCGGAGGTTCGCAGGTAACAGCGGGTTCGCCTCGTGGTTCGGGAAGGTCCCGTCGAGTTCGAAGTAGAGGGGCAGCAGTTCGACGCCGCAGGCCTCGAGCAGGGGCCGGTAGATCGTGCCCATTCCGTTGGCGGCGTCGGCGGCGAGCCGCAGCTTGGGACCGTCTCCCGCCTCGAACGAGCGGTCGAGAAAGGAGAGCACGTACTCGCTGTACTCCGCCTCGATGCTCCTCGACTCGACCCTTCCGGGTGCCGCGGCCGGCGCCGGTTCCTCGCCGAGGGCGTGCTCTTCGATGATCGGGATGCCGTGGTCTCCCGACACCGGCACGGCGCCCGCGAGGCTGAACTTCAGGCCGTTGTACTCGGCGCCGTTGTGGCTGGCCGTGACCTGGATGCCGCCCGCCGTGCCCAACCGGCCGGTGGCGAAGTAGTTCATCGGCGTCGTGGCGAGACCGATATCGACGACATCGAGGCCGGCCGCGGTCAGGCCGTCGCAGAGTGCCTTGGAAAGCGGCACGCTGTGCGAGCGCATGTCGCGGCTGACGACGACCGTGCGGGGGCGGGCCGCACCCTGGTCGCCTTCGAGTTCGACCAGGTGACCGAACGCCATCCCGATCCGGTGCGCGAGTTCCTCATTCAACTGTCCCGGATAGAGGCCGCGCACGTCGTAGGCCTTGAAGATCCCTGCCACTCGTTCTCTCCGTGCTCTCTCAGTGGGGCTGTACTTCGATCGCGAGAGCGAAGGCCTGCCCCTCGATGGGAGCCTCTTCCAGGCCTTCCCGCCCGTCGTCGCTCGCGGCCTGGAACGTGACGGCCAGAGTTTCACCGCGGATCCAGTCCCGGTGCGCGTCGATGGCCCGTTCGATCTGCTCGTTCGCCCGGTAGCGGACGGCGATGCGGTCGGCGTAGTCGAGGTCGGCGGCGCGGCGCCGGTTCTGGACCCGGTGGACGACCTCGCGCGCGAACCCCTCGGCGATCAGGCCGTCGTCGAGTTCGACGTCGAGGGCGACCAGCAGCTCGCTGTCGCCATGAACGGCAATCCCGGGCCGCTCTTCGAGCCGCACCTCGACCTCGTCCGCTTCCAGATACTCCGTGTCGCCGTCGAGCTCGATGGCGATGCGACCGGACTCGTCGAGTTCCCGCTTCAGGTCGGCGCCCTTCCTGGCGGATAGAGCTGCACGCACCGCCGGCATGGCCCGACCGAATCGGGGACCGCACTTCGGGTAGTGCGGCACGACATCGAACGAGACGTACTCGGAGCTGTCGGCGGCCCAGCCGACCTCATGCACGTTCAGTTCGTCCGCGACCAGGTCGGCATAGGGCTCGACCAGGGCTTCGAGTTTCGGGTCGGCGCTGACCAGGGTGACGGAGCGGAGCGGCTGGCGGATCTTGATCCCGTTCGCGTTGCGGGCGGAGCGGCCGCTCCTGGCTACCTGGAGGACGGTGGCCATCGCCGTCTCGAGCTGTTCGTCGGCGCGGTCGGCGGGAGGTTCGGGCCAGGACTCCAGGTGGCAACTGACCGCGCCGAGGCCCTGGCTCGACATCAGTCGACGGTGGAGTTCCTCGGCAACGAAGGGGACGAAGGGGGCGATCAACAGGCGCAGCGTGGTCAGGACTTCGAAGAGAGTCTGGTAGGCGCTTTCCTTCCCGGTGCCTTGCCTGGCGCCCGATTCGTCGTTGGGCGCCCAGAACCGGTCGCGGCTGCGCCGGATGTACCAGTTCGTCAGCTCGTCGAGGAAGGTCTCGATGCCGCGCGCCGCCGGGGCGGTGCGGTAGCCGCGCAGGTGCCGGGTCGTGGTGCCGACAAGCCGGTAGAGCCGGAGCAGGATCCAGCGGTCGAGCGGACCGCGGCCGGCGAAGGGGATCTCGGCCCGGCCCGGCCTCCAGCCATCGAGATTGGCGTAGATGACAAAGAAGGACAGCGCGTTCCACAGGGGCAGCATGAAGGTCTGGGCCGCCTCCCGGACCAGGCGGGCCGAGAATCGGGACGGCTGCTCGGGGTTGTTGACGCAGAAGTACCAGCGCAGGGCGTCGGCGCCGGTCTCGGCGAGCACCTCCATCGGCTCGACGACGTTGCCGAGGCGCTTGGACATCTTGCGGCCGTTCTCATCGTTGACGTGACCGAGGACGATGCAGTTGCGGTAGGCGGGACTGTCGAACAGCAGGCAGCCGAGGACGTGCAGGGTGTAGAACCAGCCCCGGGTCTGGTCCACGGCTTCGGAGATGAAGTCGGCCGGAAAGCGGGCGTGGAAGGTCTCCCGGTTCTCGAACGGGTAGTGGTACTGCGCGAACGGCATGGCGCCGGAATCGAACCAGGCGTCGATCACGAACGGGACGCGGCGCATGGAGCCGGAACATCCGCCGGCGGAGCAGGACCAGTGGAAGTCGTCGTCGATGAACGGCCGGTGGGGATCGAACAGCGCGCGATCGTACGGGTCGTCAGGCAAGGTCCGCCCGGCGCGGCGGAAGAGCTCCTCGAAGGAACCGATCACCTCCGTCTCGGCGCAGTCGCGGCACTTCCAGACCGGCAGCGGCGTCCCCCAGTAGCGGCTCCGGGACAGCGCCCAGTCGACCACGTTCTCGAGCCAGTCGCCGAAGCGTCCCTCGCCCACGTGCTCCGGGTGCCAGCGGACCTGGCGGTTCTTCTCGATCAACCGATCGCGCGCCGCGGTGGTGCGAACGAACCAGCTCGTCGTCGCGTAGTAGAGCAGCGGTTGATCGCAGCGCCAGCAGAAGGGGTAGCTGTGGCTGTGCCGTTCGCCGTGGAGCAGGCGGCCGCGCTGCCGCAGCGAGCGCACGATGCGCGGGTCGGCGTCCTTGAACCAGGCGCCGTTGATCTCGTCGATGAGCCCCTGGATGGAGGGATCGCCGGAACTTCCTTCTGCGTCGAGCGCGACCCTGCCCTCCGCGTCGACGGCCTGCAGCTCCGGCAGGCCGTACTCGCGGCCGGTACGCTGGTCGTCCTCGCCGAACAGCGGCGCGGTGTGGACCGCCCCGGTGCCCTCGGCCAGGGTGACGTAGTCGCCGAGCAGGATCCGGAATCCAGCTGCGTCCGACACCTCGGCGGGCCGGTACGCGCGGCTCGGTTCGACGGCGAACGGCCGGTCGTAGAGCAGGCCCTCCAGATCCCGGCCTGAGAAGCGGCTCAAGGTCGCGGCTTCGCGCAGGTCGAGGCGGTTCGGCTTGCCGTCGCCGGGCACGAGCACGGGAACCGGGCGCTCGAGATCTTCGGCGATCAGCAGGAGCCGCTCCGGGTCGGTCGGATCGGCGACCGCGCGGTAGGTCAGCTCGGGATGCACCGCGATGCCGGCGTGAGAGAGCAGCGTCCAGGGCGTCGTCGTCCAGGCCACGATGTCGATCGGCCGATCGGTGCTGAAGTCCCCGCCGCCGTCTTCCCCGTCGCCGATCGTGGACAGCGTCTGCCCCGGCCGCAGGGGGAAGCGCACCCAGATCGACGGGTCCTCCGTGTCGCGGTAGTTCTGGGCCACCTCGTGGCTCGACAGCGTGGTGCCGCAGCGGGCGCAGTAGGGCTGGATCTTGCGGCCCTCGTAGAGCAGGTCCTTCTTCCAGAGCTCGGCCAGTGCCCACCACTCCGACTCGATATAGGCGTTCTTGTAGGTCAGATAGGCGCCGTCCATGTCGAGCCAGTAGCCGACCCGCTCGGTCATCCGCCGCCACTGCCGCTCGTAGGCGCTGACGCTCTCGAGGCAGGCACTGTTGAACCTCTCGATGCCGTACTCCTCGATCTGCTGCTTGCCGGAGAACCCGAGCTGTTTCTCGACCTCGATCTCCACCGGCAGGCCGTGCGTGTCCCAGCCGCCCTTGCGCGGCACGCGCCGCCCGGTCATCGTGCGAAACCGCGGGTAGAGGTCCTTGACGACGCGGGTGACGACATGGCCGACGTGAGGCACGTTGTTGGCGGTCGGCGGACCTTCGTAGAACGAGAACTCGCGCTCGTCGTCAGCCCCGGCGGCCAGGGAGGCCTCGAACACCTTCTCGCGCCGCCAGAACTCGAGCGTCTCCTGCTCGAGTCGTGGAAACGGATATCCGCCCGGAACGGACGGGAAAGCGGCATCCCTGGACACGGCGTGTTGGCGCTCTCGGGGAGTCGGGGTGGCCGCCCCGATCAGGCGGCGAAGCGCTGGCGCTCGATGAACGCCGTAAGCGCCGCCGCGAACTTGGCCGGCCGTTCGACGTGGGGCAGATTGCGGCAGCCGTCGAAGACCTCCAGGTCGGCCTTCGGCATCTCCTGGAGCCAGAGATCGGCCGTCTCGAGCGCCGGATGCGTGGCTTGACGGCCCCAGGCGAGCCACAGGGGCTGCTGGACATCGCCGCCGAAACCGGCATCGAGTTGATGGCCGAGCCGGCCGCAGAGGCTGTCGATCAGGGCGTGGCTGGCGCCGGGCAGGTGACTGGCTCGGTACATCGCCTCGACGACGTCTTCGCCGAGTCCCTCGGCTCCGAACATCGTCTCGCGGCGCAGGTGGTTTTCGAGCGCCCGCTCGCCGGTCACCACGTTGAGTGCCGACGTGCCGAGGAGCGGCGCCCGCAGGAGCCCATGGAGCACGGGGTCGCCGCGATCCTCGGCGCCCAGCCCCTGGGGCGCGACGAGCGCCAGGGCGGCGACCAGTTCGGGTGCATCCAGAGCGACCTGAACTGCGTAGGCGGCGGCGCGGTGCGGTGCGACGACCACCGCGGGTTCGCCGACGACCTCTTCGAGGAAGCGGTCGAGCACGTCGATGTAGACCCTGGCGGTGTAGCGCTGAGCCTTGCGCTCCGAGTCGCCCCAGCCGAGCCAGTCGGGGACGAAGCAGTCGTGGCCGCGTGCGAGGCGCTCCGCCGCTTCCCGCCAGAGCAGTCCGGTGTGACCGGGCCCGAAGGTGTGAAGCAACACCATCGGCGGAGCCGATTCCCGGCGTGACCGGGGGATGTGGACGAAGGCGAGACGCCGGCCGTCGATCTCGACGTGCCGGGTGGAGCCCCAGCGGGGTCGGGGTAGCCGCGCCGCGCGGCGCGCGACCACCGCGTTGATCACGGCGGGCGCCCCTAACGCCACGCCGCCGAGAATCAGGCCGCGGGTCACTCGGCGCCTTCGAAGCCGCTTCAGTTCCTCATCGGCGGACCGTGCCATGACCGCGGACAATAACAGCGCCCGTGGTGTGCATAATCCGCCCGTGGCGTTCGAGATCGTCGTCGTCTGGGTCGGTCGCCGGCGTGAGCCCTGGGAGGCTCTTTGCGCCGACTACCGCCGCCGGATCGGGAAGTTCGTTCCGGTGAGGGAGAAGGTGGTGCGTCCTGCGCGCGGGGACGATCGAACCCGTCTCCGGCTCGAGGGGAAGGCGATCCGGGCCGCCCTGCCCCCCGAGGCGTGGACCGTGTCTCTCGACCGGAAGGGCCGGAACCTGAGCTCCGAAGCCCTCGCGACGGAGATCGGGAGGCTGCGTACCGAGTGGCGGCGGCCGGTCGTGTGGATCGTGGGATCCGATCTGGGCCTCGACCGAGACGTTCTGAAATCGTCTCGTTTGCGCCTCTCTCTCGGCCCCTTGACACTCGCTCACGAGCTGGCCCGATTGACCGTTTTCGAGCAGATCTACCGCTCTTTCACCATCCTCGAGGGAATCAACTATCATCGGCGCCCGTTTCACTGAGCCGCGTGAGGGGAAAAGAAGTGGCAAGCGCGGACGAGAGCGCCAAGAGCGGCGGAACAGACGACAGCAGGGACCAGGCCGCCGCCAAGGCTCGCCCGCTCGAAGCCGAGGAGGCCGCGGCCAGGAAGGCTGGCGCTGAAGCGGCACGCAAGGTAGCCGCAGCCGAGCGCACGGCGAAGACCGCAGCCGAGAAGAAGGCGGCGGCTCAGCAGGCGGCCCGTGAGGCGAAGTCGTTGTCGGCCGCGGCCGCCAGAGCGGAGAAGGTGGCCGAGACCAGGAAGGCGTCTGCCGCTTCTGCCGCCAAAGCTGCGACCGAACGTCGGGCCGCCGCGAGGAAGGCGGATAGGGCGGCGACTTCCGGCAGGACGGCCGCGGAGAAGGCGGCCCGGATCGTCGAGGTTCGAAAGGCGGCCGCGCAGCAGGCTGTGCAGGACGGGAAGGCCGCGGCCGCGGCCGCCCGGAAGGCCGAGCGCGAGGCCGAGGTGCGCAAGGCGGCCGACGAAGCGGCCGCCCGGAGGGCCGTTGAGCTGTCCCGGTCCGCCAGGGAAGCGGCGAAGACCCTGCGCTCGGCCGAGGCGGCGGCGAAGCGGGCCGATCGTGACGCGGCGGCCAGGGCCGCCGCTGCGGAGCAGGCGGTTCGCGAAGCCGCGAAGCATGGCGTTGCGCTTGAGGAAGCCCGGAAAGCCGAAGCCGCCGAGCGCACCGCTGCCGATACGGCCGTGGTCGCTGCGCGAGAGGAGAAGGAAGCCGCGAAGAAGGCCGTTCGCGAGGCGGTAGCCGGTCGAACCCTGGCGACGCGGGCGGAACGCAAGGCCCTGAACGCGGCCGAGGCCGCGGCCAGGGGACGGGAGGAAGCAACCGCAAGGAAGAAGGAAGCCGCACAGTCGACGAGGCTTGCCGCGACGACGGGGACCGCCGCTCAGAAGGCGGCCAAGCTGGCGGCTGATCGCAAGACGGCGGCCCAGGCTGCAGCCAGGGACTCCGCGGCCAAGGGAGTGGCGGCGCGGAAGGCGGCGCGCACGTCGGCTTCGCGGACGGCCGCGCACGAGAAGGCCGCCAGGGCGGCGGCTGAGGCGAAGGCCGCTGCCCGAGAGGCCCAGCGGGGCGCCGCCGCCGCCGAGAAGCGGTTGGCCAAGGCCCGGGCGGCGGAGGAAGCCGAGGCGAAGAAGGCTCAAGAGGAGGCCGAGAAGACGGCCGCTCAGGAGGTCGCCGAAAAGGAAGCCGCGCGCGATCTGGCGGCGAAGCAGCGCCTGGCCAGAAAGAAAGCGGCCCGGAAGAAAGCACCTCCGAGGAAAGCGCCGACGCTGCTACTCAGACCGCAGCGCGCCGGCGACGGCCGCAAGGGTTCTCGTCGAAAGACCGCCGACATCGATATCGAGCGGGTGCGGGAGCGGTTGGAGGAGAAGCGGCGCGAGTTGTTCGGCCGCTACAACCGCGATCTGCACGCGGGTCTCAAGGCGACGACTGGTGAAGGCTCGGAGGACCTCGTCGACCGTGCGAATCACGCCTACAGCCGGGAGTTGAACTTCTCGCTCTCCGACAGCGACGGCATTCTGCTCGAGAGGATCGAGGAAGCGACGATCCGTCTCGACGATGGCAGCTTCGGCGTCTGCGTCCACTGTAACGCCGACGTCGGCCGCGCGCGACTCGAGGCGGTTCCGTGGGCTTCCTATTGCATCAACTGCCAGGAACTCGAAGAGAAGGGTCGGCTTCCCAGAGAAGAGTGAAGGCTCCTACGATCGACGCGGCGGTCGAGCGAATCGAAGGCGGTGACCGCCAGCCGCTCTACCTCGTGATCGGCGAGCAGGTGGTGGCGAGCGGCGCGGCGACCCGGATCGCGAATGCGCTGGCAGCGGGCAGCGGCTGTGAGGTGGCCGCATACACCCGGCCCGTTGAACTGGGCTCGATCCTGGCCGATCTCCTGACCTTCTCGCTGTTCGAGCCGGCCAAGGTCACTCTCGTCACTGACAGCGCCGTCTTCGCCGACCGGACGGCCGCGGCCGATCTGATCGATGAGGCGGAGACGGCGTTGCCGGTACCGGTCGGGGACACGCTGTCGACCGCGCAGAAGGAAGCAGCGGGCCGACTGCTTCAAGCGCTGCGACTCTTCGGCGTGGCCGCCGACGCCGGAACGCCCGACGAAGCGGTCTCTTCCCTGCCGGACTGGGCGCTTCAGGGTGGCAGCCGGGTTCGCCGGCGGAAACGGCGGGGCCGGACGAAGAAACAGGCGGCGGAACTGGCCAGGGATCTTTCGGCGCTGCTCGAAGCCGCTCGGGCTGCGGATCTCTACGGTTGGTCCGACAGCGACCTCGCCGAACTCGGCCGTGCCGCCGACGGTGGTTTGCCCGAGGGCCACGCGCTGGTCTTCGCCGAGCGGACCGCAGATCGCGCCCATCCCCTGGTTCGGCGTCTGCTTGAGAACAAGGCCGCGTTCGAGGTGGGCTCGCTCGAGTTCGACCGCCGTGGCGGAGTCGGCGGACTAGACGCGGTCGTCGCGGAGCTGACCCGCGAAACCGGCATCGGCATCGACCGCGGAGCCGCCCAGGAGCTGGCGCGGCGGACACTTCGCAAGACGGGAAACTGGGGCGACTCGGCCGTCGAGGCGGATTCCGCCGCCCGCTTCGCTGCCGAGTACCGGAAGATCGCTGCCGGAATGCGGGAAACGTCCGGCCGGATCGACCGCACCGGGGTGGAAGAGTCGGTCGTCGATCGAGGCGAGGAGGATGTCTGGAAGGTCATGAGCGCGATCGAAGAGCAGCGGCCGGGCGCCGCGCTGGCCTTGCTTCGTCGCTACCTGGACAGCGCCGGTGACCGGACGAGGGCGCGGTTCTCGTTCCTGAGCCTTCTCGCCGGACGCTGTCAGCAGTTGGCCACCGTCCACGGCATCGCGATGGCGCAAGGACTACCCGAGGAGCGGGACTTCAACGGATTCAAGGCCCGGGTGCTACCGAAGCTGATGGCGGAGTTGCCGGACGGGCAGAGAAAACCCAGGGCCTACGCCCTCTTCCAGATCTTCAAGGCGGCGATGGCTCGTCGCGATCCGGAGGCGGTTGCGGAACTCGCCGAATTGCCCTGGAAGATCCTGGAGACGGAGGTTCGACTGAGGGGCGGTAGCGGCGACGAGGACACGGCGCTCGAAGCGCTGGTCGCGGCGGTGGCGGGTGCTGGCGCTGCCGAGAACGCCGCGGGCGCCAGCCATGGCCGCCGCGCGGGCTGAACGTGCCCGAGCTCCCCGAAGTCGAGGTACTTCGCCGAAGCCTGGAGCGGCCGCTCGTCGGTGACCGGTTCGAGGCGGTCCGTGTCCACTTCCCGACCTTGCGCGAACCGCTCTGCGAACGGCGGCTGCGCCGCCTGGAAGGCCACCGGGTCGTCGGTTTGCGCCGGCGAGCGAAGTACCTGTTGATCGACGCTTCCGGCGGCCAGACCCTGGTGTTGCACCTGGGAATGAGCGGCCGCCTGACTCTGGTCGACCGCGCCGCGCCGCTCGTGGATCACGAGC
>JAPOVF010000039.1 GCA_026708285.1 Acidobacteriota bacterium
GCTCACGGCGATTCGGCTGGCCGGACGTTCACGCTCCGGCTGCTCGAGGACGGCGGCGGCGAAGGCACGGAGACGATCGAACTGGAACTCCATGACCCTTTGGGCGGCGCGGCCCTTGGCGAACGCCGGATGGTGATCACGGTCGAGGACGAGCCGGACGCTCCGACCGAGCCGATCGAAGAGTGCGTTCCGGACACGACCACCCTCTGTCTCAACGACGGCCGCTTCCGGGTCCGGGCCCGTTTCGCCACCGCCGCCGGCGAGGACGGCGCCCTGGCGACCGGCACCCACCTGACCGGGGACACCGGCTACTTCACGTTCTTCGATCCGGCGAACGTCGAGATCGTGCTGAAGGTACTGAACGCCTGCGCGCTGAACGACCGGTACTGGCTCTACGCCACCGGCCTCACGGACATCGAGGTCGAGCTGGAGGTCGCCGACCCGGTGACCCAGCGGCGACACGTCATCACCAGTCCGCTGGGCGAAGCCTTCCAGCCGGTCGCCGACAACCAGGCGTTCGCCTGCGAGTAGCCCTGTACACCCGTGCTACACTGATCCCGTGTTTCACGAGATGAGACAGAAATGAACCTGACGATCACCGTAGACAGCCACGTCCTCAAGCGAGCCAGGATTCGCGCAGTGGAAGAGGACACTTCCGTGAACGCCGTGCTGCGCGACTGCCTGGAAGCGTACGCCGGCGGCGCCGGACGGAACCATCAGGCGGTTCGTCGACTGTTGCTCGTGGCGGAGGCGAGCGAATCCGGGCGCGGGCGGGCTATGTGGACCCGCGACGAACTGCATGAGCGCTGAGCCGTGGTTCGTCGATACGAACGTGCTGGTCTACGTCTTCGACGACGACTCGCCTCGTAAGCAGAAGGTCGCCAGAGAACTCCTTGACGAGGAAGCGGACCGAATCGTGTTGAGCACACAGGTGCTCAGCGAGTTCTACGTGACCGTGACGCGCAAGCTCGCCAGACCACTCTCTACCGACCGGGCCATCGAAGCGTTGGACGCGCTCTGCGAACTTCCCATCCACACGTTGGGAACTGAGATCGTGCGCTTGGCGGTCCGCAGAAGCGCCAGATCACAGGTGTCCTACTGGGATGCACTGATCATCGAAACCGCGCTGGCAGCCGGCGCGACCGTGCTCTTGACCGAGGACTTGCAAGATGGTCAGGAGTTCGGAGATCTTCGCGTCGCCAATCCACTCCTCGGGCGACCAACGTAGACACCTTGCCGGCAACCGGCGTTACTGGGGCGGCCGCTGTCCCAGACGCTCGAGTGCCTCCATCTGGACCTTGGCCTCTTCAGTGCGACCAAGGGCCTCGAGTACCCGGGCGTAGTTGAAACGAAGCGGCGCGCTGTTGTCGAGCCCGAGTTGAAGCGCCCGCTCCATCCGCTCGGCGGCCTCCGCGAAGCGGCTGGCTTCCGCGGCGATCATGCCAAGGAGGGCGTGCGCCTCGCCGAGACCGGGATCGAGTGCCAGGGCGCGCTCGAGCGCAACGGCGGCGTCCTCGGCGCGCCCGCCCGTGTGGAGGAACATCCCCTCCAGGTAGTGGTGCTCGATCCGCGTCGGCTCAAGCCGGCGGGCCTCGCTAGCGCTGGCCGCGGCCTCAGCGACCCGATCCATGGAGAACAGGACCTTGGCTCGCAGGGAGTGAACGTCTGCGGCCCGCGGATCTTCCGGACCTCCTGGCAGGCCGGCCAGGCGTGCGAGCGCGGCTTCGAGATCGCCCTGCTCCGCCAACCGCTGGGCGTCAGACAGGGCCGACGCCGTCTGCGTGGACGCGAGACGCTCGGCCTCGGTCGCGCGTTCGCGAGCCTCCACCAGAGACCGGTAGCGTTCGAGCGTCGTCCGGGCAGCCTCGCGGTCGCCGGCCGCGGCAAGCGTCCGCCCCAGCCGATAGACCACTTCCGGTTCTTCCGGCGCAGATTCCGCAGCGGCGCGAAGGTGCTCGACCGCTTCCGAAAACCGCCCTTCGGCCGCGAGGACGTCCGCCGCCTCCAATTGCACGACGACCGGGTCGCCCGCGCCGGCGTCGAGAGCGCGCTGCAGGTAGCTCAGGGCCTCCACGCGCCGATCCGGATCGCGCGCCAGCGCCAATCCGTGGACGAGGTCGAGACCCGGGCTTTCGAGGTTCTCGGCAGCGGCAGCGGAGACGGCTACCAGCGCCTGATCCGCCTGGCCGTCCGAAAGGCGGAGCAGGGCGAGTTGCTCGTAGACGTCGGAGCTACCGAGTACCCGAGCCGCGGCTTCCTCGAGGAGCCGGATCGCCTCGCCGGTACGGTCGAGGTCGCGTAGCAGCAGCGCAGGCGCCAGGTAGGCCGAAGCGACCTCGTCGGCGGCACCATCTGGCTCAAGCTCCCGCGCTCGGGCGAACGCTGCGAGGGCATCGCCGGTGCGCCCGAGCGTCAGAAGCGACCGGGCCAGGAAGAGAGCGGGCTCAAACTCCGATGGCGCCCGCTCGACCGCCGCGCGCGCCCGCGCCAGTACCTCGACCGGATCGCGCGGCGCGGGGTCAACCTGACCCGGAACGGCCTGGCCCGGAGCGATCGTCGAGATGACGATCAGCAGGAGGACGGCGATGCCTGACACGGGGAGCCAGCGTAACAGTCACTCCGTCGCGAAAAGGACCCTCAACGCCGCGTCGAGCGTCGCTCCGCGGGGATCGAGCGCGACCAGCCGGCCATCCCGGTCGAAGAGCAACGACCGGGGCGGATAGTCCACCTGGAAGCGACGGGCTACGGCTCCGCCACCGCCCAGTCCATCGAAGAGGACGGGCCACGTGATGCCCTGGCGCCGACCGAAGCTCCTGAGGTCGCGGCGTGAGAAGCGGTCCAGCGAGACAGAGACGATGACGAGTCCCCGGTCCGCGTAGGCCGCTTTCGCCCGTTCGAGATGGGGGAAGTCGGCGAGACACGGCGCGCACCAGCTGGCCCAGAAGTCGAGCAGGACGACGCGGTCAGCGAAATCCGAGGCGGTCCAGGCTCGGCCGTCGAGGTCGCACACCTCCAGATCGCTCCAGAATTCTCCCAGTCGAACTCCCAGTAGTAGCGCCGGCGCTTCTCCGCTGGCCGGAGTCTCGCCGGAATCCAGCGCCAACGCAGTCGGCGTCGCTACCGCCATCGCCAGCGCCGCCTTGAGGGCCAGGCGGAGCACGTCGACCCGCACGGCTACAGGTCCACCTTGACGCCGACGACCACGCTGCGTGGGAACCTCGGTCCGTAGACGTAGCCGGCATCCCGCAGCGGCCCTCGGTCCAGGTCCTGCTGGTACTCGTCGGTCAGGTTCTTCACCGCGAACGTGCCCACGATGCCGCGGTCTCCGCCGAGTACGAACCTCCGGGACACACCGACGTCAACAGCAAGAAAGCTCGGCGTCAGCTCAAGTCGATCCTCGGATATGTAACCGGCGTAGTGCGGCGCCACCATCGGTCCCGTGTAGCGAAGGCCCGTGAACAGATCGAGCCCGCCCGCGAGCGGCCATCTGACACTCGCCGTGCCGTAGCGCTCGGGCGTTCGGAACATGCGGGTGCTGCCGAAATCCGGTTCGGGATCGCCGAACTCCGCCCGCTGCCATCCGTAGCCCAAATCCACGGCCAGGCGGCCGCGCCTCAGGCTCCAGCCAACCTCCACGCCGGCGACTCGGGCACGGCCGAAGTTCGTCCGCGTGAACTCGAGTTCCGGGGTTGCCGGATCGTCCGCCTCGCGGTTGTGGAACAGATCGGCGATCGTCGTATCGAAGAAGGTCGAATCGAATGCCATGGCCGTGCGCTCGCCGACCATCGGCCTCCACTCAACGCTCAGCATGCGCGAGAGGGACGTCTCCTCCCGCAGGCCGGGGTCGTCCCGCACGACCATCGCCTCGCCGCCGAGCAGTGCGATGTGGAGTTGCTCGTCGAACACCGCGGGTGGACGGAAGCCGGCGCTGTGGGAGACGCGCAGGGTCAAGTCGCTTCGCGGCGTCCACATCAGGGCCGCCCGCGGCGAGACGATCGACCCGTCGACCGCGCTGTGACGGTCCACCCGTAGCCCGTAGAGCAGGGTCACGCCGTCGGCGATCTTCCGGTCGTCCTGAACGAAGACCGCCGCCCCGCGGTAGCTCTCGCGAATGATCCGTCCGTACGCCGGCTGGCGGTCGTGGATGAGATCGTCGGAAGCCTGCAGACCGAGACTCAGCGTGCCCCGCTCGCCGCCGCGGTTGACTTGGGTGTCGAAGAGCCAAAGCGGATTGAGGGTTGTCCCGAACGCGCTCGAGTCGCCGCCCGCCCCGTAGTAGCTGTCGCGCTCGGTGCCGGCATGGGACATGGTTGCCCGCCAGTCCCATCGCGGCGACACGGTCTGGAGCCAGGAGGCCGCAACGCCGGTCCGACTGGAGTCCAGCTGCTCCGCGACCTGCGCATGCTGCGGCGGCAGGTGCAACTGATCGCCGCCACGACGGAACTCGCCGACATGGCTGACGTCCACCGCAAGCCGTGCCTCACCGTCGAGAAAAAACTCATGGTAGCGCGCTCCGAGAGCATCCAGGTCCCGGATAGAGACGTCGGTGAACCCGTCACCGTCGACATCGACCGGCGCCTCCCGATCCACCTGACCGTAGAACGTCGCGGCCCGCGACGAACCGGGCATCAGGTCGGCGACCAGGCTGTAGGAGGGGCTCCGCGCGGCGCCGCCGGCGCCGCCCATCCGGCTCGAGCGTGCGCTCACCTCGACGTGGGTGTGGTCGGGATGGTGCGGAATCAGGTTGATCACGCCTGCCACCGCCCCCGCTCCGTACGCCGGCGAACCGCCGCCCCGGACCACCTCGATCGAGTCGATCAGCCGCGCCGGCAACTGCTCGATGCCATAGACCATGGCGAGAGACGACACGGTCGGCTGGCCATCGACCAGAAGCTGGGAGTACGGACCCTCGAGACCGAGCAACCGGATCTGGGAGGTGTTGCAACTCTGGCAGTTCGACTCGACCCGCACGCCCCGCGTCCATTCCACGGCGTCGGCCAGCGTGCGCGCGACGACACCCTCGATCTGGGAGCGCCGCACCGTCTGCACATGGAGCGGTACGTCGGCGAGACGCTTCTCCGTCCTGGTCGCACCGACCACCACCTCCTCGCCGAACGCGGCGCGGAGGCGAATCTCGACCTGGACCGCGCCCTGGTCCTCGACCACGAACTCCTGTTCAGCGACGCCGTAGCCCTCCGCGAAGACGACCAGCCGGTGCTCGCCCGGTTCCACCGGGAAGAGGCAGAATCGCCCGTCCTCTCCGGTTGCCACGGTCCGGGAGGAAGTGGTCAGCGTAACCGCGGCGTCCACCACCGGTTCCCCGGAAAGGGACCGCACCGTGCCGTGCAGGCCAGCGTCCGCCGGACAGTCGACGGCCCCGCCCTGAGCCGCGGTCAGCGCCGCCACGATCGCCCACAGACCAAGGGCTGTGACGCCGATACGGTCCGGCGACCGGAGCCTTCGTCTCGGTGTTTCCATCGGGACGAATCATATTTTTCGTCTTTACGAAAAGTCAACTGAGTGACGAGGAAAGGCTCTCCGCGAGCCTCAGCTGGCGCGCTACTCGACGCGGCGAACGCGCTTGTCCCGGCGCCGACTCAGCTTCAGCCCATGTTGAAGAAGCAGAGCTTGTTGCCGTCGAGATCCCGGACGTAGCCGCCGTAGAAAGTGGCCACGCGCGTTCCGGGCGCGCCTTCGTCCGTGCCGCCCAGCTCGAGCGCCCTGGCGTGAAGCTGGTCGACCTGCTCCTGCGAGGCCGCGGCGATCGCCACCATGTTCCCGTTCCCCGGCACCTGCGGCTCCTCATCGTAGGGGATGCAGATGGCGAGCATCGGCTGTCCCGGTCCGACGCCGTAGCCCTTGATGCGACCCATGTCGAACATGGTCTTCGCGCCCAACTCGGCGAGCAGGGAATCGTAGAAGGCCGTCGCCCGGTCCATGTCGTTCACGCCGATCGTGCAGTAGCCAATCATGAGTCAAGCTCCTCGGTCTGTTCTTCTTCGTCTTCGATCAGGTCGGCGCGGCGCAGATCCAGCTTCTCGCCGGTGAAGCTGTCCAGCTTGTAGACCCAGGAGCCGTGGTAGTCGTTGAAGTCCCGCATCTCCTCCGCCCGGTTCAGGATGTCGGCCTTCTCCTGGAGCTCCTCGTCAGGGGTGTCCCGTTCGATCTCGACCTGCTGCACCGTGTGATAGCCGCTGATCCGGATGTAGCGGTCGTCATCCCGGCCCGCGACGGAGACGACGTAGCCGGATCCATCCGCCAACTCGTAGCGGAACTCGCTGTCGAACGAGAGATCGGCGACCTCCTCGGCATCGGCGAGATGGACCTCGGAGAACCGGAGCCGCGAGAGGAAGTTCTTGACCCGTCCCGCCTCGCTCGTCTTCTCACGCCGACCGGCCGGCACGCGCTCGAGAGCGAGCGCGTCGCTCTCGCCCTCGCCGGTGCTGAAGGTGAAGTCGGGTCCGTCGATCCTCGCCACGTCGCTCGAGGAGACGTCGACGATCTCCTTCTGCAGGAACTGATCCGCCGTGCTGTCGATCAGCACGGTCGCCTCGGTCAGGAAGATCGGGTTCTCCTCGCCATCGAGGCGGCGGACGTAGTTGCCGCTGCCGCCCTCGAACCGGTTGCCTACCCGCAACCGGACCATGTCGCTGCCGGCCGCGTTCTGGAGCGCCACCTCGACCGTGTCCTCGCCGGGCGGTTCGATGCCGAGTTCCGCGGCCAGGTTGTCGCCCGAGCCGATTTCCTTCGCGAGCTCGATGTCAAGCAGGTTCCGCACCAGTCGGTTCACACCCTCGTTCCGGGCCCGGTAGTCGTGGACTTCCTCCACCACGTAGAAGTCGTCCTGCCGGCTCAGGGTGACCTGCTCGTCTCCCTGAAGGATCTCGACCGCGACGATCTCGTCCGGGTTCAGGTTGGGCAGGAACTTCTGACCGCTCTCGAAACGATCGGCGCGCGACACGCTGTTCCAGTAGCTGAAGACCGAAAGGGCCAGCAGCGCCGCGGCCGCGGCTACAAGCCTCTGATTCAACTGGCTCATGCCGAAACTCCTAGCAAGCCCTAGCGCCGCCGGGCGCGGTAGAGACCAATCAGCAGGACGACGATGGGCATCCATCCGATGACGGCGAAGCGCACCATGGACTCCTCACGCTCGAGCGCTTCGCGCCGCCCCTTGCGGATGTCCCGCAGCTCCCGGTTGCCATCCAGGATCCGCTCGTTCAACTCGTCGACTTCCTCCTGCAGCTTTCGCTCGAAGAGAGCCGCGTTGCGTTGGGTGATCTCGCCCTGCTTCTCGCGCAGCTCTTCCTCGAAACTCTCCATCTCCTCCCGGATCTGCCGCTCGCGGTCGAGCGTGTCGAGTTCCGCCTGCGCCTCGATCTCGTCGAAGCGGAGGAAGGGGCGGCTGATCCCGCTCTTGGCCCGGACCGACATCAGGTCCTGGGAGCCGAGCAGGTAGTCGATGCTGTTGAGAACGACCTTGTGGTTGTCGTTGGCGGCCTGGATGATCCCGAACGGGTTCTGCAGGAAGGCGATCTGGTCGTGGATGAAGTCCACGTCCGCGAACACGACAACGGCCGCCTCGCCCCGTTCCTCCTCCGGCAGGGGATCACGGTGGATGATCTGTGCGTCATCGGGCGGCGGTACTTCGATCTCGGGCGGCAGGTTGGGCGGCCGCTCCGCCTCCTTGTCCGGGTAGTCCACGCCATCCGGGAAGGCGGTCGGCAACCTGCCGCGCACGAAGTACGCCAGCGCCAGTGGCTCCTCACCCGGCGCGAACGCATCGCGAAGCGCGGCGCCGACATTCAGGTCGGTATAGGCGAGGCCGTCGCCGCCACCGAAGCCCGGCAGCACTTCGAGCGTGTTGCCGGCCGGAGTCGTCGAGATCAGCGGCCGCAGTTCGATGCCCTCCGCCGATCCGGCTTCGCCGGTGTCGCTTTCGCCCGGCTCTTCCTCCGCGGCCTCTCCGCCGGCGTCGGCCTCCAACCCGGCGTCGCCCAGTTCCCGCAGCACGCCGGATAGGAAGAAGCGCGTGTTCGAGAGGCCGCGCAGCATCGGATTCTCCTCGTCAAGCAGGCCTTCGTGGAGTGTGGAATCGACCTGGAGATCGATGATCACCGACTCGGCGGCGCCGAACTGGCTCATTGGCCGCCGCGCCGCCAGCTCGAAGTCTGCAGCGAACCGATTGGCTGGAAGCTCCAGACCCCAGGCCGCCAGCAGCGACTCCAGGTTCGAGGCCGGCTGATACTGGAGCGCCATCCAGGGCTGCTGCGGGTTCTGCGGCGGCGTGTCGCCCAGCGCATACGGGTCGAGGAAGATCAGCGTGTTGCCGCCCGCCGCCACCCACTGGTCGATCGCGAACACCGTCTTGTCGGGCAGGTCCTTGGGGTGGACCACGACGAGCAGGTCGACCTCATCGCTCGAGATCTCGTCCACGTCCGGCGCGATCTGGGAGACATCGTAGAGGTCCTCCAGGACCTGGACGATGATCCACTTCTGCGACGGCGTCCGGCCCTGAGCCGCCAGCATCTGCGCCATGAACGGGTCCTGGGCGCCGCCGAAGACCTCCAGGCTCGAGAGCACGCCAACCCTCTGCCGGGCAGGCCAGAGCAGACCGTGGATCTTCTTCGAGATCTCGTACTCGATGTTCTCCTGCTCCTGCGGCCACAGGAACTCGATCGTCTCCCTGCTGCCGGTCTGGGTCTCGAACGCCAGACCGAAGTAGAAGAGATCGCCGTTCTGGTTGATCAGCTTGCCGTCCAGACCGTCCTCGGCGGCGCGGTCTGCGTCGTCGCTGTCGGGAAGCGGGTCGATCGTCTCGACGCGGATCTTCCCGGCCGCGGCCCTCTCGTATTCACCCAGCAGGCTGCGCAGATAGCGCTCGTAGCCGATGAAGTCCTTGACGAACTTGGGCAGCGTCTTGCCCGCCGTCTCGGAGAAGTAGAGACGGACGTCCAGCGGATTGACGCCCTCTTCCTGCATGCGATCGAGGATCGCGTGGGTGCCGTCGGTCAGCGAGTAGAGATCACCGCCGGAGAGGTCGACGCGCCAGCCCTCCAGCCACTCATTGGCGACGTGGATCGAGAGCACGGTCACGAGCCCGATGAGGGCCAGGGTCAGGAGGCGGCTCTGGGCCACCGTCAGGCCGCGGGGTTCGCGGCCGGGTGTGCCGGCATCCGGGTTCAGGTTCGGTTCGGAAGTCATCTTCCAGCCCTCAGTTCGTTTTCGTCTGACCCAGCACCAGCATGCCGCAGATCAGCCAGCCGATGGTGAACAGCACGAAGAACAGCAACGAGTTCAACTGCAGGAGGCCGCGGGTCAGGGTCTCGAAGTGATCGAGCAGGCTGAGCGAAGAGACCACCCGTTCGACGTAGCCACCGAACCACTTGCCCACGAACTCCTGGGTCTGCGGGACGCCGATCAGCAGGAAGCCGACCGAGGCCGCCACCGCCAGGATAAAGGCGACCACCTGGTTCTTCGATAGCGCCGAGAACAGGAGGCCGATCGCCAGCAACACCGCGGCCGCCAGCAGGGTCGCGACGTAGCTCGCGAAGATCGCGCCCCAGTCCGGATCGCCGAGCCGGGCCACCTGGAACACGGCCGGCCACGTCAGCAACACCGATACGGCAAGGAACGCCCAGCCGGCCAGGAACTTGCCGAGATAGGAACCTTCGAGCGTGATCGGCAGAGTCAGCAGCAACTCGACCGTGCCGGACCGGCGCTCCTCCGCCCACAGCCGCATCGCCACCGCCGGCACCAGCACGACGAAGATCCAGGGCAGGTAGCTGAACAGCGCGTCGAGGTTCGCCTCGCGGAGTTCCAGAAAACGGCCGAAGTCGCGCGACACCATCAAGTAGCCGCTGGCGATCAGGAAGATGACCATGAAGATGTAGCCGAGGGGCGACGCGAAGTAGCCGTGGAACTCCCGTCTCAGCACCGCCCTCATTCCCGTGAAACGCCGCGCCAGCGCGCTCATGCCGCCACCCCTCTCGTCACGTCGCGGAAGAGCTCGTCGAGCCGGCCCTCCCTCACCCTGACGTCGGCGACGCGGTGCTCGCCGACC
>JAPOVF010000245.1 GCA_026708285.1 Acidobacteriota bacterium
CTCGAGTTCGAGGCCGCCCACCGCTACCTGTCCATGGCGCTCTGGCTCGAGCGCATCGACCTGCCCGGCTTCGGCGCCTGGCTGCGCGGCCAGTCGGCCGACGAACTCGGCCACGCCCACCGCATCATCGATCACCTCGCCGACCGCGATCTCCTGGTGAAGATCCCCGAGATTCCGGCGCAACCCACGGAGTGGGCGTCACCCGAGGCCGCGGTCGCGGCGATCCTGGAGAGCGAGCAACACGTTACGAAGGCGATCGAGGAGCTCTACGACCTCTCCGAGAAGGTCCACGATCGCGCCGCCTCGATCATGCTCCAGTGGTTCATCAACGAGCAGGTCGAGGAAGAGAACGTCGCCCGCACGCTGCTCGGCCGACTGCGGCTCGTGAGCGGCGACGGTGTTGGCATGCTGATGATCGACCAGGAACTCGCGAAGGGCACCGTGCCCGGCGCCATGGCGGAGCCGGGAGCAGACGGAGCCGAATGACCACGGGAGCCGAATGACGTCAACAGACCCGGATCGCCAGACCCCAGCCCCGCAGGCGCCAAGTCGCGGGTACTCCAACTACGTCCTGGGCGTCCTCGTCCTGGTCTACGTCTTCAACTTCATCGACCGGCAGATCCTCTCGATCCTCGCCGAGGACATCCGCAACGACCTCGGCGTCAGCGACGCCCAGCTCGGCTTCCTCTACGGCACCGCGTTCGCCGTCTTCTACGCCATCTTCGGGATTCCGATCGGCCGCCTGGCCGACATGTGGACCCGCAAGAGCCTGATCTCGATCGGTCTGGCCGCGTGGAGCCTGATGACCGCTCTGTCGGGCACCGCCCGCGGTTTCGCCTCGCTCGCCGCCTATCGAATCGGCGTCGGCATCGGCGAATCGAGCGCCGGACCGGCGGCCTTCTCCATGCTCGGCGACTACTACCCACCGCGGCTGCGGGCCACCGTGACCGCGATGTACTCGAGCGGCGTCTACATCGGCGCCGGCCTCGGCATCCTGATCGGCGGGCAGATCGTCGACCGGTGGAACAACGCGTTCGCCGACGGCGGGGCGCCGTTCGGGCTCGTCGGCTGGCAGGTCGCGTTCTTCGCCGTCGGCCTGCCGGGCTTGCTGATGGCGATCTGGGTATGGACTCTGAAAGAGCCCGTCCGGGGCCAGAGCGAGGGCATCGTCACACCCCCGCATCCCGCGCCGTTCAAGGAGCTGGGCCGTGAGACGGCGGCCATCCTGCCGCCGCTCACCGTGTTCTCGCTGTTCGCGAGCGGCGGCTTCCGGGCGATCGGCCGCAACCTGTTGATCGCGGTGGGATGCGCTGCCCTCGTTGTCGGACTGATCCAGGTCTTCGACAACCCCGTGCAGTGGATCGCACTCGGGATTGGCGCCTACGCCTTCCTCTCCTGGGTGCAGCGACTGCGGCTAAGGGACCGTCCGACCTTCGAGCTGATCTACGGCTCGCGGTCGATGATCTACGGAATGTTCGGCTTCGGCTGGATGGCGTTCGTCGGCTATGGCCTCGGTTTCTGGGCACCGTCCTTCTTCCGGCGGGTTCACGATCAGAGCGCCGGCGAAGCCGGCCTGGTCCTCGGCCTCACCGCGGCGGTCGCCGGCTGGCTAGGGGTCGCCGGCGGCGGCTACTTCTCCGACCGGATGAAGCAGAAGACGGCGAAGGCCCGTCCACTTTGCGGGCTCATCATCGCCCTGGCCTCGATCCCGCTCGGCGCCTTCTTCGTGTTGACCGAGGACGTGACGACCGCCTACGTGCTGAACTTCGCCTTCACCGTCGTCGGATCGGCCTGGATCGGTTCGGCCGTCGCCCTGGCCAACGACCTCGTGCTGCCCAGGATGCGTGGGACCGCATCCGCGTTCTACATCCTGATGATGACCTTCGTCGGTCTTGCGCTGGGACCCTTCCTCATGGGTTGGCTGAGCACCACGCTGGAGGCCGGCGGCGCCGACTCAGGCCGCTCTCTCCAACTGGCGATGCTGGCCAGCCTGGGCGCCTACGTCCTCGGGGCGATCTTCTTCTGGCTCGCCGGTCGCACCGTGGCCGCCGACGAGAGCAGCCGGGTCGAGCGGGCGCAGGCTGCAGGCGAGGTGGTCGAGACGGCCTGAAGGCCGTGCGCACCCGCCCTACCGGTTCGGTCCGCGCTCCATCGGCACCGGCTGCCAGCGCTCCAGCTCGACCCTAGGCAACACCGTCGGGTTGACGCAGCTCATTGGCCAGCGGCCCGAGAGCGCCAGGGCCACTTCACGGCCGACGCGCCGCCTGGTCACCGGCCGCATGCGGGTCGTCGCCGAGGCGACGTGGGGCGTCAGGATCACGTTGTCCATCCCGAGAAGGGGGTTGTCCCCGGCCGGCGGTTCCCGTTCCAGCACGTCGAGCGCAGCGGCCGCGATCTGACCCGACTCGAGCGCCTCGATCAGCGCCGCCTCGTCAACCGTCGGGCCGCGACCGGCGTTGATCAGAACGGCGGTCTTCTTCATCGCCGCGAACTGGGGACCCGAAAGCATGTGGCGCGTCTCCCGGTTGAGCGGCGGATGCATGGAGAGGTAGTCGGATCGATCCAGCAGTTCACCGAAGCTGACCGGCTCGACCCCCTCACCCGTCATCTTCAGTTCGCTCACGTAGGGGTCGTGCGCGATGACGTGCATGCCGAAGGGCTTCGCCCGCCGCGCCACTGCCCGCGCCACGTTGCCGAACGAGATCAGGCCGAGCGTCTGTCCCCAGAGCCGCGGCACCTCGTTGAGCAGGGGCCGGCCCTGGAACCAGTCGCCGCGACGGACCATGGAGTCCATCTCGCGCAGCCGCCTGGCCCCGGCCAGGAGCAGCGCCATCGTGTGGTCTGCCACTTCCTCGATGAAGACGTCGGGAACGTTGGTCACCACGATGCCGGCGTCGGTTGCCGCCTCCACGTCGACCATGTCGACACCGACGCTGCCGACGCCGATGACGATGCACTCATCGAGTCCCGCGATCACTGAACGCGTGATGCGAAAGCCCCATGACGTGATGACCGCGGCGGCGTCCGAGGCTTCGGCGAGAAAGTCCTCCTCCGTCCTCGCCGCGACTTCGACCAGTTCCGCCACCGGCAGCAGAGCCTCCAGTTCGAAGGTGTAGCGGGTTTCGACGGAGGGGGCCTTCGCGATGCCTGGCAACTGGACGACGACCTTCTGCTTGCTGTTGCCGCTCACGCCCTCAGGCCTCAGCGGTGGCGAGCTCAGAGGTCGCCCACTCGCGCAGACCGTTGTAGTCGGCCTTGCCGTTCGCCGCCCGTCCGACGCTGTCACGCACCAGGACGCGCTTGGGCGCCTTGTAGGACGCCAGTTCGCGCTTGACCCATCCGATCACGTCCGGTTCGCTGAAGCGGTCGGGATCGTCGAGTTCGACGACCGCCGTCACCGCCTGCCCGAAGCGCTCGTGCGGCACGCCGACGCACACCGCGTCGCGAACCGAGGGATGCGTCTTCAGCACTTCCTCGACCTCCTCAGGGAAGATCTTCTCGCCGCCGCTGTTGATGCACACGGATCCCCGGCCGTAGAGCTTGAGTGAGCCGTCAGCCTCGACGGTGGCGTAGTCGCCCGCCATCGAGTAGCGGACGCCGTCGACTTCGGTGAATATGGCCGCCGTCTTCTCAGGGTCCTTGTAGTACCCGACCGGAATGTGACCGGTCACGGCGATCCGCCCAAGCACCCCCGAGCCAGGCTCGACCTTGTTGCCGTCGTCGTCGATCACGCAGGCGTTGTCGCCGAGCACGAAGGAGGCCGTGTCGGTCGCCTCGCCGGCGGTCGAGTCCGAGCGGCCCATGCCGATCGACTCGGACGACCCGAGACTGTCCGTCAGGATCGTCTCCGGCGGGCAAAACCGCAGGAACTCGCGCTTGACTTCGGCGCTCCACATCGCGCCCGAGGAGACCACGGCTTCCAGGCTCGAGAGATCGAAACGTCCGGGCTCTTCCTCGAGCGCCCGCACCATCGGTCTGGCAAAGGCGTCGCCGACGATCGCCATCCCGTTGATCCTCTCCCTGGTGATCGCCTCGAGGGTGGCCACCGCATCGAAGCGCCGGTTGGCGAGGGTGACCACCGTGCCGCCGTTCAGCATCCCGCCGAGCGCGGTCAGAAAGCCCGTGCCGTGCATCAACGGGCAAGCCGGCAGGGAAACACGCCTCATGAGGAGTTCGTCGAACTGCGGCACAAGACCCTGGACGCCGCCGGAGAGATCGAACGGCTCGGGCCGGTTCTCGTTGCCGAGCAGCCAGAGATCGTCCAGCCTCCACATCACCCCCTTCGGCATGCCGGTCGTGCCGCCGGTGTAGAGAAGCCACAGGTCGTCACCGCTGCGCCGCCAGGGAGCCTCGAAGACCAGTGAGTCGTCCGCCGCCGAGGCGGCGGCCTGTTCGTAGGGAATCGCCCACTCGGGACAGGGACCCGAGCCGTCGTCGACCCAGAGCCAAGTGTGGATCCCCGGCGTCTTCGACCGGAGATCCGCTATCCGCGAGGCGAAGCAGCCGTGGAAGACGACCGCCACGACGTCGGCGTTGTCCCACAGGTAGAGCAACTCACCCTCGACGTAGCGGTAGTTCGTGTTCACCGGCACCAGAGAAGCCTTGAAACAGGCGAGCACGGACTCCAGGTACTCCGGCACGTTGTAGAGGTACTGGGCCACCTTGTCCTGGCGCTTCGCGCCGCGTTCGACCAGCGTCGCCGCCACGCCGTTCGCCCGGCGATGCATCTCCGCCTGCGAGTACCGGCGGCTCGGAGCGCCGCCCAGGGGATCGACGAACGCCTGTGCCGGTTCCGCCGGCTGGTGCTCGCCGATCGCTTCGAGAATGTCCGCGTGATGCCAGTCGCTCATGAGCGCAGGAATGTAGCAGTTGGTGCCCCCGTGGAGCGGTTCTGCGCTAGTTTCCTGGCGGAGACGACTTGAAGATCGAGACCAGGAACAGGCGCCCGGCAAGCCGAAGAACACGCCCTTGCTTCCAGGCGTTCACGGCAGTCTTCGCACTGCTGGCCGCTCTCCCGGCGGCGGCAATCGTCTACGTCATGCCGACGGACGAGAGCATGGTGGACCGGTCGCCGATCATCGTCTCGGCGAGGTCCTGAGCGCACAGCCGGGGACCGATCCGGACTCGCCGACAACCGACTACCTGTTCGCGGTCGATGAGGTGCTGAAGGGGTTCGTCGCCGGCAGCGGCATCATCGTCCGGCAGCCGGGCGGCGTCGCTGCCGGCGGCATGACGATGCGCGTCATCGGCCTCCCGATGCTGGCGGAGGGCAACCGCGTTCTGCTGTTCCTGCACCCCGAAGAAAACGGTGCGCACGGCATCGTGGAGTACGGCCTCGGCATGTTCTTTGAGGCCCGGGTCGGCGACCGGATCTTTCTGCTCCGCGAACCCTCGCTCCGGGGCGAGGTCGTCCTGCCCGGCGGCCCGGCGGGGACTGGCCGCGAGCGGCGCCGCGGCTACCACGACGGGATGGCTTTCAAGCGCTGGATCGCCGACCGGGCGGCGGGAGACGCGCGTCCCGCCGACTACCTTGCGCGGGAGCTTCCGGCGCACCCGACGGCGGTGGTCTCGCCGTTTCGGTTGACACAGTTCCCCTGCGCCGCAGGAGCACTCCCGGCAAGGTGGCCCAACTTCGACCGCGGCGAAACCGTCGGTTTCGACGTTCAGTCGAGAGGCCAGCCTGGTATCGCTGGAGGCGGCCTGTCGCTGGTGCGCGCCGCCATGCAAGTCTGGAACGTCGACCCAGGGAGCATCGTCGACCTGGAGTTCGCCAGAACGATCACTTCGGCGCCCCGTCTCGGTCAACTGGACGGAGACAACTCGATCACGTTCGAGGACCCTCACGACGAGATCGAAGGGTCGTATGTTGCGGGACGGGGTGGCGTGATCGGCCTCACTTCGACCTGGTCGAACTGCGTTCCGCGCGCCGTGGGCGGACTCCGCGTCAGTGAGATTCCAGAGGCGAACATTTCGACGCAGGACGGCTACGAGAGCTTCCTGCGGCAGTTCGATTCGCGAACCGCGGAACGCGCCTTCCAAAACCTCATTGCTCACGAACTGGGCCACGCTCTGGGCATCGCTCACCCCTGCGAAGCAGAGGAAGGCAACTGCAACACCGACCACGAGCTCTCGGGTGCGCTGATGTGGTGGAGGAGCGATCCCTACCGCGAGCTGGGCACGGCTCTGCACGGCGACGACCAGGCCGCCGCGCGCCGCCTTTACCCGGACGAAAGCCACTCCCTCGCTCCTGATCTGGTCGTCGAGTCCCCGGCTCTGACCACGAGTTCCGTTGCGCCGGGCGGCGCCTTGAGCTTGGCCGCGACGGTGCGCAACCGCGGCGACGACCGGTCGGACGCCACGACGCTGCGCTACTACAGGTCTTCGAACAGCCGGATCTCATC
Organism: Acidobacteriota bacterium; assembly: GCA_026708285.1. Lineage (GTDB taxonomy): Bacteria > Acidobacteriota > Thermoanaerobaculia > Multivoradales > Multivoraceae > Multivorans. The sequence continues at coordinate 6,402 of JAPOVF010000245.1, forward strand.
GTCGGACACGCTCGTGGGAACGGACCCGGTGAGCGCTCTCTCCCCGTCGGCAACGGACAGGCAGTCCATCGACCTGCAAGCACCAGCGACTCCCGGCACCTACTACTACGGCGCCTGCGTCGACGCGGTGCCGGGCGAATCGGACAGGACGAACAACTGCTCCAGCGGCGTGCCGATCTCCGTAGCCGGAGCAACGGCAAGCTGCAGTGGAGACACCTGTCTCCTGCAGGGGCGGCGCTTCAGGGTAAAGGCCCGCTACTCGAAGGCTGGCGCCCCGAGCCAGAGCGCCGGAGCCATAGAAGCCGCTCTGGCAGGTTCCACCGGGCTCTTCGGTGGCGCGAGCGGCAGTCCCGAACTGCTCGTCAGGATCGTGAACCAGTGCCACGCCACGGGCTACTGGGAAGTGCACGCCGGGGCCGCATCGGACGCCGACTTCAGCGTGGCCGTCAGGCATGTCGAGACCAACGAGCTCAGGTGGTTCCGGACCCGAAACCGGCAGTCCATCGCCGACACGGAAGCGTTCGCCTGTACGCGGAGCGACGACCGCGCAGCGCCAGCCGACCCGGCGGGCGGTGCAGGCGGCGCGGCATGCAGCGGCGTAACGTGTCTTCTGCAAGAAGATCGCTTCAGGGTGAAGAGTTGGTACGCGGACGATGGCGGCTCGAGCCAGGCCGCCGATGCGATAGCCGTGGATCTGGGCGAATCCGCCGGCCTCTTCGCCTTCGACAGCGGCAACCCGGAGCTGCTGGTCCGGATAGCTGACACCTGCCGCAGCCGCGGCTACTGGACGGTCTACGCAGGGAGCGCCTCGGACGCCGACTTCAGTGTGGCCATCAGGGACACCGAGACGAACGAACTCAAGTGGTTCCGTTCACGAGGCGGGAAGGCCGTCGCGGATGCCGAGGCGTTCCGGTGTACCGGATCAGACAGTGGAACGCCGCCAGGCGACCCTGAAGACAGCCCCTGCCGCGGCGACACCTGTCTTCTGCAGGGGGAGCGCTTCAGGGTGAAGGCCCGCTACTCGAAGGCTGGCGCCCCGAGCCAGAGCGCCGGAGCGGTAGAAGTGGCGCTGGCGGATTCCGCCGGGCTGTTCAGCGCCGAGAGTGGAAGTCCCGAATTGCTCGTCAGGATCGTCAATCAATGCCGCACCACGGGCTACTGGGCGGTGTACGCCGGGGTCGCATCGGACGCCGACTTCAGCGTTGCCGTTCGTGATACCGACACCAACGAACTCAAGTGGTTCCGCACCCGAGACCGCCCGTCCATCGCCGACACGGAAGCTTTCGCCTGCACGGATGGTGATGCCGAGACATCGACCCGCGGCGTCGACGATCCGGACGACCCGATCTGTACCGGTGCAACCTGCCTGCTGCAGGATGACATCTTCACGGTAAAGGCCTGGTATGTGCGCGGCGGAGGTTCGAGTCAGGCTGCGGGCGCGCTAACGGCGGATCTGGGCAAGTCCGCGGGCCTCTTCACCTTCGACAGCGACCACCCCGAACTGCTGGTGCGGGTCGCCGACACCTGCAGCACCAGCGGCTACTGGGCGATCTACGCGGGAGCCGCCTCGAGCGCCGACTTCAACATTGCGGTCCGGGACACCGACACGAACGAACTCAAGTGGTTCCGTTCACGGGACGGGCAGTCGGTCGCCGATGCCGAGGGGTTCGCGTGCGGCGACCGTGAGCCGCGGGCGCCCGACCTGGTCGTCGCATCCGTTTCTGCCAGTGACACGAACATCACGGCGGAAGCGACGTTCACGTTGAACGCGACGATCGAGAACCAGGGTGACGGCCGTTCCACTTCGACGACTCTCCGCTACTACCGCTCTTCCGACTCCTCCATCGCCACCTCGGACACCGAAGTCGGCACGGATGCTGTGGGCGCCCTCTCGGCCTCGCGCACGAGCGCCGAATCGATCATTCTCACCGCCACTTCAACCCCCGGCACGTACTACTACGGTGCCTGCGTTGACTCAGTGACCGACGAGTCCGACACGGGCAACAACTGCTCCGCCGGAGTCAGAGTGACGGTTGCCAGCCCCGTGACCGAGTACAGCTACGATGACGGGGACACCAGTAGATCCTCCTGGCTGGTGACAAACGCCGGTGACGTCCACGAGCAGGAGTTCGCTCAGCGATTCCGGCTGAGCCAGAGCGGTACCGTGGATCACGTTACGGTCTGCGTCGCGCGGCGGGAGAGCGTCGGCGACAGTAGTCGCCTGCCCTTGAAGCTCACGTTCTATACGGATTCCGGGGGACGCCCGGGAAGCATTCTCGGCGAGTTCACGGGCACAGTGCCAAGTCCGTCGGCGGGAAGGTGGCGGTGCTACAGGCTTACCGGTGCCATCGCCTCCCAGAGGCTCAGTGGAGGCGACACCTGGCTCGGCCTGTCCTGGCTGTCCTCAACAGGGATGGCAATGATGGTGGATGACCGAGCGACAGGGTCTACGAAGCTCAGCATAAGGGCCCGTTCGACGTCGAACTCGACCTGGATCGCGTGGCAGGACCATCCGATCTCCGCGGTCAGAGTGTTCCTGATCCGTCTCGGAGTCAACCACGGCGGAAGTAGGATCGTCAGCGTTCCAACATCAGAAGCTCAGAACTACACGCCGATTCCGACAACGAGGAGCCAGCCATGAAGACGATGTGTTCTGGTAGAGGGAGTTTCTTCGGATCGATCCGAGGCATCGGCGCGCACATCGGCACCCTTTCTGCCTTTGCGCTCATGCTCGGTGCTGCTCAGTCGGCCGCCGCCCAGAAGAACAACGTGATCCTGTTCGTCGGCGACGGCATGGGGGTGTCAACCGTCACCTCGACTCGCATTGCGACGGTCGGCGTCGACGGGCAACTGACGATGGACCGCATGCCCTACACTGCCATTTCGCGAACCGCGTCGGCCGACTACATCACGCCCGACAGCGCCGCAACGATGTCGGCGATGATGACCGGCGTCAACACGAACACGGGCGTGATCGGCTACGGCCCGACGACCGAGTTCGCCGACTTCAACGGCAATGGCGACGGCACGCGGTTGACGAACATCGGTGAGCTGGCCATCTCGATGGGCTACGCAGTCGGAATCGTGACCACAACGCGAGTCACTCACGCGACCCCTGCGGCCGTCTTCGCGCACGTCAACGACCGCAACCTGGAGAACGAGATCGCCGCGCAGATGGTGCCCGGCGGAGGGGGCTTCAACACCCGACTCGGGGATGGGCTTCACGTCGTCTTCGGGGGCGGCCGACGGCATTTCCTTCCCACTTCGGCATCGGACGACGAGGGTCTTCCGGGGCGGCGAACGGACGGCCGTGACCTCAGAAACGAGCTACAGCAACTGAACTATCGCTACGTCTGGAACCGGCAGGGTCTCAATTCGCTGGGCGGTTCCGGACGCGCGATCGGCCTGTTCGCGTCGAGTCACCTGGCGTACGAAACGGACCGGGACAGCGGCGAACCGAGCCTGGAGGAGATGACCAGGAAGGCGATCCAGATTCTCACCGCGACGGGAAAGCCGTACTTCCTGATGGTCGAAGGGGGCCGCATCGACCACGCGCACCACGAGGGGAACGC
>JAPOVF010000252.1:0-2379 GCA_026708285.1 Acidobacteriota bacterium
GCGCGCGACCTGGCCGAAGTGAAGAAGAGGGAGAAGGAAGAGGCGAAGGAGAAGAGACTGGAGCAGGAAATGCTCGCTACTCCGTCGATCGGGGACACCGACGCCGAACCCACCCAAGCCGACGCGGAGGCCGGCGACAGTGAGGCCGAAAGCACGCCGAAACGGCGCCGGCGCCGGGGCGGACGCAGGCGGCGTTCCGCCGCCGCGCGCAAGGCCAGGGCGAAGGCGAAGGAGGAGACTCCGAAGGAGGATGGTGCCGTCAAACAGGCCGAGCAGGCCAAGAAGAGCAAGAAGACCAAGGCGGACGGGGCCGCAACGGCGAGCGGCAATGGAGCGCCACGCCCCGCTAGGCGGCGGCGACGCCGGCGACGGCCGCGGCGACCGCAGGCCACAGCGGCAGGCAGCGACTCGCCGCCGGCGGAGACCGGTGCCTGACTGTTGAACTAACCCCCTGAAAACACGGAGTTTGACAAGGAGCCGGCCGATCCATAACTATCCCTCGTAGTCGTTCCGCCCGCGCTGCGAGGCGTTGGCGGCGGTCCCGGGGTCAGTCGGGGCGATCCTGCGACCGGGCGGGGTGGGACCCGCCGTTTTGTGGATGAGCCCGGAAAGGAGGTGGTCCAGTGGAGTACTGCAGTAACGGCTTGATGGAGGTGGCGGCTCCCTAGGAACACACCTCGGTGTAGGACCACTTCCTCCGGGAAGCAATCCCACGCCATCTCATCGGCCACGAGCCCCGAGGCGCATTCGCCCTCGGGGCTCTTTTCATTGGAGCCACGGCCGCCTCTTCCCCTCGGACGCTGGTTCCGTACAATCGCTCACCGCAACTTGGAATCCCACCCGCGCGCGAGACGACGGGCGCGCGGTCTGTCGGAGACTCAACATGACAGCGATCGGCACCCCCACCAAGCTCCTCGAGGGCGGCCCCATGGTCAAGGGTTCGCTCCGTTACTGCGGCGACCTCGACCGGCCCGGACTGCTTCACGCGCGTCTGGTCACGAGTCCTCACGCTCACGCCGAAGTGCTGAACGTCGATACCGCCGCAGCCGAGGCGATGCCGGGAGTGGCCGCCGTGATCACCGCCACCGATCTGCCCGCGCTGCCGCCGAGGAACCGGACGACCCTGCTTCTGGCGCGCGAGCGGGCGATCTTCGTCGGCCACCCGGTGGCCCTCGTTCTCGCCGAGAACGAGGCGGCGGCCGCGGACGCCGCGGAGGCCGTCGCGGTCGACTACCAGCCGCTCGACGCCGTCGTGACGATCGAACAGGCGGAGGCGCTCGACGCCCCGGCCGTCTGGCCTGACGGCCTTCCCGGCCAGTCCGAGGAAGCGGCCGCACACGGCGCCGGCGACGTCTCGGAGGGAGAAGAGGCGGTCGCCTCATCGCCCAACGTGACGAACAGGATGCGCTTCGAGCGCGGTGATCTCGAGCGCGGATACGCCGAAGCGGACGCGGTCGTCGAACGGGTCTTTCGCACCGCGTCCGTCCATCAGTCCTACATCGAGCCCCACGCCTCCCTGATCGACCCGGACCCGATGGGGAACGGGATGACGGTCTACAGTTCGACCCAGGCGCCCTTCTTCATTCGGGACGCGATCGCCGGCGTGCTCGGCATGCCTCAGGACCAGGTCAAGGTCATCGGCACTCCGGTCGGCGGCGGGTTCGGCGCCAAGTTCGTGCTGTACGAGCCCCTCCTGGCGCTCGCCGCGGTCCAGCACCAGCGACCGGTCCGCCTGGTGATGACGCGCACCGAGGAGATGCTGGCGGCGACTCCGGCCCCTTCGACGCGGATCACGATTCGGGCCGGAGCGAAGCGGAGCGGGGAACTCACGGCGCTCGAGGCCGACCTGGCGATCGACTGCGGCTGTTTCCCCTCGTCGATGACCGCCCTTGCCGGGACCCTGCTGGGAAGCTCCTACCAGACCCCGAACCAGGCCGTGGGCGGTTTCGAGGTCACGACGAACAAGCCGTCGGTCGGCGCCTATCGCGCGCCGCTCGCTCCCCAGGCGGCCTTCGTCGTCGAAACGGTCCTCGACCAGCTCGCTCGCGAACTCGACCTGGACCCGGTCGAGTTCCGGTTGAAGAACGCCTCCGAGAAGGGCAACCCGATGGCGTCCGGAATGCCCTGGGCCGGAATGGGCCAACGGCAGGTCCTGGAAGCACTCCGCGATCACCCGGCCTGGCAGAACCGCGAGCAGGCGCGCGCCGAGGGACGGGGCGTCGGCATCGCACTCGGCGCCTGGCCCGGCGGCACGGAGCCGGCTTCCGCCGCCTGCGCATTGCAGACGGACGGCACCCTCAAGGTCCACATCAGCACCGCCGACATCAACGGCACGAACACGAGCATGGCGCTCATGGCGGCCGAGGCGTTCGGACTCGA
>JAPOVF010000252.1:2677-9959 GCA_026708285.1 Acidobacteriota bacterium
CGGCACGCCCAGACCAGCCAGGCGCCGGGCTTCTGCGCCCAGCTCGCGGAGGTGCGCGTGGACCAGGAGACCGGACGGGTCGACGTCGACCGGGTCGTCGTCATCCAGGACTGCGGTCGGGCGATCAATCCGGCCGCGGTCGAGGGCCAGATGATGGGCGGCGCCCTGCAGGGCATCGGCTGGGCGCTCTACGAGGAAATGGCCTACAGCGAGGACGGCCAGCTCCTGACGGCAACCCTGAACGACTACGCCCTGCCCCACTCCGCCCAGGGTCCGGCCGAACTCGAGACGGTCCTCGTCGAGGTGCCGTCGGATCACGGCCCCTTCGGCGCCCGCGGCGTCGGGGAGCCGCCGGTCGTCCCCACCGCGGCCGCCATCGCCAACGCGATCGCGGATGCCAGCGGTGCGCGACCGACGGAGCTGCCGATGACGCCGCCCAGGGTGCTGGACGCGCTCAACGGGTCCGAGTAGGCGGAGACCGCCGCTACCGAAGAGATGGCCCGCCGCGGAATCGATGCCTGGGCGCTGGGGGCGGCCGTCGTCCTCACCGCGGTCACGCTCGCCGCCCCCCTCCTGGGCGTCGCCGGGTGGCAGCCCCTGGCGATGGGCGGCGCCGTGGCCCTGGCTCTGCTCTACATCGCTTGCCGCGTCCTGGCCCTGGCACCTCTTCTCGAGCACTCCACCGCCTCGAAGCGGCCACCGCTCGTCTTTCTGCTGCTGCCCTTCGCCTTCTACCTCGCTCTGATTCCCTGGTCGATCCACGAGCGGGCGCCGGACGGCGATGAGCCGTGGTTCCTCCTGGTGACCCACAGCATCGCCCACGACTTCGATCTCGACCTGGCGAACAACTACCGCGACCAGGACTCGCTCACCTTCATGCCCCGCGCGATCGGGCCGCAGCCGGGAGACCCGGAGGAGTCCGGCGGCGCCGTCTACTCGCGTCACGGTGCCCTCCTGCAAACGGTCATGGCGCCGGCCTACCGGGTCGGCGGTCGAGCCGGCGCGATGGTCGTGATCGCCGCTCTGGCCGCCCTCGGCGCCTGGCTCCTGCTCGATCTGACCGCCTTCAGCCCGGACGCTCGGGCGCGGCTGATCGTCTACCTGGCGTTTGGCTTCACCGCCCCCTTCCTGATCTACAGCCAGCAGATCTGGGCCGAGGTCGCGGCCGTCCTCCTGGCAGTCGCGGCTCTGAGATGGATCAACCAACTCACCGGCGAACGAGACGGTCCGACACCGGAAGCGCGCGGCGACGACCGAGTCGCCTGGCTGCTTCTCGTCCTGGCTCTGGCACTCTTGCCGGCGCTCAAGTCCCGCCTCGGCCTGGTCAGTGCGGCGCTCGTCCTGATCTGCCTGCTGCGCCTCGACCCGGCGCGGCGCCGCCGCGGCGCGCTCTGGCTGGCATCGACCCTCGTACCGGCCGGCGTCCTGGTGCTGCTGCTGAACCGCGCGCGGTTCGGCACCGTACTCGGCATGCACTCCTGGAGCGAACTGGAGTTCTACCGGGAATCCGCTGTCGCGATGGCGCTCGCCCTGAACGGAATGTTCTTCGATCTCGCCTACGGTCTGGTCGCCTGCTCGCCGATCTGGCTGCTCCTGTTTCCCGCCACCGTGGCTGCCTGGCAGCGCAACCGCCGACTCCTTTTCGAAGTCGCCCTGATCGCCGCGCCGACTCTGCTGCTGGTCGCCACGCGCCTGGAGTGGTACGGCGGCTGGTCGCCGCCGTTCCGCTACGGCCTCGTGGTCCTTCCCTTTCTCGCCCTGTTGCTTACGCCTCTGTTCGAGCGTCGATTCGACGCCGTTTCCGCCCCGTCGACGCCGGGGGCCGCCACGGGCGGCCTTCCGCCGGGAGTTTCGGCCCTGGCCCTGGTCCTGGCCCTGCTCAGCGGAGCGCTGGCCGTGATCTTCGTGGTGGAGCCGGGCTGGACCTACAACCTCGCCGACGGCCGCCACCACCTGGTCCACCACCTGGAAGCTCGCACGGGGATCGACTTCGCGCGCTTTCTCTCGTCTGCCACGCGGCCCCGGAGCGCGACCTGGCTCCTTCCCATCGCGGCCGTCGGCCTCGCTCTCGTCGCGCCGCGCCTGCGCTACAGGCCGCTCGCGGCGGCAGTTGCCGGTCTCCCCGTACTTGCACTTGCCGCCCTCCCGATCCTCGCCGAATCGCTGCCAACGCGGCGGCTGGAGGTCGAGAGCGCAGCGGTCGACAGGACAGGCGGCAACCTGGACCCGGAACGCTGGACGATGGAGCGTACGCGGTACCCGGAAGCCTGGGTGTTCCCCGAGGGCACTCGGGCCGAAGCGCCGGTGATCCCCGGCGGCAGCCAGGCAGCCCTCACGCTGACGGTCCGGCCGGTGCTGAACCGTTCGGCGCCGCTGACTCTGATCGCCCGGTCCGGCAGCCGCGAGATCGGTCGCCTGGCCTTCACCGCCGGCGACGGCAGTGACCCGGCCGGCTGGCAGACGCACACCTTGCCGGCCGCCGCGTGGTCCTCGGGAGAGCCTCTCGTCCTGGAAGTTCCCTTCGCCCCAGGAGCAGCACTGCCGCCGAATGGCGTGAAGATCGACCGGGTCGACTTTCGCTGGCGCTGAGGGCGCCGGCGGCCTTCAGGGCCGGACTTCGTAGTACAGGTTCGCCGGGTCGTCGAAGTCGTGCATCCGGAAGCGTGTGAAGCCGGCTTCCCGCACCATCCGCTCCGCCACGACCGGGTTGAAACCCAGCGTTCCCAGGCCCATGCCGTCCGGCTCGGACAGGGCCGACGACATGCAGGCGGAGACCGAGAAGCCGTAGAGCAGCGCCAGCACGGGATTGCGCATGTTGTCCTCGAACCGCGGGCTGCTGCGGATGTCCTTGATCAGCCAGGTGCCTTCATCCCGGAGGGCGCCGCGAATGGCGGCAATCACCAGGTCCGGCCTGGTCATGTCATGGACGCAGTCGAAAGTGACAACCAGGTCGAAGCTGGGCTCCTGAGGCAGATCCTCGCCGCGCGCGACACGCCACTCCGCGTTGACGACACCAGCCTCCCGGCTGCGCTCGCGGGCAATGTCGATCGCGTGCTCCGACGGGTCGATACCGGTGAAGCGCGACGCCGGAAAGGCGCGTGCAAGCGAGAGCAGCGCCACGCCGCCGCCGCAACCGACGTCGACGACGTCGATCCCGGCCCGGAGGCGCTCCTCGACACCGTCGAGCGCCGGGATGATCCGCGGCACCAGCGCCTGCCGGGTCCAGGGACCAAGCATCCGCTCCGTGCGGTGGGCAGCGCAGGGGCCAAGCTGCTGATACGACAGGCCGATCCCGGTCCTGAACGCCTCCGCCAGGCCGTCGATCACGTCGTGGTCCGGCGGATAGCCGAACGCGCCGCCGGCGAAGGCCACCGAGTTCTCCTCGTCCGCGAGCACCGCCGCGGCGACGCCGCCCAACTCGAAGCGCGGCTCGCCTCCGTTCTCGGCACCGTGGTAGTCGAGCAGTCCGGCGGCCGCCTGACCGTGCAACCATTCGCGCAACCAGCGCTCCTTGAGTCCGCTGGCTTCGGCCAACTCCACCGCGCTCACGGGACCCAGACCCTGCAGCGTGCGGTAGATCCCCAGCCGATCGCCGAGATGGATCATCAGGGAGACGAGTTCGCCCTGCTTGAACTGCCACACCTTCAGAGCGAAGGCGCCGACCTGTTCCGGGTCGAGCCGGCCGTAGAGTGACTGCGTGCCGCCGTCGTCGTCCGTCATCTCGGGCTTCTCCTCGTTGTCTCCGTGGTGGGCTTGCGGTGCGCCCAGGCGGGGCGCACGGTATCATCGCCGCCCGCACGAACAGCCTCGTCCAGGGAGTCCCGCGACACCTGAACGTCTCAGGAGATTGTCCATGCCAGCCACCCGCAATGCCGCCAGGAAGTCGGTCCCCCAGGCCACGACCGGCGTTCTCACCCTGCTGCTTCTGTCTCTTCCGCTCGCAGCCCAGGAGGAGGGCGTCGCCGCGGCGCCCCAGCACCACTGGCCGGCAGCGACCGCGGTCGGCGACGGCGCGGGGCCGGTCGACCAGTCGCTGCTCGAGGCGGCGCCGACGCGCGAATCCTGGCTCCACTACGGCGGCAACTACGCTAGCTGGCGGCACTCGCCGATCACCGAGTTGACGCCCGAGAGCGCCTCGAAGCTCCGCATCGCCTGGATCGCCCAGACCGGCATTGCGGGCCAGCTCGAGTCTTCGCCTGTCGTCTACGACGGCGTCCTCTACCTGACCTCCTCGATGAATCGCCTGCTCGCCTACGACGCCGCCGACGGCAGTCTGCTGTGGCGCTACGACCACCAGAACCCTTCCAACCTGATCATCTGCTGCGGACCGGTCAACCGCGGCGTCGGCATCGCCGGCGACCTGGTCCTCATGGGCACTCTCGACGCCCATCTGCTGGCGTTCAACCGCAAGACCGGCGAACTCGTGTGGGATACCGAGGTGGCGCCCTACGCCAGAGGCTTCTCCATCACCTCCGCGCCATTGATCGCGGAGGGCGTGGCCGCCATCGGCATCGCCGGCGGCGAGTACGGCGTCCGCGGGTTCTTCGACGGCTACGATGTCGAGACCGGCGAGCGGCTCTGGCGTCACTTCACGGTGCCGGACGAAGGCGAGGCCGGGGTCGAGACCTGGGCCGGCGAGTCCTACAAAACGGGTGGCGCGGCGACGTGGGCCACGGGCAGCTACGACCCGGCCACGAAGACGTTGTTCTGGACGACCGGCAATCCGTCGCCTGACTGGAGCGGCGATACCCGCGCCGGCGACAACCTGTACAGCGACAGCGTGCTGGCCGTCGACATCAAGACCGGCGAGCGCAAGTGGTACTTCCAGTTCACGCCTCACGACGTCTGGGACTACGACGGCAACTCGGAGGTCTGGCTGGTCGACGTCCAGGTCAACGAACAGACCATCCCCGCGCTGGTGCAGGCCAACCGGAACGGCTACTTCTACGTCCTCGACCGCCGCGACGGCGGTTTCCTGCACGCGAACCAGTACGTCCACCAGTTGAACTGGGCAACGCTCGACGAGAACGGCCGGCCGGTCGTCGACGAGGCGATGAAGCCGGCCGAGGAGCCAACCCAGCGCGTCTGCCCCGGCCTCGCCGGCGGCAACAACGCCGCCTACGCCGGCGCCTACAGCCCCGCCACGGGTTTGGCCTACGTGCCGACGATCGAGAGCTGCATGATGTTCCGCAAGGGAGAGGTCGTCTTCATCGAAGGCCTCCCCTTCTTCGGCGGCGAACCGATTCCGACCGACACCGTCGAAGGCAAGTCCTACGGCCACCTGTCGGCGATCGACGTGAGCACCGGAGAGACGAAATGGAGCTATCGCGACCCGGTGCCGATGCTCGCCGGCGTGCTCAGCACCGAGGGCGGCCTGGTCGTGACCGGCAACGCCAGCGGCCACCTGCTCGGCTTCAACGCCGAGACCGGCGAGGAGGTGTGGCGCTACCAGAGTGGCTCCGGCATCCGCAGCCACCCGATCGCCTACCAGTACGAAGGCCGGACCTACATGGCCGTCGGCTCGGGAGGCGGCGGCATCGTCCAGACCACGGTGGGCACCGCTCCGTCGTTGCCCGAGGGCAGCGTCCTGCTGGTCTTCGAACTCGACGCCTGATGCGAGCGACGTCACCGGCAACGCGGCGGTCGCCGGTCGTCGGCGCCTTAACCGTGGTGCTGGCGGTCGTTCCCGTTCAGGCCGAGGAGCTTCGCGTCTGCCTGCTCGAGAACGACCTTCCCCGTGCCAGCCGTACGGCGGCCGCCGGCTTCGACCACGACCTGTTCCGTGAAGCTGCCCAGCGCCTCGGCCGCGCCTTCGTGCCGGTCTGGCGGCCCGATGCGCCCTTCTACTCCGAGATCGAGGATTCGGAGCTGCCGCTGGACGATCTGGTGGCCGGTGACTGCGACGTCGTGCCCTCCGTACCCGGCAGGATCGCCCTCGGCCGGCTCGCCGGAGCGATCGACCTCAGCCCGCCGTACTACGCGGCCGCCTTCGAGGTCTACATGCCGAACACCGACCACGTCGAGTGGAACGGCCTTGCGGAATCCGTAAGCGGCCGCAAGGTGGCGGTGCGGCTGCAGTCGCTGGCGCATTTCGCCGTTCAATGGGCCGGGCTCGACTGGACCTCGCAAACCACCGCCGAAGCCGTGGCAGCCGCCGTGGACGACGGCCGGGCGGCGGCGGCGCTGATCTGGGGACCGGCGCTTGGACGACTCCAGAAGGAACCCGTGCATGGCTTCGAACCGCCGGCCGGCCTGCGCTTCAATGAGCATGCCGCCATGCGCTCCGGCGACGGCCTGGTTGCCGACATCGGGCGGGCGCTCGACGAGCTGCGACGTGACGGTACGCTGCAACGGCTGGCCGCCCGTTATGGCATTTTCCGAATCGAACCGTTCACCACCGTGTCCTCGCCTGCCGCGATCCGCGCGCTCAGCGCGGGCGGCGAGTAGCAACCCGAGGGGGTAGCCAACTTGTTCGCGACCACCATGACCCGTAGCGAGCCGAACCGCTTCGCCTCGTACTCGACGATCGTCCTGCCCCTGCTGCTGGCGGCCTGTGCTAGCAGCGGCGGACCAGCTCCCGATGAACCACCGGCTCCGGCCGCCGGCGAGTCGTCCGCCGCCATCCAGCCGGCAACCGCGGACGATGGCGCCGCCACACCACCGGCGCCGGCGGACCCGGCCGCCGAACCCGCCACAAGTTCCTCTCCCGTAGCTGTCTACCTCGACGATCCCGCCGCGATCACCGCCGGCCGGAGGATGTTCCGGGCCGTCTGTACGGGCTACTGCCACTCCACAACGCCCGGGGTGACCAAGGACGCGCCGAACCTCTTCGACTGCGACTGGGACCACGGCGACACGGACGCCGACCTCTACCGCGTGATCACCCAGGGCGTGCCGGACACGGAGATGCTCCCCTTCGAGGGGAAGATCCCGGAAGACACGATCTGGAAGGTCATCGCGTACATGCGCTCGAACAGCCTGGACTGCGGCTGATCCCTGCAGGGCAAGCCCCGGAACCGCCGCTGCTACCGTTGCTCGGAGCGATGACGAGCAGGCGGGCAGGAGCAGCGCCGTTCACACGCCGGCAGGCGATGGCGGCGGCGGGAGCGGCCGCGGTACCCTTCGCGGCCTCGCCCGGTCTCGCGATCCAGCCGACCGGCGTCACTGAACGGAAGCTGAGGGTCGAGGAAGCGCACCTCACGTCGGTGCGGGTCAGCCAGCGGACGACCTGGATGTTCGTTCACGTGCACACGAATCTCGGACTCGTGGGCCTCGGCGAGTG
>JAPOVF010000189.1 GCA_026708285.1 Acidobacteriota bacterium
CCGATGAGTTCGGCCTCGACCGCATCGTCGACATCCTCGACGACTACGCCGCCCGCTTCGACGCCGACCAGTGGCAGGCCGCGCGGCTGTTGCGAGAGACGGCGACGGCCGGCGCCCGGCTCAGCGGCTGAGCCGCTGCTACTGTTCGCCGATGCTCAACCAGCATCGGTGGTTGCTGGCGCCCGGAAACCTGTGGCTGCAGACCGCACTGGTTGGGCTCTTCTGCTGCGCCGGCGCATGGGCACAGCAACCCGCCGACACCGACTGGCTGGTCACCACCGGCAACAACGCGAGTCAGCGGTACGCGCCGCTCGAGCAGATCGACCGGGACAACTTCGGAGAGCTCGAAGTCGCCTGGCGCTGGTCATCGCCGGACAACGAGTTGATCGCCAGCGACGAGCGGTTCGCCAGGGCTCGGCGCCGCCACGAGGCGATTCCAATCAAGGTCGGAGACCATCTCTACGTGACGACCGGTCTGGGCCAGATCGCCGCGGTCGACATCGACCGCGGCGAGAGCGTCTGGACGTACGATCCGGAAGCCTACGTCAAGGGCCGGCCCGCGACGATCGGCTTCATCCACCGCGGCGCCGCCTACTGGCCGGATCCCGACTTGCCGGACGGGGGCGGCCGGCTGCTGTACGCGGCCGTCGACGCTGTGTTGCGTGCCGTCGACACCCTGAACGGAGAGCCGATCGCCTCCTTTGGGCAGGGAGGCGAAGTCGACCTGACCAGGGGGCTTCGGCGAGCGGTGCCCCAGAGCCAGTACAGCGTCAGCTCACCGGTCTCCCTGTGCCGCGACGTGGTGATCGTCGGCTCGTCCATCACGGACGGTCCGAGGACGCCCGAGGCGCCGCCAGGCGATGTCCGCGGGTTCGACGCGCGGTCCGGCGAGCAGCTGTGGACCTTCCATTCGATTCCCCAGCAGGGAGAGCCGGGCCGAGACACCTGGGAAGACGGTTCCTGGAAGTACAGCGGCAACACGAACGTGTGGCCGATGATGAGCGTTGACGAGGAAGCCGGCCTCGCCTACCTCCCGTTCAGCACGCCGACCAACGACTGGTACGGCGGACACCGCCTTGGCGACAACCTCTACGCGGAGTCCCTGGTCGCGGTCGACTGCGAGACCGGCGAGCGGCGCTGGCACTTCCAGATGGTCCACCACGGCCTCTGGGACTACGACCTGCCGACATCGGCGATCCTCGGCGACATCGAGGTCGGTGGACGGCGGATTCGCGCCGCGATGCAACTGTCGAAGCAGGGCTTCCTCTACGTCTTCCACGCCCGCACCGGCGAACCGGTGTGGCCGATCCTGGAGCGCGAAGTGCCGCAGACCGGAATCCCGGGCGAGCGCACCTCGGCGACCCAGCCCTTCCCGACCAGGCCGCCGCCGTTCGAGCGGCAGGGCATCACGTTCGACGATCTCGCCGATTTCACTCCCGAGATCCGCGCCGCGGCCCGAAAGACGGTCGGCAAGTACCAGTACGGTCCGCTGTTCACGCCACCGACGGAGCGGGGGACCTGGCTCATGCCCGGCTACGGCGGCGGCGCGAGCTGGCCGGGCGGCGCTTTCGACCCGGAGACGGGGATGCTCTACGTGCCGTCCTTCACCTGGCCTGTGGTCAACACCCTCCGCAAGCCGGATGCGAGCAGATCGCCCTTTCACTACGTGGGCCGGATCGACAACGACATCCGTGGTCCGGACGATCTACCCTTGTTCAAGCCACCCTACTCGCGGATCACTGCCTACCACCTGAGCCGAGGCGAGATCGCCTGGGTCGCGGCCCTGGGCCACGGGCCACGGCGCCATCCGCGTCTGGCGGATCTCGATCTGCCGCCGCTGGGCTCCGGCGCGCGAGGCCACGTGGTAGCCACCAGAACCCTGCTGTTCGTCACCTCCGGCCGGTCGCTGGCGTTCCGCGGAATCGTCGACGAAGCCAACGAAGAGGGAGCCGGAGCCGACGATTGGCGGGTGGAGACGGCCGCCTTGCGCGCCTTCGACAAGGCGACCGGCGAACTCGTTGGTGAGATCGATTTGCCCGCACACACGGACGGCAGTCCGATCACCTTTCTCCATCGAGGTCGGCAGTACCTCGTGTTCGCGCTCGGCGGACGGGGGAGCATGCCGTTCGAATTGATCGCCTACCGGCTGCCCATCTAGGAGTACACGATGAAATCGAAGATCGGATTCCTGACGCTCTGTGCCGTCCCAGCCTTGGCCGTAGCCCTCGCCTGCGCGCCGGCCGGTGGCGACCTTCCGGCAACCGGCGAGCACGCTGGCTTCGGCGCCTACACGCGGGAAGCGACCTACGACGGCGCGAACCGCTACTCCGTCTACGTGCCGATGCCCGACGGCGTCCGCGTCGCGGTCGACTACTTCATCCCGACGAGCGAAGGCGTCGAGGCGTCGGAGCCGCTGCCGACCATCCTCCACTACACCCGCTACACCCGGGCCTTCCAGGTCGAGAACGAGGACGGCGACACGAGGATCCTCGCCCAGGCCGAACGGGACCCGGTGCTGCAACACATGCTCCACCGGGGCTACACCGTCGCCGTCGCCGACGCCCGCGGCACCGGGGCCTCCTTCGGCGTCCACAACGGCGCCTTCTCGGTCGAGGAGACCGCCGACTCGTACCACATCATCGAGTGGATCGCCGCGCAGCCGTGGAGTGACGGCAACGTCGGCATGCAGGGGCGCTCGTACCCCGGCATGACCCAGTACCAGGCCGCCACCCGGAGGCCGGCGGCGCTCAAGGCGATCTTCGCCGAGATGGCCGGGCCGACCCCCTACGACTTCGTCTTCCGGGGCGGCACGTACAAGAACGAGTTCATCGGCACCTGGGGCGCCGGCACGAAAGCGGCGGATCTCTCGACACGGGCCGCGCCGGTCGACGACGACCCGGACGGCGCTCTCCGGGACGCCGCGGTGGCGGAGCACGCCGGCAATCTCTGGGCGCACGAGATGCTGGCGGAAGCAGGCCCCGGCCTCCGCAACTGGAAGCTCGACATCGAGGACGGCGACCACGTGTCCTGGGACACGATCGGTACGAGCGACGACTGGACCGCGATGGATACGTCCGGCATCGCGATCTACCACCTCGCCGGCTGGCTCGACATCTACGCCACCCAGCAGCCAATGGCCTTCGCCAACCTCCCGAACGCGTCACAGAAGATGATGATCGGCCCCTGGATCCACGGCGGCGGTTACGGCGGCGACGTCCACAAGGCCGAGTTCCTGCGCTGGTACGACCACTGGCTCAAGGGAATCGACAACGGCGTGATGGACGAAGCCCCGGTCCACTACTACGTCATGGAGGGCAGCCACACCCTCCCGGACGACCCGGAAGTCGCGCTGAGCCTCGACGAGGAGCGGGCCGAAGAGCCCGCAACCTGGACCGCGGCCGATTCCTGGCCTCCCGCGGGCCTCTCGAACCGGCGCTTCGCGCTTGCCGGCGAGGGCGTCCTGGCGGACGATTCAGCGAACGAGGCCAGCCAGGACGAGTACACGGTCGACTACTCCTCCTCCGTAGGCTCGTTCTCTCGCTGGATGAACGGCCACGGTGCGCGCCGCCAGGACCGGCAAGGCACGACCTTCTTCGACGAGCGCTCCGCCGAGAACGCCAGGGCGCTCAGCTACACCACCGAACCGATGGCCGAGGCGATGACGATCGTAGGCCACCCGATCGTGCATCTCTCCGTCACGTCCACTCATGACGACGGCGACTTCTTCGTCTACCTCGAGGAGGTCGACGAGGACGGCCGCTCCCACTACCTCACCGAAGGCGCGCTCCGCGCCTCCTACCGGGCTGTCGGCGACGCCCCCTGGGACGACCACGGTCTGCCGTTCCACCGGGGCCACGCAGAGGATCTCGAACCGCTGCCGGACGAACCCGTCACCCTCGCCATCGACCTGATGGCAACTGCGGTCACGATCGACGAAGGCCATCGCCTGCGACTGACCATCGCCGGCGCCGACGCAGCCAACCACGCGCTCTATCCAGACCCGGAAGGCGTCGACGCACCGACGGTGACGGTCCACCGCGGCGGCGAGGATGGTTCCTGGCTGGACGTGCCGGTCGACGAAGGCGGTTGAGAGGGCCGCCTATCCACCGCCTTCCGCCACCACCAGCGTCCACACCCGAGGCGCGTCCTTGGCGTTCGCATTGGCGTCTTTCTCCGAGAACGCGTACCAGCCCACCAGCGGCCCGGCCACGCCGCGCCCGTCCGGGTCGAACCCTGCTCGAAGCCTCACCCGGCCGTACCGCCCGGCCTCCGCGCCGTCGCGCCGTTCCAACTCGACATCCGAGAACCCGAGCACCTGCCGGTAGCGGGGAAACAGAGCCTTGTACGCGCTCTCCTTGGCCGAGAAAACGAGGGTGAACATCTCCGCCTCGCTCAGGCCGCCGGCGTTTCCCTGACGGAGACTCATCTCGCCCTCGTTCAGCACCCGCCCGCCGAGCCGCCCGGCCTGCCGTGCGGACACGACGCGTTCCACATCGACGCCGAGCCCCCGATACCGGTCCGCCGAGGCAACAGCGGCGAAGCCGAAGCCAGCGCCGTGGGAGATCGAACCGACAACACCCTCGGGCCACCGGGGGACATCGTCGTCGTCGCCAACGATCTCGCCCTCCGATGTATAGGTCCCCAGTAGCTGCCTCAGCGCGCGCCCGGCGCTGATCCGGCCGGCAAGGTACTCCCGCCGCCGCTTGTCGATGGCGCTTTCCAGGGCAGCAGGCAGACCAAAGCAGAGCTGTCGAGCTTCCTCGATCAGCTCCTCCAGCCGGCCGATCTCGTGCGCCGCGGCGCTAATGTCGCGGGGAAGGCTTCCCGCCAGGCTCGGCGGCACTCCCCGGGCCGTGCTCACGCCAGGAAGTAGCGCCGCTGCTCCGGCGTCGGCACCGGACACTCCGCCAGCCGGCGGCCCACCTGTTGGCGGTTTCGCGCCAAGACCCGGTAACCCCAGTCGAGCACGGCTCTCGGCACGACCCGCGCAAGCAGGGCGAGCCGGCGCTCCGGGCCGTCCAGCCGCGCCGCCAACCAGAGCACGGCCTCGCTCCGGACCTTGATCTCGCCAGGCAAAGGCGAAGCCGGAGTAGCGCCTTCGTGCGTCGCCGGCAGGATCTGAAGCACCATACTGTCCAACTCCGCAAGATCGGGCCGGGCGGCGGTCAGCCGCGCGAACGACTCGCCGTCCTGGGGCGCGAACCGGACGCCGGGCGGTACGCCGCGGGACAGACAACGCGCCACCGACCAGTTGCAGAGCGCACAGTCGCCGTCGTAGTAGACGATGACCCTCGGCGGCCGGCGTTCGCGGCGCTCGTCCATGGCGACCATTCTAGGAGTCCGCGCCGCAGCGGCCGCTATCGGACCTACCTGTTGGCCGCCTCGTCCAGCACGCGCAGGAAGGCCCTGCCGGTCATCAGGCGAGGTTCGCCCTCGACCATCTCCATCCGTTCGACGTACGAGGCCGTCTCGCCGTCGGCGCTGTACATGACCAGCGTCGGATAGCCGCGCACACCGAATCTCTGGGCCAACTGGCTCTCCTGGCCCCCGGACTCGGGGTTCATCCGCACCGCGAGCACCGCGTCCAGGTAGCCGTCGACCTCAGCGTCGGTCAGCAGCTCACGCTCGAACTGGCGGCAGTACGGGCACCAGTCCGTGTAGATGTACAGGAACAGCGGCAGGCGGTCGCGCTGCTGGACTTCGAGCGCCTCGGCCAGCCCGGCGGCCCCCTCGTACCACCCCTCGAAGTCGGGCCGGCCCGCCGGCTGGTCGGAGGCCGCTGCCGGCGTCGCGAGGGAATGCACAAGCAGCGCCGCGGTGCCGGCCAGGAGGAGCACCGCGAGCGCTCCCCAACCGATCCGCCGAAGTCCGGGACAGCACTTCATGGCGCGTCTGATCGTATCAGCGCGCGGCGGCCGCTCCGCGCCCCAACCGGGCCCCCGGCAAGAGAGGTGCGGCCCGTCCCATCGCCTCCTCGGCACGATCGATCAATCGGCCGAAACCGGCCCGCGTGCGCGCACTGACCGCGACCGCGTCGAGTTGACCGGACATCCGTCGCGCATGCTCGTCCGTCACCAGGTCGCACTTGTTCAGCACGACAAGCAGGGGCTTCGAGTTGAGCGAGAGCTCCTCGATCAGCTTTTCCACTGCCTCGACCTTCGTTCGCCATCCCCGATCAGCGGCGTCGACGACGTGGAGCAGCAGATCCGCGTCCCCGAGTTCCTCCAGCGTGGCACGGAACGCCCGCACGAGATCGGGCGGCAGTTCCGCGATGAAGCCGACCGTGTCGGTGATGACGACTTCGCCCTCACGCGGAAAGCGGATCCGCCGACTCGTCGGGTCGAGGGTGACGAACAGCTTGCCGGCGGTCTCGACCTCGCTCCGCGTCAACGCGTTGAGCAGCGTGCTCTTGCCCGCGTTCGTGTAGCCGATCAGGGAGAGAACGGGCACCCGGCGGTCGCGCCGGCGGCTGCGCGCCACGTCGCGCTGCCTGGACAGCTTCTCGACCTGCCGCTCCAGGTTGCGGATGCGGTCGCGGATCCGCCGCCGGCCCACCTCGAGAACCGTCTCGCCGGGACCCCGGCCGCCGATGCCGCCGGCCAGTCGCGACAGCCCCGCGTCCTTCTCGGTCAGCCGCGGCAGCGAGTAGCGCAACTGCGCCAGCTCGACCTGGAGCTTGCCGTCGCGGGAACGCGCCCGCTGCGCGAACACGTCCAGGATGAGCTGAGTCCGGTCGATCGCCTTGAGGCCGGTGGCGTCCTCGAAGGCCCGAGCCTGGGCCGGCTTCAGGTCGATGTCGAAGATCGCCACCTCCGCCCCGGCGCGCATGCTCTGCAGGACGATTTCGGTCAGCTTGCCCCGCCCGACGACCGTCCTCGGATGCACCCGCGAGCGGCGCTGCCTCAGCGTCCCAGCGACCTCGACGCCCGCTGAACGGACCAGTTCGACCGTCTCGGCGAAATGATCGTCCTCCGGCCGCACGCCAATCACCAGTGCCCGCTCCTTCGCCGCTTCGCGGCCACCACGGTAGCGACCCATTTCCCGCTCGACGGCCCGGATGGTTGCCCCGAAGTCGAGCTCCAATTCGTAGACCTGGGCCGCTTCCACACGAAGGAACGGGGTGGTCTCTCCGATGCCGTCCGCCGCCGTTTCCGGAGCCAGATACGCGACTTCGATCCCGCCGGCCGAGCCGTCCTCGAGGGCCTGCACGACGGCGATCATGTCGAGTCGCAGCAGCGCCAGGTCGTTCAGGTCGTCGGCGGTCAGCCCCTCGCCACGCAGGTGGGTGTGGACGAGACGCAGCCGCCGGAAGCGCCCGGGGCCGCCCCTCAGACGCCCGATGTCGGGAATCTCGAGCTGCCTGGCGTCGCCGACGATCACCTTGCTGACCGCGCCCCCGCGGGTGAGCAGGACCCCGACCTGGCGCCCGATCTCACGCGAGAGCGCACAGAGATGACGCGCCAGCTCCGTCGACACGACCTGGTCCGGGCGAACTTTGCGGCGGTAGGTGCGCTCGAGCGCGCCACGCTGCGCCGCCCTCAGGCCGCGGACGTCTCCGTGGAGCGCTCTCATCCCCGCCGGCCTGGTGCTTTCGGTCGCAAAATCAAGAAACTGCTATCCTTGGCGCCTCGGCGGCGACGCTCGGTGCACCGAAGGCTATACCCACGCCGCCCGGAATGACGATCCGGTTCTTCAAGCTTCTCGCGCAGGTGGAACTGCAGCGAACGCGGGGCAGCCGCCCAGCGGCTTCCGTTCACGGAATCCCGCCGTGGCCCGGCGCCCGCGCAACCGGAAGCGTCCCACCCGATTCAACCGACGGCGGTCTCGCCGTCACCCGGAGACTTTGTGACCCGACGAATGCTCATCAACGCGCAGAGCTCGACCGAGCTCCGCATCGCCATCGCCGACGGCTCGGTCCTCGAAGACCTCAAGGTCGACATCGCCGAACGTGGGCTCACCCGCGGCAACATCTACTACGGCAAGATCGCGAACATTGAGCCGAGCCTGAATGCCGCCTTCATCGACTACGGCGCCCCCAAGCACGGCTTCCTGGCCATCCAGGACGTAGTTCCCGACGCCTACTACCAGGCGGCCCCCAAGTCGAAACGACCGAAGATCGAGGAGGTCCTCGTCCGCGGCCGCCCGATCGTGGTTCAGGTCACCCGCGAGCCCGAGGGCAACAAGGGCGCCGCCCTGACCACCAACCTGAGTCTGGCGGGGCGTTATCTGGTGCTCACACCCTTCGACAAGACCTGCGGCGTTTCCCGCAAGGTCGACACCGAGGAGGTCCGCCTCAAGCTGAAGGCGACGGCCGAGTCGTTGCCCGTCCCCGACGGCGGCGGCGTGATCGTGCGTACCAACGCCCTTGGCCAGACGAAGACGGCGCTCAGCCGCGACATGAACGCCCTGCTCCGCCTGTGGAAGCGCATCTCCCGGGACGCCCGCGACTCGAAGGGCACGAAACTGCTGTACAGCGACCAGGACATCGTGCTCCAGGGCCTTCGCGACTACCTGGACAGCTCGATCCAGGAAGTCTGGGTCGACGAGGACACCGCGTACGGGAGAGCCGAGCAGTACATGCGCGCCTTCATGCCGCGCAGCAAGACCTCCCTCAACCGCTACACCGGTCGCCGGCCGCTGTTCTCGGTCTACGACCTGGAACCCCAGATCGAGAACATCTTCGAGCGCCGCGCCGACCTGCCGTCAGGCGGCTCGATCGTGATCGACCCGACCGAAGCGCTGACCGCGATCGACGTGAACTCGGGGCGCTCGAAGAAGGCTTCGAGCCAGGAAGAGACCGCCACGAGCACGAACGTCGAGGCCGCCGCGGAGGTTGGCCGGCAACTCCGGCTGCGCGACATCGGTGGCCTGATCGTGGTCGATTTCATCGACATGCGCAGCCCCCGCAACCGCCGCAAGGTCGAGAAGGCGATGAAGGACGCGATGAAGGCGGACAAGGCGCGCTCAAGCGTCAGCCGGATCAGCGCCAATGGACTGCTCGAGATCAACCGCCAGCGAATTCACCAGGCGCTCCAGTTGCGCACCCACGGCGACTGCCCCAACTGCGCCGGCACCGGGCGCGTCGCCAGTCCCGACCTCCTCGCCCTGCGCCTCCTCCGCAACATCGAGTCCCATGGCGCCGGTGGCTACATGCGGGGCGTGCAGATCGCCCTGCAGCCCGAACTGGCCGACTTCCTCCAGAACCAGCACCGGGAGGCGCTCGTCCATCTGGCCAGGGAGTTCGATCTCGAGATCGAGATCTCCGGGCAACCGCACATGGACGGCCGCGAGCCGGAGATCAGCTGGGTCGCGCGCGACCTGGCCGAAGTGAAGAAGAGGGAGAAGGAAGAGGCGAAGGAGAAGAAGCTGGAGCAGGAGATGCTCGCCACTCCGTCGATCGGCGACACCGACGCCGAACCCGCCCCAGCCGACGCGGAAGCCGGCGACAGTGAACCCGAAAGCACACCGAAACGGCGCAGGCGCCGGGGCGGACGCAGGCGCCGGTCCGCCGCCGCGCGCAAGGCCAGGCCGAAGGCGAAGGAGGAGACTCCGAAGGAGGATCGTTCCGCCAAACAGGCCGAGCAGGCCAGGAAGAGCAAGAAGACCAAGGCGCCCAAACAGAAGCAGGCCAGGAAACCAAGGCAGGCCAGGAAGAAGGAACCGGGTCCCGAGAAGACGAGCAGGGCGGCGGCTACGGCCGCCATCAAGGTGCCCGGCATCGACACCCCCGCGGCGGACGACGCGGCCGGCGGCCAGGGCAAGGTGGACGAGGCTGCAAGCGCGAGCGGCAATGGAACGCCACGCCCCACGAGGCGGCGGCGCCGGCGGCGACGGCCGCGGCGACCACAGGGCACCGCCGCAACCAGCGACTCGCCGCCGACGGAGACCGGTGCCTGACCGTTGGACTAACCCCCTGAAAACACGGAGTTTGACAAGGAGCCGGCCGATCCATAACTAT
>JAPOVF010000244.1 GCA_026708285.1 Acidobacteriota bacterium
GTCAGCGTAACGCAGAGGCGGCGAGTAACATCCGCGCCATGCGCCGCTGCCTCCTCGCTGCCGCGCTCATCCTGCCCTGCGTGGCGCCACCCGCGCTTGCACAGCCGGCGGCCGAGCCGACGCCGACACCAATCTGGCCCGGCTTCCGTGGTCCAGACGGCATCCCGGTCTCGGACAACAACCGTCTGCCGCTCCACTGGTCGACCACCGAGAACGTCGAATGGAGCGTCGACGTGCCGGGTTCCGGCTGGTCGTCGCCGATCGTCGTCGGCGACACCATCTTCCTGACCACGGCGGCCAGACCGACCGAGGCGACCAAGCGGCCGGAGTTCGGCACCGAGTACAGCAACGAGTTCATGCGCGAGCTGCGGGAACAGGGGCTTCCCTGGGAGGAAGTCCTCAAGCGCCACGACGAACGCTTCATCGAGTTCCCCGACGAGGTCGATCTCGACTACCAGTTGATCGCGTACTCGCTCGAGGACGGCGCCGAACTCTGGCGGCGCACCTTCTTCGCCGGGCCGCCACCCGGAGGTCGCCACTCGAAGAACACCTTCGCCTCGGAGACACCGGTCACCGACGGCGAGACGGTCTTCGTCTACGTCACCGGCCTCGGCCTGTGGGCCTACTCGCTCGACGGCGAGCTGCGCTGGGAGCGGCGGCTCGACCCATTCCAGATCTACATGGACTTCGGGACCGGCGGTTCGCCCGCCCTCACGGACGACCTCGTCGTCATCCTGAACGACAACCAGGAGCACCCGTTCCTCGCCGCCTTCTCCAAGCAGGACGGCCGCGAGTTCTGGCGCGCGGCCCGGGGTCGGCTCGCCGCTCCGCACGCGCCCAACCACCGGACCTCCTGGAGCACGCCCTTCGTCTGGCGCCACGAGGAGCGCACCGAGATCGTCGCCCTCGGCCCCTACACCGTCATCAGCTACGACCCGATGGGCCGGGAGCTGTGGCGGCTGACGCGGCACTCGCTGCTGCCAGTTCCGACACCCTTCGCCTATGACGGCCTGCTCTACGTGACGTCGGGCGTTCACGGAGATCAGAACCGGCCGATCAGCGCGATCCGCCCAGGCGCCGCCGGCGATCTCACCCTCGGCGAGGACGAAACCAGCAACGAGTACGTGGTCTGGAACGACAACCGCGCCGGCACCTACATACCGACCCCGATTCCCTACAAGGGCTCGCTGTGGGTGGTCTACGACCGCGGCATCTTCGCCCGTTACGACGCGGCCACCGGAGAACGGCTGTACCGGTCGCGGATCGAAGACTCGAACGGCCACTTCACGACCTCGCCCTGGGCCTACCGCGACCGCATCTTCGCCACCGACGAGGCCGGCACGACGTTTGTGTTCGGAACCGGCGACGAGTTCGAGCAGCTCCACGCGAACCCGCTGGACGAGATGACCCTCGCGTCGCCAGCGCTAGCCGGCGACCGGCTGGTCATGCGGACGCGGTCGAAGCTGTACAGCTTCCGGGAACACTGACGCCGCGAAGGGCGCATCCCATCGGCGCTACTCGAGTGCCCAGGCGTAGGCCGGCTTGGCGACGACGTCATCCGGCAACTCCGACGGAATGCCGTCTCGATGGAGGGTGAGCAGAAGCTTGCGCGCATCAGGAAACGCCTCCCCCGCCGCCCCGAGAGCCCGCACCTCCCGTTCAGCGGTCACGGGGTCCGAAGCGTCGGCGCAAACCTGAATGAGCTCGCGATGCCCATCGGCGGAGCGAACGAGGAAGTCGACCTCGTATCCCTTTCGAGTTCGCACGTAGGTCACGTCGAGCCGTCTGCGGTCAAGTTCGACCAGAACAGCCGTTTCGAGGGCATGACCCACGTTCGCACGTCCCGTGCGATCGAAGAGCGGAATCAGGCCCGTATCGACGGGATACACCTTACGCGGGTTGACCATGCGCTGCCGTTCCGAGCCCGACTCCATCCACACCACCCGGACGAGAAAGCAGTCCTCCAGGTAGCCGAGAAACCGATGCACCGTGTCCCGCGCGATCGCGAGCCCCTGCGACTTGACCGCGGCATGGAACTTCTCGACACTGAACAGACTGCCGGCATTGCCAAGCAACTGCCGAACCAGCCACCGCAACCCGGTGACGTTGCTGACGCTGTGACGCTCCACGACATCGCGCAGGATGGCCACGTCCACGTAGTCCCTCAGCAGTTGCTGCCTTGAAGCGGCGTCGAGGCCCTGCGCCTCGGGGAATCCGCCAGTACCGAGCCAGGCCGAGAAGGCTCGCTCCAGTCGCATCCGCTCCTCGCGTGCAAGTCTCTCCGGATCGCCCGGAACGGCGATGCCCTGGTGGAGAAGAGCCTCTTCGAAGCTGAACGGATGGATCAGCACTTGCCACGCGCGACCACGAAGCGCCGTGGCGATCTCTCGGGACAGCAGCGCCGCCGACGATCCCGAGACGAACACCTCCACTTGCCGGGTGTCGAGCAACCGCCGCACGAAGCGCTCCCAACCCGGCACGAGGTGGACTTCGTCGAAGCACCACATCACCGCTGTGCTGTCCGGTCCCGAGGGTGAGAGTCGGTCGTACTCGTCGAGAAGGAAGTCGAGGTGGCGGGTCTCCAGACCCGTCAACCGGTCGTCCTCGAACGAGAGGTAGGGCGCATGGAACGGAGCCTCGCCTTCCCGCGTCCACTCCCTCCTGAGTTGATGAAGAAACGTCGTCTTGCCAGCCCTCCGCATCCCTACCACTGCAGTTACCTTTCCGGTAAACCGCGTGCGCCCTCTCACACGCCGCGGCGTGTGAGAGGGAAGTGGGCTTCGCAGCGACTCCGCAAGCAGCTCGGAGAGCACCTGTCGTAGCTGAGTTGGCACTGCTTCCACAGTATTCTCCCTCCCAGAGGGAGAATATGGCATAAAGTTCTCCTCTGTACAAGGAGAACCATCAGAGATGAGGCCCCTAATCGCCGGAAGGCACGGACGACGGCCGTGACGCTAGTGGACGGGATGCATGTCGAGCTCCACGCGGTCGAAGAAGTCGATGCGATTCGGCATCGTCGCCTCGATCGTTTCCGCCATGTCGCGGGAGATCCGCTCCGGGCGGTGCCGGAGAGCGAAGAACGGTCCGAAGCTCTCGGCGACGTCTTCCCGCTGGGGATGCTCGCAAGCGTAGTCGGAGATGAAGCCTCCGTCCGCGGCTTGAGCAGCCAGCCACCCGTCGGCATCCGCATGGACCGGATCCAGGGAGGTGTGGGCCGCCTCGTGCATCAGGATCTCCTCGAGCACACCATCGCGCAGGTACTCCGCGGCCTTCCCCGTGTGGATCAGGATGTTGTCGTTGCCGCCTCCGAAGGGCATGTCGCCCCGGTGGATCCACACGGTCTCGACGCGCGTCCGCAGGCCCGACGGCAGTTGGCCGATGGCCCGGGCGTAGAAGGCTGCGTGGCGCTCGGCGGTGGCGGCGTCGCCGAACTCCGCGTTGACCTGGACCTCCACGACCGTCGCGCCCTCGAAGGCAGCGTCGAACAGGTAGGCGTCCGTCGGCACGAAGGCGTCCGCCCGCCGGTCGAACATGCTGCGGGTGTCCCGGCCCGCGTAGTCGAGACTCCGCAGGGCCGAGGGGTCGGACGCGACGATCAGATCGGGATCGATGAAGGCGGTGCCGCGGTACGGCGGCTCCTGCGGCACCGGCTCCGGCGTAGCACAGGCGAGGCTGAGCAACAGGACGGTGACAGGCGCGGAGCTTTCTCGTAACCGGAACACGGCGGCTGGCCTGGCGACTACACGATCCGGACTTCCGGCACCGGCAGGATGAACCTGCCGCCCCGGCGGCGGAACTCGGCCTGCTGGGCCAGGATCTCGTCTTCGAAGTTCCAGGCCAGGAGCAGCACGTGGTCGGGTGACGGTTCCTCCAGGAGTCGCTCCGGCGCGACGATCGGGATATGGGAGCCCGGGGTGTAGCGGCCCTGCTTGAGCGGGCTGCGGTCGGCAATGAAGTCGAGCAGGTCCGGGCCTACGCCGAAGAACTCGAGCAGCGTGCTGCCCTTGGCGGGAGCGCCGTAGCCGGCGAGACGGCGGCCCTCCGCCTTGAGGCCGTTCAGGCAGTCCATCACCTCCCTCTTCAACCGGCCGACCCGCCCGGCGAACGCGAGCCAGGTGTCGAACCGGTGGATGCCGAGCTGCTTCTCGGCGGCCAGGACATCGTCCACGCTTCGGTCCACCTCTCCCTCGCCCCGGCGCATCACGGTGGCGCGGAGCTGACCGTGGTGGATCGGCAGCCGTTCCACCCGCACGACCTCCATGCCGTGGTCCGCGAAGAGCCGCATCATCGGGCCCAGCGCCCAGTAGGAGACGTGCTCGTGGTACACGGTGTCGAACGCAAGCTGGTCGAGCAGGTCGACCAGGTAGTGCGCCTCGAGGACGAAGGCGCCGCCGGGCGCGAGGACCGCGTCGAGGCCGGCGACGAAACCGCTCAAGTCGGGGATGTGCGGGAACGTGTTCGTCGCGGTGACTAGCGCCGCCCGGCCCCAGCGGTCGGCAATCTCGCTGGCGGTGTCCGCGCCGAAGAAGCCCCGGTAGCGCTCGATTCCCGTGTCGCGGCTGAACTCGGCCAGGTTCTCGGCCGGGTCGACGCCGAGGGTCCTAGCGCCCCGATCGCGGAAGCAGCAGAGGAGCGAAGCGTCGTTGCAGCCGATGTCGATGACGAGGCCGCCGTCGGCGAGGCCATGCCGGGACGTGAGTGTGGCCGCCAGGTCGTCGAAGTGGGCGCGCAGCGTGTCCGAGGCGGACGACACGTAGAGGTAGTCCGTGAACATCGCGGCCGGCGGCACGCGCTCCACAAGCTGGACGTGGCCGCAGGCGTGGCAGAAGCCAACGCGCAGCGGGAAGCGAGGTTCGGGGCGGCTCAGGTCTTCGGCGCTGGGGAACTTGTTGGCGAGCGCGGTGCTGCCGAGGTCGAGGAAGGTCTCGACCTCGGGCTCGGAGCAGACCAGGCAACGTGCGGTCACCTAAGCCCCTCGCACGGATCCGGAGTGCCGGCCAGAGGGCCGGCGCACCCAGTCAAGCAGACGAGGCAGCTAGCCATGGTGAAACGGGGCGACGAGCTGCGAGCCGTGAGACTCGTGGCCGACGGGCAACTCGTACAGGTCGGCCAGCGCCCCGCGGACCGCGGCCTGCCGATCGGGCGGCACGACGAACAGCAGGAACCCGCCGCCGCCGGCGCCGCAGAGCTTTCCTCCCAGGGCGCCGGCCGCGACGGCCGCGTCGTACCAACCGTCGATCAGCGGCGTCGTGATGGATCCCGCGAGTTCCCGCTTCATCCGCCAGCCCTCGTCGAGGAGCCGGCCGATGCCCTCGACGTCGACATCGCCGGCGCCGAGATCCCGGTGCAGGTCGCTCGCCTGGTCCCGCATCCTGCGCAGCGATTCCAGGTTCAGGTCCGTTCGGTCGTCCTGTTCCGAGAGCACCGCGCTCGCATCACGCTGGTGGCCGGTCCAGAACATGAGCACCGAACGGAACAGCTCGCGCAAGAGGTCGCCGGGGATCCGCAAGTGCTCGACGGTCACGCCGCCGTCCGGCTTGAACGACAGCAGGTTGAGTCCGCCGTAGGCCGCGGCGTACTGATCCTGCTTGCCGATCCGCGCACCCAGGACGTCGATCTCGATGTGGCACGCCTCCTCCGCCAACTGACCCGCCGAGGCGCGCTCGCCCCTGTACGAGTGCAGCGCGTTCAGCAGGCCGACGGCGAAGGCGCTCGAGCCGCCGAGACCTGTGGACGCCGGCACGTCGCCGACCGTCGAGATGTAGACCGGCGGGTCGACACCCACGAAGCGCAGGCACTCGCGGGCAATGTTGTTGTCCAGTTCGTCGATCCGCTCGACCTGCTCGCTCCGGGAGTAGTTCACGCGGACCGGCTCGAAGAACAGCTCGCTGTGCCGCTTGACCGTGACGTAGACGTAGCGGTCGATCGTCGTCGAGAGCACCGCGCCGCCCTCGCGCCGGTAGAACGCCGGCAGGTCGGTGCCCCCGCCCACCAGGGACACCCTGAGCGGCGTACGGGTAACGATCAGGCGCGATGCGTCCACGTCAGCGAGGATCCCCGTCGCCCTAGCCGTGCTGGAGCGCCCAGTCGTAGGGGATCCGGTCGGTGAACGGATCGAGCCGCTCCATCTCGTCGGGATCGTGCGGCTCGGTGGCGGCGTTCGCCATGATCACCTGCCTGTCACCGTAGGCCTTGTAGCCGTTGGCGATCCCGGGCGGAATCTGGACCAGTACGTAGTTGTCCTCGCCGAAGAAGACCTCCTGGAGCTCGCCGCGGGTCGGCGAGTCCTCGCGCAGGTCGTACATCACGAGCTTGGCGCGGCCGTTGATCACCGCGTTGTTGACGGTCATCGATCGGTGGATGTGCCAGGCCTTGATCGTCCCCGGCCAGGCGGTCGAGAAGTAGATCTCGCCGAAGCCGAGGAAATGCTCGTCCGTGGCCTTCAGCATGTGCATGATCTTGCCCCGCTCGTCGACGATCTGACGAAGCGGAACTACCTTGACGCCGTGGATCATCCCTTCTCCTCCGGGTTTGCTGCCTCCAGGTTTGCACCGCCAGCGCCGGCAGCCCAGCGCAGCGATCCGTCCAGCCGTCCCGAGTCGAGCAGCCGGTTGAGCCAGCGCAGCCGCACGAAGCGCGGGTCGCCGTAGTGCGCCGCATCGAGGCCTACGCGGCGATAGTCCTCGATCAACCGCTTCGCGCCGCCGGCCGCGTCCCGGAATTCGAAGTCCGGGAAGGCGCGGGCGAACTTCCCGAACGAAGCGCGGTAGGTGCGCTGGTCGGCGCCGGGCTCACCCCGAACCTCGATCTCGCAGCCGGGCACGAGATCGGCAGCGATCTCCGCCAGTTCGATGACGCGGTGGTTCAGGTGGTCGGCGCCGACATTGAACGCCTCGTTGTGAACCTGCGCGAGCGGCGCTTCGAGGACGCGGCTGAACGCCGCCGCCACATCCTCGACGTGGACGACCGGCCGCCACGGCTTGCCGTCGCCGTAAACGACGACTCGCCGGTTTGCGAAGGCCGCTCCGGTCAGGTCGTTGAGCACCGTGTCGAAACGCATTCGCGGCGACAGGCCGTAGACCGTGCCGTTGCGCAGGAAGGTCGGCGAGAAACCGTCGGTAGCGAGATCGCGGATCGCTTCTTCGCTCCGGACCTTCGAGCGGGCGTAGAGGGTCCGCGGGTCGAGCGGCGAGGTTTCGTCCACTGTTTCCGCGCTGGACTGGCCGTACATGATGCACGAAGACGAGAACAGGAAACGACGCACCTCGGCCTCGCGCGCCAGCTCGGCCAGGCGCACGGAAGAGTGGTGGTTGATCTCCTCGGTCCAGGTCTCGTCCAGGTTGCCGATCGGGTCGTTCGAGAGCGCGGCGAGATGGATCACCGCGTAGAAGGCGCGCAGGTCGGCCGGCTCCAGGTCCCGGATGTCCTTGCGGATCGAGGGGATTGGCAGCGAGTCCGCCGTGATCGTGCAGTCGTCGAAGTAGCCCGTATCGAGCCCCACGACGTCGTAGCCGCGCTCGATCAGATACGGCGCCATGACCGAGCCGAGATAGCCGCGATGCCCTGTCACCAGGACCGGGCGGCGAACGAAGGCCGTGCTCATCCCGCCGCCGCCGTTCGCAACGCCAGCAGCCGCTCGGCGTGCGCGAGCAGCGGTTCGCTCTCGGTAACCAGGCCGAACGGGCAGCCCGCCGCGTCCGCCGCCTGCCCGTCGCGCTCGTCGTCGCCCAGAAACGTCGTGCGAGTCAGGTCGAGATGATGATCGCGCTGTGCCTGGAAGAGCATTCCCGGCGCCGGCTTGCGGCAATCGCAGCCCTCGTCCCAGCCATGGGGACAGAAGTAGATGCGGTCGATCCGGCCGCCCGCGGCCTCGGCCTCACCGCACAGACGTCGATGCACTGCCGCCAGGTCGTCCAGCGTCATCCGCCCACGGGCGACTCCCGGCTGGTTCGACACGACAAGCACCCGCCAGCCGAACCGGTTGAAGGCGGCGAGCGCCTCGCGGGCGCCCGGCAACCAGCGCAGGTCCTCCGGCGTGCAGACGTACTCAGCCCGTGGCGGGCGTACGTTGAGGACGCCGTCGCGATCAAGGATGATCGTCGGCGTCCGTGCGAAGAACGCCTCGGTCAGCGGCAACCGTTCGTGGCCGCCGACGCTGTAGTAGCGGTGCTCGCTCCAGTAGGCGTGGAGCTGCCCCCGCGCGGTCAGTGACGGATAGACCGCCTCCTCGAATAGCTCCTGGTGATCCGGCAAGAGCGGCAGCACCGCCGACTTCTCGAGGATCGCGTAGCTGATCTCGACGCCGCTGAGCCCCGGAGTGGTCCGTCCGCGGTCGAAGACGGTGACGAAGCCGTCCTCGCCAACGATCACGCTGTCCCGGGTGTAGCCGTCCCGGTTCGCGTAGACGGTGATCTGGGCCGCCGCCCCGGAGTCGACGTAGGCGCGCCACATCCGGTCGAACTGCATCGGCCAGTAGTTGTCGCAGTAGAGGAGCAGGAACCGGTCGTCGAGCTGATCGGCCGCGTCCTTGACCCGGTGCGCCGTCAGGTCGTCCGGGGCCGTCACCCGGTGGCTGATCTCGACACCGTAGGCCGAGCCGTCGCCGAAGTGGTCGATCATCGCCTCGGCGCGATAGCCGAGCAGCAGCAGGACACGCTCGAAGCCCTGCTCGCGGAGCATGGCGATCACGTGGCCCAGGAACGGCTTGCCGTGGAACGGAATCAGCGCCTTGGGCAGAGTGTCCGTCAGCGGCGCCAGGCGGGTGCCCCGGCCGCCGGCCAGGATCACGGCCTGCGTGGGTCGGGAGTGCATCGCGTTGGACCTCAAGGCGCCTGGAGCGCGGCGCGAGCCGCGCGCTGGCGAGACTACCAACGAGGCCATCCACGGGGCCCTAACAGCTCGCTCCGCTTCAGTTGCGAACGCGCTTGCCGCCAGGGTCGTACATGGGTCGGATGGAGGCCTCGGCAGGGACGCGGACGCCCGCGACCTCAATCTCGAAGGGAGTGGGCAGTTCCGGGAAGTCCGGTAGCAGCGAGGTGGGGACGTAGCCGAGGCCAACTGCGCCTCCCAGACTGTGGCCATAGCTCCCCGAGGTGACGTAGCCCGCGATCTCGTCCCCCAGCCAGATCGGTTCGTAGTGGTAGAGCAACGGCTCCGGATCCCGGAGCCTGAACTGGATCAGCCGCTTCCTGATGCCGCTCTCCTTCTGCCTGAGCAGCGCCTCGCGCCCGATGAAGCCGGGCTTGTCGAACTTCACGGCGAATCCCAAGCCTGCTTCGAGCGGCGAGTCCTGATCCGTGATGTCGTGTCCCCAGTGGCGGTAGGCCTTCTCGATGCGCAGCGAGTCCAGGGCGTGGTAGCCGGCATGCTCCAGACCGAACGCCTCGCCGGCAGCCACGATCTCGTCGTAGACGCCGGCCGCAAACTCCGTCGGAACGTAGAGTTCCCAGCCGAGTTCGCCGACGTAGCTGATGCGTGATGCCCGCACCAGGCCGTAGCCCAGTTCGATCTCGCGGCTGGTCGCGAACGGGAACGCCTCGCTGGCCAGGTTCGCCGGCGTAAGGGACTGCAGCAGCGCGCGGGAAGCCGGACCCATCAGGGAGATCACGCCCATCGCCGAGGTCACGTTCACAAGCACGCAGTGCGCGTCGCCCGGAATGTGACCCTTGAGCCAGTGAAAGTCGCGCACCTCGGAGGTGACGGCGGTGACGATCAGGAAACTGTCTTCCGCCAGGCGCGTCACCGTGAGATCCGCCTCGATGCCGCCGCGCTCGTTGAGCCACTGCGTGTAGACGATGCGTCCGAGACGCACGTCGACGTCGTTGGCGCAGACCCGGTTGAGCACCCTGGTCGCATCCCGGCCCTCCAGGCGGA
>JAPOVF010000159.1 GCA_026708285.1 Acidobacteriota bacterium
CGTTGTTGTGGCCGTGCACCGCGTCCACGCCCCAGATCACCGGAATGCCGACGCCCCCGTCGGAGGTGTCGGTCGAGGCTTCGTGGAACGCATCGGCCAGGGCCAGCCAGCTTTCCGGCGAGGCGTGCTTGTCCTCGCCGGGAAACGAGCCGCCGCCGTTCAGCACCGAGCCCAGGTCGTACCTCCGTACGTCCCGCGGCGTGACCGAGCGGATCTCCGCCTGAATGACCTGGCCGACCTTCTCACGGACGGTCATCCGCTCGATCAGAGCGTCGACGCGCGCTTCGAGCTCCGGATCGGCCGGAAGCGGCGGAGTCAGTTCAGGCCAGACTTCGGCGCGAACCTCGGCAGCCGGAGCCTGCTGCGCCTGCGCCGGAACCGCAGAGGCGATTGCCAGCGCAAGCGCAAGCAGAGAAACCCTCACGACGTGGAATCGTCCGTTCCCGGCGTCTGTCCTAGAACAACAGCTTGAAGCCGAGCTGAATCTGCCTCGGATCGCGGGCCGCCTGCGCCTCACCGAAGTTGTTCGGCAGGGTGTAGCCGGTGATCATCCTTCTTTCCGTGGCGACGTCGCTGTCGTAGCTGACACTGGTCGGGTTGAACACCGAGTTGATGCCCACGAAGTTGTCGCGGTTCGTCACGTTGAACACCTCGAACCGGAACTGGCCGGTCACCCGGTCGGTGATCCGGATGTTCTTGGTCAGGGAGAAGTCGACCTGGAAGAAATCCGCGCCTTCGCACGCGCCGGGCCGGGTATCGCTGAGCGTGCCGAGCTGCCAGCCGACCAGCGTGAAGGCATCGGGATTGATCACCTGCAGGCCGCTGCCACTACAGGAGGCCCCCGTGAGGAGCGGCCGCATGTTGTCGGTGAAGCCCGTGCCCCCGGCGCCGTTGACCCCGGGCAGGTTTCCGGTCCTGACGGTCAGGGCCTGCCCCGACGAGTACTGGACGATGCCGCCGAACTGCCAGGCTCCGAACAGTGCCCGGACGAAGCCGCTCTGGTTCTCGAGCGTCGGCAGATTGTGGATCACGTTGGCGTTGAACAGGTGGTCCCTGTGCAGGCCCGCGTAGCCGAAGTCGAGCTCGGGGTTCTCGCGGTCCGTGATCTGGCCGGCGAACTGGCCCGCGCCCGCGTCGTTCAGCGGATCGTTGGCCTTGAAGCTCGCGAGGGTGTACGAGGCCTGGAACTGCGAGCCGTTGCCGTACCTCTGGACGTACTGCATCTGGAGGCCGTCGTA
This sequence comes from Acidobacteriota bacterium, assembly GCA_026708285.1. Classification (GTDB taxonomy): domain Bacteria; phylum Acidobacteriota; class Thermoanaerobaculia; order Multivoradales; family Multivoraceae; genus Multivorans. Next base: position 1,239 of record JAPOVF010000159.1, read on the forward strand.
CTCGGAGAAGCCGTTCGTTTCCCAGAACAGGATCAGGCTGTCGCCGAAGACGGAGTACGGCCGCAGGGTCCCGCGAAACGCAGCGCCGCCGTCACCTTCCGGAGCGGTCACGTACTCGAGCCGGTCGGGAATTCCGTTGCCGTTGTTGTCGCCCGAGGCCACCTGATTGAGGTCGGAGCGCCGCATGATGTGGCGCCCACGGGTACCGACGTAGCCGATCTCGATCGTGCTGCTTCGGCCGACTCGCTGCTCCCAGGCCACGTTGAACTGCAGGTTGTACGGCGTCACGAAACCGGGGTCGATCGCCCTGTTTGGTCCTCCAACACCGCAGCCGATGCATGGCTCCGGCGCCTCGTCGAGCTTGCGGATGCCGTTCAGGCGGGAGACGAAGGGCGGGTTGCCCGCGAACTCGAGCTGGATGTTGACGCGGTCGCGCTGGAAGAACTGGCCGAAGCCGGCCCGCACGACGCTCCTGCCGTTGCCGAAGATGTCGTAGGCAAGGCCGAGCCGGGGCGCGAAGTTGTCCGTGTCGCTGTCCACCAGCCCGCGGCCGGGACCGGTGGCGCCGCCCAGGAAGCCCGCATCACCGCAGGGGTCCGTTCCCGGTACCTGGATCAGGCCGTTGCACGGGTCGCTGCCCAGGGCCGGATCGAACAGGTTCGGATCGAATGCCGTGATCTGGTTGTCGCTGGCGTAGGGCCACTTGTAGTTCGAGTAGCGGACGCCGTAGTCGAGGTTGAGGCGGGGACTCACCTGCCAGGAGTCGGCGACGTAGAACTCGATGTCCTCCCAGTTCAACACCGGCGCCGGCTGGTGCGATGCCTCCGCGTAACCGAAGGTCATGTCCTGGAGCAGGAAGTCGGCCAGGATGTTGCCGGTGTTGGCGCCCCAGCCGTTGTGGCCGGTGCTCGGGCCCCAGAACTGCGGCGTCTCCGAGGCTGAGCTGCCGCCGATGTACTCCTCCTTCTTGTTTTCACTGTAGAGGGCGCCCACCTTGAGCCAGTGCTTGCCGAAGACCTGGGAGTAGTCGTCCTTGAGCACCATCAGGTCCTGCTTGTTTTCCCAGGGGGCGATGTTCCACAGCGCTCCATAGCCGGCGGCGCCCCAGAACACCGGGTGGCTACGGTCCGCGCCGCCCGTCTTGCCATCCCAGATTGAAGGGATCGCCGCGTTGATCTGGCTGTTCAGCCCGGGGTTGGTGCCGCCCCGGTTGAGGCTGATCTCGTTGCCCGAGTAGGAGAAGGTGACCGTGTTGACGCTGTTGTCGCCGATCGTCTGGCTGAGCTGCGCCACCAGAGAATGGCCGGGCTGGTCCCAGTTCGTATCGACGGCGGGGTAGGGGTCGTCGCCCCACAGGCCGTTCGCTTCGCCGGCGTTCGGAGCGCCGTTCACCCAGTTGTCCCGGGTGTAGCGGAGCATCAGGCGGCTACGGTCCGTGGCGTCGTAGTCGAGCCGCAGGTTCGCCTGGTCCCAGTCGATCGGCGTGACCACGGCCTCGACCCAGTTGTTGCAACTACCGGCCACCGGCGTCACGTTGGGCAGGGGGTAGAGGTTCAGCATGCCCTGACCGCCGGCGTTGATCCGGTCCGAGGGAATCACGTTGCCCGGGAAGGGCTGTCCGGTGGTTGGATCGACCGGGATCGCCGGCGTGCACCCGGGGATCGATGGACCGCTGAAGTCACCCGCGCGCTCGGCCGCGGTGGGCACGAAGCCCGTGCGGGCAATGCCGCGCTCTTCGATGTTCCACTCACCGGAGAGGAAGAAGTGCAGCTTGTCCTGCTGGATCGGGCCGCCGAGGGTGAAGCCGTAGTCCTGGCGGTCGAGCGGCTCCGTGTCGAGGCCGGCCTGCTCCAGGAAGTAGTTCGTCTCGTTCCAGGAATCGTCGCGCATGAACGTGTAGGCGCTGCCGCGGAATTCGTTCGTGCCGCCGCGGGTGACGATGTTGATCTGGCCGCCGGCGGCGCCGCCGAACTCGGCGCTATAGCTGTTGCTGTGGATCTTGAACTCCTCGATCGCGTCGACCGAGGGGTAGATCAGGATGGTCCGGTTCGAGCCGACGTCGTTGTTGTTCGCGCCGTCGATCGTCCAGATGTTGCCGGTGGTGCCACTGCCACTGATCGACAGGTCGACGCCTGCAAGCAGGCCCTTGTTCTTCGTGTCGAAGCCTTCGGGAGCGCTGACTCCCGGCTGCAGAAGGGTGAGCTGGACGAAGTTCCGTCCGTTGAGCGGCAGCTCCCGGATCTGCTCGCCGCTGATCAGGCCGGAGACCTCGCCGCTCAGCGTGTCCACCGGGATGGCCTCGGATTCGACCGTGATCGTCTCCGAGACGTCGCCCAGCTCGAGTTGGGCGTTCACCTCCCGCACATCGGCGACGTGCAGGGCGATGTCGGTGACCACGGCGGCGTTGAAGCCGTCCAGCGTGACCGTGACCTCGTAGGCGCCGACAGGCAGGTCGCCAAAGGTGTAGATGCCGGCCTCGTTCGTGAACGTCGTCCGGTTGAGACCGGTTTCGGTCCCTTCCAGGTTCACGGTGGCGCCGGGCAGCGCGTCTCCGTTCGGGTCGGTGACGGTGCCGCGGATGCTGGCCGTGAAGCGCTGCGCGGCGAGGGGCGCCGCCAGCATCGAGAGGATGAGAGTGAGAGCCAGTCTTCGTGCCATGGACGTCGTGCCTCCTTGGGGTAAACCGATTTAGCCGGAAGCCGTGCTTGAAGCCGGCGTCGTTCGCGCTGCAGACGGAAGGGGCTGGCTAAATCGTTTTAGCATGCTAGGCTGCCACTGTACACAGCGGATCGGATTTGTCAAGAGCGCGTGAATAGGCCCGACGTGAATAGCCCCGAGAAGAAACCTGGCAGGCCCGTGCGTCTCAAGGACGTGGCGGCTCATCTGGGCCTGTCGCCCACGACGGTTTCGCTCGTCATGAACCGTTCGCCGGCGGCCAGGGGCATTCCTCCGGAAACCCAGGACAGAGTCCGCGCGGCGGCGGCGGAGCTGGGCTACCGCCCCAACTTCATCGCGCGGTCGCTTCGGCGTCAGCGCACCTTTGCGGTCGGCGTCCTGCTGCCGGAGATCAGCGAGGGCTACGCGGCCGGCGTGCTCGCGGGGATCGAGGACGAGCTCCTCCAGGAGGGCTACTTCTACCTGGTCGCCGGACACCATTCGAAGCCCGACCTCTTCGACGACTACCTGCAGCTCCTCACGGAGCGCTCGGTCGAGGGGCTGATCCTGGTGAACACGCCGATCGACGAGCCGCTGCCCTTGCCCGCCGTCGTCGTGGCGGGGCACCGCGAGCTGACGGGCGTAACGAACGTCGCCATCGACCACCAGGTCGCCGCGCGTCTGGCGCTGGCCCATCTGGCCGAACTCGGGCATCGGCGGATCGCCTTCTTCAAGGGCCATGCGCACTCCGCGGACACCGAGGCACGGTGGCAGGCAATCGTCGCGGCCTCGCGGGAGCTCGGCCTCGAGATCGACTCGCGGTTGACCCTCCAGCTTTCGGGAGAGCCGGCCGGCGAGCAATTCTCGCCGGAGGAGGGCTACCGCGAGGGGCACGTCTTCGGCCGGAAACTGATCGAGACGGGTGCGAGGTTCACGGCGCTCTTCGCGTTCAACGACATCTCGGCGATCGGCGCGATGCGCGCGCTAGGCGAGGCCGGCCTGCGGATCCCGGACGATGTCGCGGTCGTCGGCTTCGACGACATTCTGAGCGCGGCCTTCCAGAACCCCAGCCTGACCACCGTGCGGCAGCCGCTGCACGAGATGGGGCGGAGAGCGGCCGCCGAGTTGCTGCGCAAGCTGGGTGCGCCCGACGAAGACTCGCAGCCCGCGATCACGATCGAGCCGACCCTGGTCGTCCGCGACTCGACCGGTCCCGCGCCCGACCGTGCCTGAGTCGCCTCGAATCGCGCCCGGCGGGGTTCGGGCGACGCCGGGTTGGCTGCCGCTTTACGGAGGGTTCCTGATCACCGGCGTGGTCACCGTGCTCCTCGGCCCGTTGCTGCCCGACCTGGCCCTTGAGTGGCGCCTTCCGGTTGAGGAGCTGAGGGCTCTGTTCGTCGTTCAGTTCCTCGCCAGCGCTACCGGTTCGCTGCTGTCGAGCTATCGGCTCGGCCTCAGCTTGCGGTTCGGATACCTGCTGATCGCCGCGGGTCTGGTGTCGCTATCCCTCGCGAGTTGGCCTCTGGCGCTGGCACCGATGGCCGCCGTCGGTCTCGGTCTTGGACTGGCGATTCCGGCCACGAATCTCCGGGTCGCCCACTCGCAGCCGAAGCGCCGGGGCGCGGCGCTCTCGTCGCTCAACATGGTCTGGGGCGCCGGCGCCGTCGCCTGCCCCCTCCTGTTTGCCGTTCGGCCGCCAGGGATGTCGAGCGATGCGGTGCTCCTTGTCCTGGCCGCCGCCGGCGGGCTCGTCCTGATCGCCCTGGTCCCGATCCGGGGCGGCAGCGAAATCGCGGCGCCGGCGGCCTCGGTGCCGGCCGGCCGGCAGGGAGATGTGCTGCCGGGACTCTTCGTGATCGCCGCGATCATGTTCCTTTATGTCGGCATCGAGAACTCCGTGGGGGGCTGGCTGGTCAGCCTCGCCGACCAGTTCCAGGCGGAGCGCTCGGCAACTTCGCTCTGGATCGGATCGGGCTTCTGGGCCGCGTTGCTGGCTAGCCGCGCGGCGGCGCCGCTGGTGCTCCGGCGGGTGTCCGAGCCCGCGCTCTATGGCGCCGGCGTCGTGCTGGCCGGCGGGGGCCTCCTCGGCCTCCTGCTGAGCGGATCTCAGGCCGGGCTCGCGGTCGCCGCGGTCGCGGCGGGCGCGGGGCTGGCGCCCCTTTTTCCGCTGACGATCTCGTTTCTGGCCGATCTCACCGAGGCCACGCGTTCCCGGAACACGGGCTGGGTGTTCGCCCTGGCCGGCGCGGGGGGCGCGGTGCTGCCCTGGCTCACCGGACGGCTTGCCGGCGGCGCCGACGGGCTGGCGGCCGGTTTCATCGCTCCGATCGGGGGACTGGTTCTACTGGCCCTGCTCTTCGGCTTGCTGCGCCGCCTGCCGGCCCCGGCCGAACCACGAACTGCCTGACGGCGAAAGTAGACTGAAACGATGACTTCGACGAACCGGCACGTTCTCGTTGCCGCGCTGGCGGCAGGACTCGCGGCTCTGGCGCCCGGCGCCGCTCCGGCTCAGACGCAGGACGCCGATCGCCCCGCTTTCAGTGAGGTCGTCGACGTCCAGCTCGTCAACGTCGAGGTCTGGGTCAGCGATAACCGGGGCCGGCCCGTTAGCGGTCTGAGCCTGGAGGACTTCGAGGTCCGGGAGGACGGAAGGCCGGTCACGGTGGAGTTCTTCAGCGAGGTGACCGATGCCGTCGCCGCCCGGACGGCCGCCGAGCCGGGCGACCGGACGGCCGACACCGTCCAGCCGGCCGACGCGGGCGCGGGCCCGGCGGAACCCGCGCATCTTGTTCTCTACTTCGACGACCTCCACCTCGGCCCGTCCAGCCGCAAGCGGGTGATCGAGGATCTGCGAGCCTTCCTCGACGAGGAGAAGTTCCCCGCGGAGCGGGTGCTCATCTTCCGGCAGAACCGCGACCTGATCACCGAGGCCTACTTCGGTTCCAGCCGCGAGGACCTCGACCTGGCGCTCGAGCGCATCGCGGCCTCGCCGGGAATGGGCGGCCAGTCGCAGCAGGCGAAGCGGCTAGCGGTGCAGAGGTTGAACCAGCTCTGGCAGGACGCGAAGGTGCTTGCTTCCTCGGGCAGCGACCGCCGGACGACGGCGCCGGCGCCCTGCGAGTCGTTCGTGCGGCGCGCGCTGCCGGAGGTCGAGAACTCCGCCCGCATCGGCCGCGACCGGATCGGATCCACGCTCGATCACCTGACGACGACCGTCCGCTTCCTGGCCGCGCTGCCCGGCGTCAAGACGCTGCTCTACCTCAGCGACTCCCTCGAACGGACTCCGGGCTCGGACCTGCGGGACTTCATCACCGGCCTGTGCCCCGCCGGCGACCGGTTCCGCTCGCTCTCACCGGTGGAGGAGCTGTCCACCGGCTTTCATGAACTGACGCGTCACGCCAACGCGAACCGCGTGACGATCTACTCGCTCCAGACGAACGGCCTCCGCTCGACGTTCCTGAGCGCGGCGGAGCAGTCCTCGATCGACTTCCTGGGGGCGAACCCGTTTAACAGCTCGATCCGCGAGGCGGAGCGCGGAGGGATGGCCGTGCTCGCCGACGAGACCGGCGGTCGCGCCATCTTCAACCGCAACCAGTTCGACGGCGAACTCGAACAGATCGCCAACGAGATGGCGAGTTACTACTCTCTCGCCTACCGCCCGCCCCACGGCGGCGACCGGGGCGAGCACCAGATCCGCGTTCGGGTCCGGGGCCGGAACCTGCAGGTGCGTCACCGTCGCGGTTACCGCGACAAGAGTGCCGATCAGCGAATGAGCGAGCAGCTCGACGGCGCGCTCTATCTCGGCCTGGTCGAGAATCCTCTCGGCGTCCGGCTGGGCGCGGGCCGTGTACGAGCGGCCGGCGGCGGCAAGCGGCGACTGCCGCTCCACGTCATGGTGCCGGCCGCGCGGGTCGCCTTCCTGCCGTTCGAGGACAAGGAGATGGCGCAGATCAGGGTCGAGGTCGCCAGCCGCCATGCCGAAACCTCGCGGGTGGTCAGGGATGAGAAGACCTTCCAGGTGGAAGTACCCCCGGATCGCGATACGCGTCTTCTCGACCTGGTCTTCAACATCGACATTCCCGATGGCCTCAACCTGGTCGCGGTCGGCGTCCGGGACGACGCCACCCGCGAGACCGCGTTCGTCTCGACCACCCTGGCCGTGGGCGAGGGGGCCGGGCAGGGACGCTGAGGTTCGGCCCTGTGGTGGCGCGCAGGGAAGTGGCCGTCCACTGGGTGCGCCGGCCTGCTGGCCGGCTCCACGCAACCGCCCTCAGCCTGCTCCTGGCCATCGGCCTGCCGGCGGCGACGCAGTCGCAGGATGAGCAGCCGCCGGACGCCGCCATGCAGCGGGCCCTGGCGGAGGCCGAGGGCATGCTGCGCCGGGACGAACCGCAGGCGGCCGAGAGCTGGTACCGGGAGGCGCTGCTGGAAGGCTGGCTGCTGCTCGGCGACCTTTACCGTGCCGGCGGCGCCCCGGCCGAGGCGCAGGCAGCCTACGAGCGGGCACTGGTTTCGGCGCTCGAAGCGCGGCGTCCTTTGCTCGCCCTCGCCGAGCTCGCGCTCGAGCGCGGCGATCCCGAAGGCGCGGTGGAGGTTCTCCTGCGTCTGCTCGCGCGAAGCTCGGGAGACGGTCGTGCCGTGCGGCTGCTCGCCCGGGCCTTCAATGCGACCGGCCAGCCGGAGCTGGCGGTGCAGCAACTGGAGGGCGCCGCCCAATCCATGCCCGAAGACGTCGAGACCCGCTTCGCGCTCGCCAGCGGCTACCTGCGGCTTGAGCGTCCGGAGTCCGCCGAGAAGCTCTTCCGGGAGGTGGCCGGGGAGCGTCCGATTCCGCAGACCTGGATTCTGATCGGCAGGACCTATCGCGACTACGGCGAGTACGAGCGGGCCCGCGAGGCGCTCGAACGGGCGATCGAACAGGAACCGCGGGTGCCGCGGGCACGTTTCTACTTGGCGACCGTGGAGCTCCTGGACCGGGGCCGCGGCGCCGTCGAAGAGGCCATCGACCACTTCAAGGAGGAGCGCCGCATCTCGCCCGAGGATCCGGTGAACTCGCTCTATCTCGGAATGGTGCTGGTCGATGCGCGGCGCTTCGAGGAGGCCCTGACCTCCCTTGAGATCGCGGTGGAATCGGAGTCCACCCGACCCAACGCCCTGCATCATCTGGGCCGGGCCCTGCTCGGCCTCGACCGGCCGAGGGAAGCGGCGGCCGCGCTCGAGAGCGCCATCGATCTTGCGGAAGGCGGGTACGGCGGCTCGTTCAACGCCAACCAGATGGAAAGCCTTCACTACCAGCTCGCTCTGGCCCTCCGTCGCTCGGGCGACGAGGCGCGGGCGATGCCTCACTTCGAGGCCGCCGAACGCTTCTCGGTGGCCCTGGCCCGGAGTTCGCGCGATCGAATGTCGAACTACCTGGACGGGCACGGCAAGGAACCGTCGGCCGGCGTCGTCGGCCTGTCCGTCTTCAGCGAGACGCCGGTCTCCGGCCTCTCCCCGGAGGTTCGCGGGCAGCTCGTGCAAGCGGCGCGAACGACGCTGGCCCGCGCCTCGTTCAACCTCGGCGTCATGGCGACGCAGGCCCGGCGTTTCATCCGGGCGGCCGACCACTTCGAGCAGGCTGCCTCGGTCGATCCGGACTTTCCGAGGGTCCAGTACTCGCTGGGCGTGGCCCGCTTCAACGCGGGTCACTTCGACCGGGCGACCTTGCCGCTGTCGAAGGCGCTGGCTGAGACGCCCGACGATGCGGCCGTGCGGCGGATGCTCGCGCTGGCCTGGCTCAACGCCGAGGTCTACGAGCGCGCGGCGGGACTCCTGGCCACCGATCCGGCGCGCGCCGCGGACCGTTCGCTTCAGTACGCCTACGGTCTGGCCCTGGTTCGGAGCGGTCGGACCGTCGAGGCGCAACCGATCTTCGACCGGCTGCTCGCCGAGCACGCCGAC